>NZ_JBEXSW010000021.1:0-138858 GCF_040613775.1 Streptomyces sp. NPDC006208 | reverse complement strand
CCAGGCCCTGCTCTCATGCCGGGCAGGCCCGCGATCACCCGATCGAGACTCCCGTTCGATCGACAGACCCCATGATCGGTATGGCAACGGCTTCTTAGGACTGAGGGCAAGCGCGCATCGACCATCATGACGTGAGCCCCTGGTCACGAACCCTCGTCACCGTCACCGAGATCCGTTACGCGGACCAGAGGAGCCTTTCCCATGGGTCGGCATGCCCTCATCCGGTCTCACTGGATCCTTCAGCGGCCCGACCCCACGCATCCACGTTCAGGAACGCGACGGGACGACAAGTTCGCGGCCACGGTAGAACGCTTCCTGCTCCCCGACGATGCACGGAGCCATGGCTTCCCGCCGCCGCGCCTCTGCCTCCGAGGATCTCCAGGCGTCGCACGCTTCCTTGGATTCCCAGAACGAAACCCCGATGATCTCCTGCCCGTCCTCGGACCAGTACGCGTAGGCGCGGCGCATGCCCTCAGGGTGGGAGGCCGGCCGCCATGCCCTCTCGAAGTCCTCCAGCATTCCCGGCTTGATGCGGCGCGTTGTCATCCAGACGAAATGCTCCTCCATCATGGCCTCCTCCGGATCACGGCCTCCTCCGGACCGCCTCCCCCACTCGACGGCGCTCTCAGACCACCGTAGGGTCACGGACCCGATCCCGCCTCTGCGAGCAGGTGCCGCAAGGCGACGTGCAAGGACTCCATACAGCTCAGCGCCGTTCTGTCGGCGCTTCCGAGCATCGAGGATGCGAATTCCCGGGCAGCCTGACGGACCGCCTCACCAGGCAGCCGCCGGTCAGACAGCTGCCGTACCGGGCCGGCAGCACTGCTTGGCAGCCTGGGCAACGCTGTTCGTGGAACGCGGGGACGGGGCCGGCGCTACGCGGTCGACGTCACGTGCGCCCTGTGTCCCTCTGCGCCCGAGCTCGGTCGAAGAACCACGTGCCCAGGCCCACCAGTACGGCCACCCCGAGCGCATACACCGGCAGCCACAGGGTTGTAGTGGCTGCCAGGCAGTCGGCAACGGCGGCATGGCGGTGGATGTCCTGTGCGAAAGCGAGGACGGAACTCTCGCGACCGGCAGGGTTCGCCAGTGATTCCTCCACGCGTACGCTCTCGTACCTGCCCAGCTCATGACACCCGCGGCGGGTGCCTGGCATCGGAAACAACCACGCCCAGCGCTGCAGCATCGGAGCCAGCGTGATCGCGACGCACAGGCCCACAACGAGCGAATATGCCGCCAGGTTTGCGACGTACGCAGAGCGGAGGCCAGGCGTCCACGCCGGCAGGCGATAGAAGCAGAAGATCAGCGCAAGAAGCGTCAGTCCGATGTATGTGGCGAACCACTGCCAGGAACCCTGTGCCAGTGCGACTGTCAGCACGGCGGCGAGCCCGATGCCGATGACTCCCGGCTGAGCAGGGGCGCCGCGACCGCCCGGGGTTGCGTCCTTCCGGCCCCCTTGAGGGCTGAGGTCGTCCACGGTCTCTCCCTCCTGCTTCCGAGGCCACCAGTGTGCGGGCGGACCGCGCCCTGGGCCTGACACCGTGCCGGACCGGCCGAAAGCCCCGCCTGGTTGGCGGTACCACCCCTGTGAGCTGCACATTCCGGCACCGCCGCCACTGAAGAGGCGGCGGGCTTCTGACCGGACCCACGACCGCTTCGGCCGACCTGGCCGCGGAGTGGCAGGCACGCCGGCGGCACGCCGTCCCCGGGACTTGCGCATGTCACAAGACGGGCACATGGCCCCCACGGCCTTCTCGTACTCGCCCGGGTCCGACGCCATGAGTCCCACCGCACCGTGCGAGACCAACGGCGTCGAGGTCGGAAGGGCTTTGCCGGAGCCCCCTGCCCGAGTGAGACAAAGCAGGGGGCGTCGGCGCGTTCAGCTTCAGTCGAGCGGCGTCGACCGGTGGGCCGCAGCGATGGCACCAGGCCGCGCGGCCAGATCCAAGTCGGCGGCTGTCAGCTTGTGCCCGGTGTCGTGAGTCGCGACCGCGATCCGCGAGCGATCGTCCTGCCGACCCGCGTAGCCTCTGCGGGGCGGTCCACCTCCCGGGCAGGCCAGTGCTCTCCCGACGGATCCGTTGGGGTGGCGGCCGAAGGGGTGGTCATGGCGGCCCGCTGTACCGGCCGTGACCTGCGAGGAATGCCCGTGGATGAATTCCGTTGCCTCATTCGTGCGCGGGCGGGTCGCGCGAGAGTGTGACTGTCTGTAAAGAGACAGCTGCACAGCTCACCTCGGGAGACAGTCGAGCCATGTTCGAGCACCGCCCCTCCGGCGACGACCGCCCGATGACGGCTCCGGCTGCATCCTCCGGCCGACGCCGCGCCAGTGCTCGTTCCCTGCCCGCAGTCATCGCCCTCGTCATCGGAGGACTGTTCGTCTGGTCCACCCCCACGACGGCCGCCACACCGGGAACCATGAGGCAATCGACCACGGCCGCCGCATCGGGAACCGTGAGTCAATCGGCCAAGGCCGCCACACCGGGAACACTGACGACGACCATGCACTCGACCAGCTCGATCTGCGAGGACGCCACCCCCACCATCGTGGGCACCAACAAGAACGACATCATCGTCGGGACCCCCGGCAACGACGTGATCTTCGCACTCGGAGGCAACGACACGGTCTACGCACTCGGGGGGAACGACCTCATCTGCGGAGGCTCGGGCAACGACACCCTCAACGGTGACGCCGACAACGACCAGCTGTCCGGCGACTCGGGCAACGACCAGCTCTTCGGAGGCCTCGGCAACGACGACCTCCGCGGGTGCTCGGGCAACGACGAGCTCCGCGGGGTACTGGGCAACGACGAGCTTTCCGGTGGCTCGGGCAACGACCGGCTCCTCGGGGGCCTGGGCAACGACTGGCTGTCCGGTGGCGAGGACGACGACGAGCTCCGTGGTGGCAGGGGCAACGACCGGCTCAACGGCGACGAGGACAACGACCGGCTCTTCGGTGACGCAGGCAACGACACCCTCCACGGCGACACCGGCAACGACACCCTCTCCGGTGGCGCAGACGGCGACGACCTGTTCGGCGACGAAGGCAACGACACCATCTCCGGTGGCAGGCACGACGACGAGCTCCGCGGTGGCAGGGGCAACGACCGGCTCAACGGCGACGAGGACAACGACCGGCTCTTCGGTGACGCAGGCAACGACGCCCTGGACGGCGGACTCGGCAGGAACACCAACAATGGCGGCCCCGGAATCAACCGCTGCGTCAACCCACGCAACGGCCCCGGCTGCAACGACTGAAACGGGCCGCGCTCCGGTCCTCCGCCCGCACGCGGCGGTCCTCTGCCGCCCAGTCGGTGGTCACCCCTGGGTCCGGCCGAGTGGGCCCCGCCGCAACTCCTCAGTGCGCGGGGATCAGGTGCGCCCAGACGGCGCGGAGCCTCTCCAGCAGGACACGCTGCTCGTCGATCCAGCCGCGGTCCATGGTGAGGGAGACGGCCGGCCTGGTGGTCTGCTGGTCCGCAATGGTGACCGTGATCCGATCGTGGTCGTCCTCCCGCCAGTCCAGTCGGATGCCGATCTCGGCGACTCGCCCAGCTCCGCGCCAGACTGCGTCGTGCCCCGCGGCGACCTGGTCCAATACGTGTGCCCAGCCGGCCAGGTCTCTCGGCTCCACATAGGTGTCGTGGACGCCGGACACGAAGTCGTTGTGAACCAGGAGATGCCCCTTCACGTCCGGGATGCCCGGGGCGTACGAGTCGTTCAACTCGACCACGACACTGCTGCCGCACTCGCCGGTGATCCGCAGCAGTGCGAACCGCTCGGGCCCCTTCATGTCCCACCCCTGGGTGTTCGATCCAGTGCTGATGCTGCGCGCACTCCAGGCGGCACCACTGACGATGCCTGCCGCGCTCAACATCTCAATGGCCGACTCAAGGTCTGTCTTCCCTGCCCTGGTTCTTGCTGGACATCGCGGTACCCAGGCCTCTCGCGGCGCCTGGGGCAGGTCGACGGTTCCTGACCGGTCGTCATTGGTCGTCCTTGGCCACGGCCGAGCGACATCGGACGGCCCAGACGGCCCAGGGTTGGACCGCCGGCCAACAGCCGGAACGCGGTCGCACGGATGCTGCTCGGCGCTCAATCGGCCCAACCCGTTCGTTGCCGTCCGGCGGCGCTCTGAGCAGCGTCTGGACCGTAGCTTCCGAAGCCCGACCAATATCAGAGCGGAGGTACTCGGGCAGAGCTGAGTACTTGCGCTCTGGTCGGTCATGGGCTGAGCCGGAATGGTTGAGCCATGCAACAACGACTACCGAAACTCGTTCTCCAGCTGTCGACGATCCTCGGGCTGGCTGTGGTGACACTAGCGGTCTGGGCTGCCTGGCTGGGCTGGGACCAGCATCGTGACGTGCAACCTGACGGTACGACGACCGGCCCGTACGAGGCGTGGCAGGTGATCGGGCTGGTGCTGACTCTGCTGGGGCCGCTGTACTGGGCGGCATCCCGGCGCTACATCGCAGGCGCTGTGCTCGGCATCCCGATCGGCCTGACCGTTGCTGCCTATTACGACTGGTCGGACGACTCCAGCGGCCTCTTCATGGTCGGCGTGGGGATGGTCATGGTGGGGAGCCTCGCTGTGACCGCCCCCGTCTCCGCCGTGATCGCCCATGTGAAACGAGAAGGCCCTCCCGACGGTCGCCGCTGAGCAGGGTTGCGGCGCCCGGCTGTTGCTCAGAGACGCACAAGACGTGCTCCGAGGCTGGTGGAGTCTCAATGACTCTCATCCTTATCAGGTCGATCATGGGGAGTCGGCGACGTCGGTCAACCGGCCGGTCACCATGGCTGATCGTCCGTTGCTCTTTCGGTGTTGGTCGGCGCTGTCCGCACCTGTTGGTGTCAGCCGTTGATGTCAGCCGACCGACTCCCCCTTGACAGATCTCCTGCCGGTTCGGCGGGACGTGGAGACCTACTCGCTCACGTGCGGCGGCCCGGCGACACCGACACACGCCTCGTTCCCCTCGGGGTCGGCCAGCACCCAGTTCGACGGAGCGTCGGCACCATTTACCAGGCGACCGCCAGCGGCGAGCGCGGCGGCTATCCGTCCCTCGGCCTGGTCGTACGGCACCCAGACGTCGACGTGGACCCGGTTGCGCTGCGGGCGCGGTGCCTCCATCTGCTGGAAGTAGAACGGTGCCCCGCGGCGGTGCGGGTCGATCAGGTCCTCGCCGCTGTTCGCGCGGTCCTGGTAGCCGAGCAGGGCACGCCAAAATGGCACTACGTCGGGACCGACGAGGGCGTCAACAGTGACCTGGACGGTCTGCACCGAAGACGGGTCGGCCGGTATGCCCAGGGCGCGTGCCACTGCCGAAATCTGCCGGGCCAGCTCGACGTGTCGCGCGGTCAGCCCGTAGTAGTCGTCCGTGATCGTGATCAGCCGTACGGTCACGCCCTCACACCTCAGGTCGACGTCCGGGTGCCCGTCTCCCACGCCTGGCAACTCGCTGATCGCCTGCACAAGCCGGGCGCCAACGGCAAACGCCCCGGTGCGGTAGTAGGCGCATGCCCCCTCGCCTACTACCCGCCAATCCGCCAGGCCGGGCGTCTCGTGGAACTGCTGCGGCCTGATGGGCTCGGGCTTGTCCTCTACGTAGGTCATGCCCTCAACGTAGCGTCCAGGTCCTGCAACTCCCTTCGATTCTCCGGCACTTCGGAAACTCGTCCCGCTAACAGGGGCAAGGAGCTGCTTCGGGGCGAGCGATCATGGCCCGAAGGCTTCCGGCAAGTCGGAGTCTGTGAACCTGCGGGTTGAGCCATGACGTTGGGGCCATGATCTTAGAGTCCCGCTCTCGCCAAGGCTGTTGGGATGCGGTGGGGCCTCGCGCGACACTCCCCCGCCTTCCACGCACAGAGGCCCTCCCGTCCGCCTGACGAAAGAGCCTCTGAGCAGGCGTTTCTCGGCGCTCCCGGCAGGATTCGAACCTGCGACACCCGCTTTGAGGAGCGAGATGGGGCGAGTTGGTTGGCCACTCCGGATCGCACGCCGCTTTGCTACCAGATCCACATCCCGCCGAGGACAGAAGCCCGGCCGCTCCCGTCGACGCCCACCATGTGGGACAGCCGCTCAACGCTGCCGTTGTCCAGCGCTGTTGATGTCACCGATGGACGTCAGACCGCTCTGCGCTCGGGTCGTCTTCTGCACCAGCACCGGCACCGGTCGCGGCGCTGGCCCCCGTTAGACAGTCAAGCGTGGGGTCGGGCGGCCCGCATCGAAGGATCGCCTCTACTGCCGGCCACACCTCGACCGGTACGGGGTAGCAGTGCAGCATCCAGGGGTCGTCAGCGTCCGGTTTGATCACTTCGCGAAGCTGAAGGATCTGCTCGCGGCTGATGGGGTGCTCGGTGCGCAACAGGTCGTCCGTCTTGCTGAACCCCTCCAGGGCCCAGACGACCCCGGGTTCTTCCGTAGACATCCACTGAGCATATGGCGTGTACCCGCCCTGAGCTTGGGAGTAACTGTGCTTCGGCGGCACGACACGGCTCACCAGCCGCAACGAGTGTTGGAGCAGACTCGACACCTGGTCCAGCACACGCTGTTGACCCGCGCACCCCGCACCGGCACCGGCACCGGCACCAGCACCAGTCGCGGCGCAGCCGATCCCGACGTGGGCAACGACCACCACCTTCCAGCCACGCCACCAGGCCGGGTACGGAATTGACCGACCGACCTCGCCGCCGAGCAAACGTCACAAGATCCGCGACAGAGCCGAAAACGCGCCCCGTAGGGATCAGCCACGGTTTGTCGGTAGTCGGTGTGACTGCTGTAATTCTTCGCTGTACTGCTGGCCCTGGGACGGACCGATACGGGGCTGCGGAACGGTGAGCCTAAGGATTGACCCGCAACTGGTCCTGGCATGAAGGTGGTTGGTCAGGACTGGATCCTGGAAACCACTGGGGTGCTCCGTCGCCACGGTCGCGTCGTTCTCGTGGACCGCCCGCTTTGGTCACTTGGTGTCCAAGGCGGCCCAGGGCGCGACGGGTGACGGGTGGATCGGTCTGGGGAGATGAGCGGCAGGGTCCCCCTGGTACGCGGTACGGTGCGCCGATGTCAGCGATCAAGAAGTTCCAAGTCACCTTTGACTGCGCAGAACCTGAGCGCCTCGCTCGTTTCTGGTGCGAGGTGTTGGGGTATGTCGTACCGCCGCCACCGGAGGGGTTCGCCACCTGGGACGATTTCAACCGTACCCTGCCTCCTGAGGAGCAGGGTTCATGGTTCGCCTGTAGTGATCCCTCAGGCGTGGGCCCGCGCCTGTACTTCCAGCGCATCCCCGAAGGCAAGATCGTCAAGAATCGGGTGCATCTCGACGTCCGGGTCGGCACCGGGCTCGTGGGGGACGAGCGCCTCGCCACGCTCGAAGCCGAGTGCGCACGACTGGTCGCGCTCGGCGCCACCCACGTGCAAACGCTGTATGCCGATGAGGAGAACGAGTCGTGCATCCCGATGCTGGACATCGAGGGCAACGAGTTCTGTATCGACTGAGCGTTCTCCGAGCCGGGGAGGTGGGGAGCCGCCTCCCCTGGGCCTCTCTGGTCTCGTATGGGGCGGGAGTTACCCCGTGAGGGCGAGGTTGTGCATCCGGGCGATGCAGAGCATGGCGGTGTGAACACCGTCGCCTTTCAGACGGCAGTCACGAAGGATCTTCCATGCCTTCATCCGCGCGAAGGCGTGCTCGACGCGGGCCCGGACCTTGCGGTGGGAGGTCCGCACCCGGTCGCCGACTGCTACGTCGTCGCGCCCGCAAGCGCGAACTACGCCGCCAAGCTCGCGACGGGCATCGCCGACAACCAAGCCCTCACGCAGGTAGGCGAAGCGCCGGGCACCCTCGACGTCCCGGTAGTCGTGTTTCCTCGGGTCAACGCGGCGCACGCGCGGCAGCCGGCGTGGGAGGGCCATATTGAGGTTCTGCGGAAGGCAGGCCTGGACGTCGACGGTCGCCGAATACCTCGATCAGTCCGGGCTCGTCGACCAGCACGACCTGCCGGAGATGCGCCCGGACTTGAACAAGCCGGCTCGGAACCCCGGAACCGCCTGAGGCGCCACCGATCAAGGCAGCGCGGAGGTCCCGGACCAGAGGCCCGGGTCGGGTACCACCGCTCGCGTCGGACGGTAGCTCAGACTCTGGCCCGGCGGCGGTGCACGATGAGGAGCGTGCCCGCACCCGTGACCACCGCCGCGGCGGCCGCGCCCGTGATCGGCAGCGTCGAGGAGCCGGTCTCTGCCAGGTTGCCGCCGTTCGTCGTCGTCCCGTCGTCGCCGGTCGACGACGACCCGCCGGCCGAGCCGTCCGAGCCATTGGTCGAGCTGCCCGTCGAGCCGGTCGACCCCTCACCCGTGACGTCCAGCGTGATGTCGGCCTTGTCGTTGGCCTTGTTGGGGTCGAACGGCCGCGCCTCGGTGCTCAGCGCCACCGAGCCCTTGGCGTCCGCCACCCGCTTGTCGATCTTCAGCTCGAAGGTGTAGGTCTCTCGGCCGCCCTCATTGACCGACCGCTGACTTGTGCCGCAGGCGTACGCCTCACCCTTGGCCTCGCAGAACCCGTGGGGCTTGACGACCGACGTTCCGGCGGGAGGCGTGATCATGACCCTGACGAGCCGGTCCCCCTCCTTGGTCAGAACCCAGGCGGGCCCGGCGTTGGTGAACTTCACCTTCATCGTCACCGTGTCACCGACGCTCCCCTTCAACGCGGCACCCGTCACCTGGTAGTCGGCCGTGTTGACGGAGGTGACGGGCACATCGACAAATCGCGCGGACCCCTCGCTCCCGGCCTGTCCCTCGACCAGTTCCACCGCCGGTGCGGTTCCCGCCACCGGCGGAGTGCCGTTCTCGTCCGCCCCCGGATCGACGTCCCCGACACGCACGCGCAGCTCGTCGTTGAGCGCGCGGTCCAGTGCCTTGACACGGAGAGGCTTCTCGGGCGTGTAGACGACGCCCGGCTCCACCGCCTGGTCGAACGCGCACACCGCGATCCACCTCTCGGGCATCTCGTCGTAGGACGGGACCTGCTGTGCTCGGCAGTTGGAGGGAATCTCCGCGAAGTCGAGTCCCCGGGTGACGGAGTAGGAGACCCACACCTTCTCGGCGGCCCCGGTGCCCTTGTTCGCCACGGTGACCGGCAGATCGAAGCTGCTCCCCGGTTTCACCCCGTCGATCGGCTCGATGCCTCCAATGACCAATTCGGGTGCGGTTTCATCGCCGAAGGCGGCGGGAGCCGCGGCCAGCGCGATCAGGCCGGCAGCGCCGAGGGCGGCGACAGCGGCACGGGAGGCGCGACGGTTGTGTGGAGGCATCGGCATGGAGAGAACCTCTGTCGGGACGCGGGCAAACGGACGGTGTCTTCAAGGAGAACAGCCCTTCGATCGCTAGACTCTTACCGATCCCGAACGGTTGCACGCCCGGTGTCGCCTCCGCCTTGAGGTCGATGTCACGTCGCTGGAGCGCGGCCAGTTCACCGAAGCGGAGGCCGGTGAAGGCGGCCAGGAGGATCAGCACGCGGAAACGGCCAGGCACGGCTTCGGCCAGCTGAAAGACCTCCATGACTTCCAGGAAGGGGCGTTCAGCAGTCTTCGCCGTACCTGCGCCCTTGATGCGGCACGGGTTCCGCTGAATCACGCCGTCGTCCACGGCCGTATTCATGATCGCCCGGAGGATCTGATACGCCTTGGCGACCGTCGGCTCACCCACACCCGCCTCCAGGAGGTCGGCACGCCAGCGGCGGATCTGCGGGGTCGTGATCTCGCTCAGAACGGCATGCCCAAAGGTCGGCAGGATGTGGAGACGCAGGGCGCTTCCATTGCGCTCACGGGTCGTTGCCGCGTAGTCCCGCTCCTTGAACCATGCGGAGGCATAGATACCGAACACGATCTTCTCGTCGGGGTTCTGCCACCGGCCATCGAGAATCTCGGCTTCTTTGCGTACCAGCCATCGGTCAGCGTCGGTCTGGGAGGGGAACGTCTCCGGGGCCGAACGCAAGAGGACATCAGGGCCTTGATACCGAGCCTGGAAGCGGCCGGAAGGCAGCTTTCGAACCGCGCCGAACCGGCGGCGCTTGCCCTTGGTGTTCGCCATCAGGCAACCGCCCCGAACCGGGAACGATTGATGAACGGCTGGACCGTGTTGTTTGAGATGAACTCGACCAACGCGCTTTCAGCGATGCGGACATGCCGTCCCACCTTGACGAAGACGATGCGACGTTCTGCGATGAGCCGACGAGGAAACCGCTCAGTCGTACCCAGGACTTTGGCAGCTTGGGCCACGGTCATAAGACGGTCGTTCACAGCTTGCTCCCTTCCAGGGCGAGTTGGTCTTGCAGGGCTTCGCGGGCGGTCTCGCGGTTGAGTTGGATGTCGCGGGCGATGGAGGCAGCGAGGGCGGACTCACCAGGGGTGTGGCCGTGGCCGGCGTACTCCCAGGAGGCAAGGACCAGCACCGTGTCCGGGTCGCCGAGCGCGTCGTTCTCCTGGGCGGCGCGGTAGTCGGCGCGGATCTGGCGGAGTGCGCCGAGGGTGGTGGAGTAGCGGCGGGATTTGGTGGAGAAGTGGCCGCGGAAGCCGAGCATGTGAGCCCAGGCCCCAAGCCTGCGATCGGGGTAGAGCGGGGCCAGGTCGAGGCAGGCCTCGATGAGACGCCGGGGGTGATCGGGCACGCCCAGGAGGACGAGGACTTCCCGGTTCCCGATGCGGCGGTCAAGGCTTCCGGTCGACTCGGCCGCCTTGGTGGCGTACTTGGCGACGTACGATCTTCTCCTCCGTGCGAAACCGGATACATATTGGCTGCGCCAGCACCTCGACCAGATCACCGGCAAAGTCCACGGCCACCAGCAGTTGATCCTCTTCGAGGCTCTCGAACCGGTGTAGCCGCCCCCGTCGCCGGCAACGGCCCCAGGCCGGGCCGATGCCGCTGATCCCGCCGCCAGCGACCGTTGTTCCCCGTTGTTTCCCGGTCGAACGGGCACGAGAGGGGCACGATCGATCAGCCGCTAGCTGCTTCTGGCAGCGTTCCGAGCCTGGTTCTTGTACGGGGCTCGACTCATGGGCCGGAGTTCGCTGCGGCCCCACGGGGCGGCGCCGGCGCCGGAGGCGCAGAGTGGCCGGGGACCGCTGGGAGGAGACGGGCTACGTCTTCACGACACGCACCGGGCAGCCCATCGAGCGCCGCGGAACCTGTAGCGCTCGTTCACCCGCGTCGCCGACTCCGCCAGCCTCCGCGTCATCCGGCTGCACGATGCCCGGCACGGCTGCGCCACCTTGCTCACCACCGCGATGAACATCTACACGCACGTCGTCCAGGACACTCAGCGCGAAGCTGTCAGCCACATGGACCGGCTGATCAAGAGGCGGCCCGGCCGCGAGTCACCGTGCCCGCTGATGTCAAAACTGGATGTCAAAGGCCCCCAGCCATGATCGGCTGGGGGCCTTTTCACTGGTGGGCGCGGACGGTTTCGAACCGCCGACATCTGCTTTGTAAGCCTGGTAGCGATCACGGAACTGTCCTTGCAGCTCAACCGCCACGTCAGGTCTCGGTGCCGACCTGCCGTCATCAGCACCGCTGCGCACCCCGATTGACCGCTGCTGACCGCTCGATCTGGCACGGATCTGGCACGACCGCCGCCGGCACCTGCCTCGCGGTTTCGAACGCTACCCTCTCCTACTGGACTCCAAGGTCGCGCCGACCACTAGGTCTCTCGCTCGCCTGGTGTTCACCAGTGCGCAAGTGGTGACGTCCACAACCGGGGCAGAAACGCGTACGTAGAAGGCATGAGTTTAAACCCATCTGCCGGTGACGACCGTTGAGACATGATTACTATCCAGTTATGGATAGTTCTCTAGCGCTAAATATTCTGGTGCTCCTCGTGTCAATTGCTACCCTCATAACCTCGCTCGCCGTGGCACGCCGACAGTTGCTACTGGCGCATAATTCTAACGTGCTGCCGATCATCATCGAAATGTTCAAGGATACACGAGACCCGGAGTTTTCACGTTCTATTGAATACTTACTGTCAGAGTTCGCAGGACAATATCCGCCGGACGAAGGCTATTTATCCCTACCACCCGAGCCAAAGGCGCACATACGGCGGGTAGCACTCTTCCTTGACGACGCAGGAAAACTAGTGGCTCACGGCATAGTCGACGAAAGGATCGTCCTGGGCTCGTATGCCGTGCTCATCACCGAGACATGGAAAAGGCTCGCCGCATACGTCTACAGCGAGCGCGCAAGGCAGGGGAACTTCACCATGATCTACCTGGAGGACCTCGCCGCTCGGGCGCAAGCTACACCTGCCCCATCGGTGCACGCGATACTCGGACTTCGTCGACTTCCGCCTGCATGAAGGGCAGGAATGCAATGCCCCCAACCCCCTACATGGCCGAGGCCGAAAGCATCGGGAGGACAGGTAGATGCGGGGCGCCCTCCGTCAACATCGGTAGACCTCGTACCGCTAGCGCCGACCTAGGAGGATTTCAGCAACCTTTGATCACTTCCATAGGATGCATCCTCGCTCGTCGTCGTGCGTGCCGCGGTGACGAGTCAGTCGACGATCACCCCCTGCTACAGACTCTGCCACGTAGTGCCAAGCATTGCCCTAAACGAGTCCATGACAGGCGTTCAGAATCGGAGATCGCCGAAAACGGACCCGTCAGGCAGTGTCATCTCGTGACGCCACAAGGGAACCCACTGATTCAGTCGGATGATGCCGTCGCTGATCGTCCGCATCAGGACTCCGCCCGTCATGTGACTGTAGGCGCTCCGCATTACATGATCTGCCCCTTCGGCGATGTCGACCTGGTTGAGATCAGCCGCCTTGATCTCGTCAACGCCATCGATTGCGAGGCCGCAGAGAGAGCACACGACCCCTCCAGGCACCAGGGACATGGTCGCCCGCTCCTCCTCCACCAAGTTCAAGATCGCGTCTGCCCAACCTGTGCACGAAGGACAACTCACACAAGAACTGACGAGCAGTCTTGCTCTGTCGGCGCTCATCATGTAGCGCAGCAACTGCCCCTGCGACGAGAGGAACTGGTCCCTGCTGCCCTCAGGAAGGCCCTCGAAGCGCTTACTAAAGGTGTGACGTGCCTGACGGATACGGACTTGGACCTCCCGCGAGACCTCGCTGCGCTTCCGGTCCACCGCCAGGCGTGCCATGGAGTTGTACTGGCCCCAGAAGACGTTTAGAGGGCCGCCGAGGTCCTTCTGAAACGCCTCCACCGTCTCTACGAGGGTTGGGAGCAGGCCTTTAGCCTGGTCACCGGTGGTGCTGTGAGCGACACCGTTGCGCAGATCGATCAACAGATCCAGATTCTTGTCATCACCGAGAATGTCGAGCTTCCTGCACCGATCAATCGCCTCGGACGCGCCCACCGAGCGGACCTTCTTCGCACGACGGTGCCCGCCGAGGTGGAAGAGCATCTCGACGCTGCCCCGCATCTCCAGGATGTAGATCGGGTTCCTCGACACCAGGGCTGCCTTAGCGAGCCGCTCGATGGCGACGCCAGCGTGGAGAGCAAATTCGTCGTACTCACCATGGGCATGGTCGTCCATGGCCTTCTGCGCAGCCTTCCTAGCGCCTTCAAAGAAGCTCTCGAACGAGAGCGATTCGTCCATACGAGGACGGTAGCCGGGCCAGTGGTACAGGTGCGATCGATTTGGGAGCACCGCTCTTGGCGAACCACGCCGAGGAGCTCCGGACATGGTGGCAACGATCCTGCCATTCGGGGACCTACAGTTGCGTGATCTTCCCGCGTTCACTCTCGCCGCCCTGCACCCGCCTGTCTCTCCCCGGGAGTTGCCACCATTCGTGCAGCGGGAAGTCACCGTGGCGACGCGGCCGAGGCACACCGGCGTAGATGGCCAGCGCGTCGTAGCCCAAGGGCACGCGTACTCGTCCAAGGACAGTCATGGCCACGTCAGAGACTGACGATCACTGCCTTGCAGGCCTGCCGAAGGCGTTCGACCTGCCGGTCCCACCTGCTTTCCACAACTGCGCACCCTACGTACAGCCTTGCCGGTAGAGTTTTCAATCACCTGATTCGAGAAGGGATGAAGCGTGAACAAAAGCAACGGCGAAGTAGGTGTCTTGGGCGCCGAAACCGATCGGGTTAATAGACTCACCCGTGCCATGATCACCGAATATGGCGAGTGGGGTAGCAAAATCTCCGTAGGTGAAGTCCAACAAGGCATGTACGATGACATTCTCGATTTTCTCAACTTTCGTATTGAAACAGCCGAGAGCTGTCTAATACTCGCAGATAATCGAAAGACTTCTGATGCACTCGGCCTAAACCGGTCTCTACTGGAGCACTACCTGCTGTTTATGCTCATATGCCGGGGAACGAAATTCTTTCGACTACAAGACCTCACATCTTTGACGTCAGGCCAGTTCAAGGCTCGCCTGGCAGAAGAGCAAGAACAGCTCCGAATCAGGCAGAGCGAAGGTGAAGTTAGCTATCTCGAAGTTCGGAAATATCGACGCGCAACGCGGCATCTAATGTATGTGTTCGAAGGCCTCAAGGACCGAGAGGATCCTGGATTTATTGTTCCGATCCACTACTTCCATTTTCAGGAATTTCGCCCTGACGTAATGCGTCTCGACAATGAGGATTACTTTCAGTACTACAAGCATGAACCGGAAACGATTGCAGCCCTACAGGGCCACCGAGACGAGGCGAAGCTGAGCTATAGGCACTACCTCTCCTATGAGGCACTTCTGCAGTGTCTAGAGTTGAACGAACTGGTGGATGCGGCGACGATCGCACGAATTGAAGCGCATTACACATTTCTGGGGCAATTTCTACACCCAACCCACAACGCTGCTCGCAGTCTTCACGATCGCGACAACTATCACATGGGGGGCACAAGCGTCGGAATTAGGCAGCCGTACTCGGAGGTGGCGAACTTGCTTGCCGCCCTCTATACCTGCTACGTCGTAGCCGGCCTCATAGAGGAGGCTGCAGGACTAATTGAAAATGCACCGACAAAATACATCAGTCAGGCAGGAACGGAGGATGCTCGCGCGCTGACAGGAAGCGTTGCCGATCAGTTCCCGTATTTCTGGTTCCTTTTCAACGACCCGCCTCTGTACGACCGATTCAACTACTGCATTCATCACGCAACCGATGACGAGTTAACCGAATGGGGAAGCTACGCCAACGTACCCAAGGATAGAGTGCCGTTTGACCAGCATATTTACAATCACCTCAAGAGCGCTCTAGGTGGTTGGTCAAACGCACGCTGCGGCGTATACAGTCCGCCGGTCCAGTGATGCCTTAATTACGAGGGTTCTCACCCAATCCCGCAGACTGAAATGTCGGAATCCAGGAATTAGCGGTTCTCCGGTTCGACCGAAATTGCCGATTCCCCATCTTCCAGTCGAAGTAGGTCACCGACTACTAGATAGGTCTGAATCACGCATTGCTCGACTTCGGCTTGTGAAACATCGTCATGAACCCCTTTACTTGCCAGCTCATTCAACCTCTTTAGCAGGCGAGACAATTGCTCGACTTCCTCGATGACGAGCTTCACACTCGTCCCTCTACTCCGGCCCGCCGCAAATTGACAAAGGCGGTTCATGTACATCTCGTTATTCAATACACGAGTCTTGCCATCCAGGCAGAGGACGGGCTCCTTCGAGGCGGGATATAGCGCGTCGGCCACCGACTTAAGGATTCGCCTGCATGAGGTGAGGGCATGACTCAGGGCCTCACTGGATCCCGCTTCCGATCGCTCATAAGCTGCAGCAAATTGCTCTAGAGCGGATGGCGCTATCGTTTTCAAGCGTGCGTCGACATACGCACGGTTCCTCATAAAGATGTCTGAGCTCACCTGGCCGAGCAAGATTTCTCTCTCGACGAAATGGAAGTAATTGAAGACTCGCCTTCTGATTCGTGAGAGAACTTTCTGGGCGTCTGACTTGTGGGCCAAGAGCACGGTTCGAAGCTTCGCATACTCTTGATCCTTAAAATACAGGTCAACAGGAGCAAGCCCCGGCGGGGGCGTTGAGGCTTTGATCTGGTCTCCGAGGCTTTCCACGCGAACTTCGATTTCTTCGACTGATTCCGCCAGCATGGAGTCGTATTTTTCACCCAGAGAATCTCCTGCGAACAGGCGAACCTTCCTTTCGGCAACATACAGTTCACTGCATGTTGCCCACTCCTTCTTCCATTGCTCGACAGTAAAATGCGGAGCGAGTTGCCGCTTGATATCAGCTAGGGCCTCCTTGTCGGCGGCGCCAACCTGCTCCTGCTCAAGCCACAGAAGGTTCGCCCAGTCGTTGCGCAAGCGTGCAAGTCTTGCTGCCGTTCGCACGGCACTGCTCACTTTGGGTTCTTCCTCGTCGGCCCTGCTCAGAAACTCAGTAACCAGTTGATCGGTCTTCTGCATTCGGCTCGGCAAGTGGCTGTCCTTTCTCGCCAAACTGTAGGTAGTCCCGGAAGTGTCCCAGCTTTGGGAGGAGCCGACTACGGGATTTGACGTTGGAGTGCGCCCACCACCCGCCTAACATCACGGTCGGCGGAGGGGCTTTGGTCGGTGTCCTGCCCGGTTTGGGGTCGTGCATGATCAGGGGGCCGTACGCTTTCCGGCTGCTCGGGCAGGCTTGTCCCCTGCCCGCAATGTGTCCGAGTGGCCCCCTGTTCTTGCTCGACGCGGGTCCCGGATCGGGGAGGTGGGTAAAGCCGTGGAGCCGTCCGTCCCCACCCCCGGCCTGGTTCCTTTCGCCCCCTTGTGGGCGCGGGCGGGCGACGACGTGCGGCCCCGGTGGCGAAGACATGGAGGGGCAAGCGCGGCGGCGTCCGGCCGGCGCCGCCGCGCTGTGCGCGGCACCCTCTGATCTCTGCATCAGACTGCTACCGCAGTTCAGGAGGCCGGGAAAGCAGACGCTCGATGCGTCAAATGTGGTGTTCTCCCGAGCGTCCGCCTCATCACCCGGGCCTGGTGCGCTGATGTCGTTGAGCTCTTCTGGGGCCACTCGGGCTCATGGCGAGCATGGGACAGAACTGGTCTCGTGCGGCTGGTCGGCGGCGGCCCCCAGGTCGGGCAGCGAGCGCAGCGAGCCTTGATGATGTAGGGAAAGTCTGTCCGCGAGTGCGGTCTTGCGGCCGTGTGCATCGGCCGTTGCCATATCTGCGGGACCATGGCGAGGTGGTGGAAGCTCGCGTGAGGTGTGTGGAGGCGATAAGAACATGATCAGCTCTACGTGACTCTCCCGAACAAAGTGCCCGTGGTCTTCTTCGACCGGGGCACGCGTCAAGTCACCGTCCAGCGAGATGGACACCGCGCTGAAGCCATGGCGTTCTGGCCAGATACTTGCCCTTGACCGTGCCTGCTCCGTCCCCGTCGCCGTGTTCCCCAGCTCCGTTGCTGCCGCCCACGGGCTGGGCCGAGCCAGCACAGGGCAGCTCGATCAGATGCCTCCAGCCGCCCCCGGATCGGCCGGGGCAACTGCGGGGGTAGCCGGAGGCTGCGCTGCGTTGAGAGCCGAGCGCTGTGCCCGGGCGACCGATTGACTCGTTGCGCTGTCGCTACGACGGAGCACGAACAGGGTTGCTAGGGCCAGCAGACTGGGACCCGACAGCATGGCGGCGAGCCACGGCTGGTCGTTCATACCGACGATGACTGCGCCAGTGAGCATTCCGACGGACACGACGAATCCTGCGATCAGCCCTGTCAGGTACAGCGTGTGGGCACGTCGTGCAGTGGCTTCTTCGGCAGCCAAGCGCGTTTGCTCGAGCCGAAGCTCTCGCGCGGACCGTTCCTGCTCCATGCGCAACTCGTGATCACGCTGATCCTGGGTGATGCGCAATTCGTGATCACGCTTGAGCTGGGGCTCCAGAGCACTCAGCGCCACCTGAAGGTGCTCAGCCGGAAGTTCTGCCCACTGCATGGCAATCTCGAGGCCACTCGGCTGACTGGACGGGGTCCCAGTCTCTTGCGTCATCGTTCCGTTCCCCCGTCTCCACTTCCGGTCGGTTCGAGTTCGGCGAGTCCATCAGGGGGTGGGCCCAACGCCCGGAACAATTCGTCAAATCCGACGGCAAGGTGCCTCACGGCCCGCCCTGTGTCCTGGTTCTCCGTGATCTCGAGCAGATCTGGGGGTACCGACCCTGATGACTCCACGTCAAAATGCCGCCCGACGTCGGCGAGTGGCGAAGCTTCATCATCGACTTCTTGGCTGTAGTGCCGATCGATGAGTGCCGTCAAGTGCGCCAGTTCCTCCTCGGAGCGCTTCCCACCAGGAAGAACTCCCTGCTCCGACAAGGAGCGCACAAGCTCGAGTAGCTCTAGTAGTTGTGTCCGGGACAGCGGACCGCGTGGGGTATACACAGTGTGCGTGAGGACCGTATTCCCCCCCACCCCCATTGCGATGGCGCCGCCGTTCGCATACGCACGGCCGCCCACAGCGCGTACCGAGCCGGTTGCAGAAGACTGGCGTCTACGCCCAAACTCACGCCAACGCTCCCGCACCAACGCGACAGCGGGCTTCAGACCGGCCCCGAGTACGAGACCACCGATCGCCGCATAGCTCTCAATGGACAACGAGGTCATGCCGCCCCCTCCGCGTGACCAGGCCGCAGTACGCCAAAAGGCAACTTTCCTCGCAGAATGCGGCGTTGTAAATGTAGCGTCGGCGCACCACGGGTGCAGCCACTTTGGGTCCGCCGTACGATTTCTTGGGGCGGAGCCTCGCTGCGTGCGCGCCCCCTGCCTTTGGCGGTGGTCGGGTTGCGCGATACTGCAAGGCGTGGGTACAGGCTTGACGCAACGCAACGCTCCGGCCAGGGGAGTGCGCGAGATCGGACTGTTGGACTGCGGCTGAGCTGGGCTACGGTGCCAGTCATGCCTACCAGCCTGGACACGCCTCAAGGAGCGGCCGATCTGGCCGAGTCATTGTTGCCACCCCTCGGGAACCGATGGCTTCACACTCAGGCTGTCGCCGCACGGGCGGCCGAAGCATCGCGCGTGCTGCCCGAGAGCGAGCGGGATCTCCTCGTCGCTGCCGCCTGGCTCCATGACATCGGGTACGCGCCAGAGTTGCGCGAAACTGGGTTCCATCCGCTCGACGGTGCCCGGTATCTAGCGTCCCTCGGCGCTCCTGACCGCCTGGTGCGGCTCGTCGCCCACCACTCCGGCGCGGTGTACGAGGCTGAGCAACGTGGGCTCACGGTTGAGCTCGCCGTGTACGAGCGTGAGGACTCTCCGCTCTTGGACGCACTGATCTTCGCTGACATGACCACAGGTCCCGCCGGCCAGCGATTCGACTTCGACCGACGCATGGACGAAATCCTCCTGCGCTACGAACCCGGCAGCGTGGTGCATACGGCGATCAGCAAGGCGAGACCCTATCTCGGGGCCGCTGTCACACGGACTCTGTCCCGGCTCGGCGATCAGCCGATGTAGGGATCGACCTCGCCGGACAATCCGCGGTCGATCCGCATTCGCATCGATGGGTGGATGTTGAGCTCATCGAGTCGGTCTGGCCGTACAAACGCGACTTCCTTGCTCTCGCTGCTCGTGCGCGATTCCCCTCCGGTGATCTTGGCCGTGAAGCAGATCGAGAACTGTTGCCGTACCTCGCCATCGTCGTACGCCATGACGTGAGCTGGGTTCGTGTAGAGGCCGACCAGTCCGGTCACCTCGATGTCGAATCCGGTCTCTTCTTTCGTCTCGCGTGCTGCGGCGTCCGCGACCGACTCGCCGACGTCGACTCCGCCGCCGGGCAGTGCCCACAGGTCGTTGTCGGTCTTGTGGATCAGCAGCACTTCGCCGGACTCGTTGAGCGCCACAGCCGTGACGGACGGGACGATGCTGTTCGCCTTGGGGGCCTTCGGGTCGTTGAAGTAGTCGATGCGGGCCATGGCTCCAGCGTCGCATGACCGCTGGCCTGCCTACGACGGCGTGCCGAGGTCCCACGCGTAGTCAAAGCTCTTCATGTAGTGGCGGAATGTCCGCGCTCCCGGGATGTATCGGAAGTGCAGCACCGGGTTCTGTCCCGCCGGGGCGCCGAGGACGTGAGGGTTCACCAGGATGTCGTCGTCGAACCGGTAGATCGAGTTGTAGAGGATCGTGTCGTGAAGCCGGATTTCGACGCCCGGTGTCTTAGTGGCTGGTTCGAGGTACCGACGGGTGATCCGAGCGCGGGCGGCAAGGTCGTCGCCAATGCCCTCCTCTTCCCCTCGCTGGTGGACCATCTCAGAGTCCGGGTCCCCGAGGAGTATCCGGACCTGCGCCCCCGCTCCGGCCTTGTCCGCTAGCTGATCCGGCAAGTCCGGGTGACTGTCGAACAGGAAGAGACCGGCGTATACCAGGATCTCCACGTGGCTCGTGGCCTGCTCGATGAGCGATGACCAGAGGGTGGCCGGCACTGCGCCACGGTGCGGGTAGTACGTCACCAGCTCCGAAGTGCTCGCCGTCTCAGCCTGCTTGGTGACCGACGGCCAGAGATAGATCTCGTCCACACCAAGGAAGCTCGATGCCTTCCAGCGGTGCCCGCGGTGCGGTGTGCGGTCCGTCGTGATCCAGCGCTCCACGCTCTTCGGGTCCACTCCCACATGCATTGCAACCGACTGGACGGTCTCGCCCTTCGCCGAAATCGTTGCCCTCAGCCGTTCATTCGCCATCGCGCACCGCCATCTCCGGGACGTCAAGGACGTTTTGACGGTACCTCAGACGTCCCTAAGCGTCCAGACGGGCCGTGATGTGTCCATCACCTCCTGCGGTCTCCTGATCTCACCGCCCGATACGGCGGGTTCAACCAACCGCAGCCACAGGAGACAAGCGATGCGCAGGATCCCCGTGAAGACCGAGGCCATGACCGTGATGTTGATCCAGGCTCCGGAGAAGAAGCTCAAGAACCGGGAGACCGGTGAGATCGCGATCGACAAGCAGGGCAAGACGCTGTTCAACGTGAACGTGGCCGTCGTCGTGGATGGCCGGCCGGACGCGGTGACCGTCGTGGTGACCGAGGACGGTGTGCAGCCGGATCTGATCCCCGGCATGCCGGTGGCTCTGCCCGGCCTGGCCGCCACCCCGTGGGAGAACGACTTCGGACACGGCATCAGCTTCAAGGCGACCGCCGTGATGGCCGCGCAGGTTCCGGCCGCACCCGACGGCAAGGCCTGATCGGCCATGAGCGGAGGAACGCTCTTAGCGCTGGCGGTGATAGTGGCCGTTCTGCTTCTGGTGGCCCGGGTCAAAGCTCCGGCCGTGTACTGGGCGCTGGTCGGTCTTCCGGCCGCCTTGTACCGGGTGTTCTCCTCCTACCGGGCGACGATGGAAGCCTGTCAGCTGACGGTTGCTCCGCCGTGGTGGAAGGTGTTCGCCAAGAAGCTGTCGGCCGGCGACACGGTGGCTCGCCCCGGCATCCCGAAGGTTCGCGGGATACGCCCCACGACAACAGGGCTCTGTATCCGCCTGCGGCTGGCTGCCGGGCTTGCTCCGGAGGATGTGGTCAAGTCTGCCGAACGGCTGCGGCACGCCTGGGGTGTCTATTCGGTGCACGTGGCCGAGCTGAAGCCCGGTGTCGTGGAGTTGCGGCTGACCGGCTTCGATGTCCTGGATCGGGTGCGGATGCCGCGTCGGCTCGCTGTGGGTCCGCTGTCGGTGACGGTGGCTCTGCGGGAGGACGGCCGGCCGTTCGTCCGTGACTACCAGGACATCCCGCATGGCCTGACCCTGGGCGCGAACAAGTCGGGGAAGTCGATGTTCCAACGCTGCCTGATCAAAGGGCTCGCGCCGCTGGACGTCGCCATGGTGGGCATCGACTGCAAGCGGGGTGTGGAACAGTCCCCGTTCGCCCCGCGCCTCACGGCACTGGCCATCACCCCGGATCAGGCAGACGGGCTGCTGGACGCGCTTGTAGCGGAGATGGAGGAGCGGTTCGACCTGCTGTGCCTGCACCAGGGCATCACGCCTGGCACGCCGCTGGAGGACATCACCTCGGATATCTGGGGTCTGCCCCGGCACCTGCGCCCGACCCCGATCGTGGTGCTGATCGATGAGATCGCTGAACTGTTCCTGATCACCTCCAAGGCCGACACTGCCCGCCGGGACCGCATGGTTACCCAGCTCGTTCGCCTCGCCCAGCTGGCCCGTGCGGTCGGTATCTACCTCGAGGTATGCGGGCAGCGCTTCGGCGCGGAACTCGGTAAGGGCGCAACCGCTCTGCGGGCCCAGCTCACCGGCCGTGTGGTGCACCGCTGCAACGACAAGCAGACCGCGGAGATGGGCCTCGGCGACGTCAACGAACTCGCCGTCGCCGCCGCTACCGCCATCGCCCCCGAACGGGCCGGAACGGCGATCGCCGGCGACTCCTCCGGCGGCTGGACCCGTATCCGCACCCCGAGGACGACGCTCGGCGAAGTCGCCACGGTGTGCCGCGAGTTCGCGCACCTGACCCCGCAGATCCCGGCACTGGACGCCTACCGGCCGCAGCCCACGACTCCCGCCGAAGGCTGGGACCGGGCCGTGGAAACCGTCTGATCCACCCTGCCCTGCACCGGCCGGCGTGACCGCTCTCGCGCCAGGCCCCTACCCCTCCCATGCCCGAAAGGAGAACACCCCGTGACTCCTGCGAAGCGCACCACCCGCCGAACCACCAAGCCCAAGCCCAAGCCGTGTCCGGACTGCACCACCGGTCAAGTCTCGGAGTCCTTCAAGGTCGGCCCCCGCGGCAAGCGCGAGAGCAGCGACCGGCAGGAAGCCCTCTGCCTGACCTGCTTCGGCACCGGCCACGCCCCCGAGTAGATCCCCCGCTGGGACCGGGCGGCAGACCTATGAGCCCCGCCCGGCCCCGGCCCCAACTCCCAAGGAGGTGAAGACCCGTGACCCGCAAGGTGCGCCCGGATGCCGTGCTCGTACAGGCTGTGATCGCCGGTGCCCTGTCCTTCGCCCACCTGCACGACATCGCCCAAGCTGCCGGACAGGACGGCTGGAAAGCCTGGGCTTATCCCGTCTCGGTGGATCTGCTGTTGGTCGCTGCATGGCGACGCCTGCGCATCCTCCGCGCCGATGGCAGCCCAACCCGCGCGGCATGGACCTGGTTCGCCGTCGCCCTTGCCGCATCACTCGGCGCGAACGTCGCCACCGCGGGACTGCTCGACCTGAACAACGTCCCGGACTGGCTGCGCATCCTGGTGGCCGGCTGGCCCGCGCTCGCGTTCCTCGGCGGCACCCTCCTCGTCCACACGCCGACATCTTCGGCTCCTGCAGAGCCCTCGGCGGCTCCCGTCCTGGATTCCGATTCGGCGCCGGACGTTGCTGTCACCCGCGAGCAGAGCGTTCCCGTCCCGGCTCGAGAAGCTGCTCCGGTTCCGGCCCTGCCCCCGGCTGTGTCGGTGCCTCCCGCGCTGCTGGCTCACGCCCACAAGGTCGCCGAGACGCACCACACGGCTACCGGCACTCCCATCGACGCCGACACCCTGCGCACCCGCCTCGGCGTACCCGGCCCGATGGCCGATGCCCTCGCCCTCCAGCTCACCGGAAAGGACTGACCGGCTGTGAACGTTCAACTGCCCCTGATCGCCGTGGTCGCTCTCGTCGGCTACTTCGGGATCAAGATGCTCCGCCCGCCGACCTGGCTGATCGTCGTGCTCCTCCTCGGCGGCTTCCTCCTCGCCGACACGTTCATCGGCCCCGCCATCGAGTCCGGCACCCAGACCGGTGTCGACGTCATCAACGAATCCGGCAAGTGACCTGATCCGAAAGGGAGAACCACCGTGATACGCCCCGATGCACAACTTCGCGCCGGACACGTCCCGGCCGACCTGATTCCCCCCGGCACCGACCCGCGGTCCGTGGTCATCGTCCACACCACGCCCCGCTCCTGGACCGGCCCGGTGCTCCTGATCCTCGCAGCCACCGTCGGCATCAGCGGCCTGGTCTACCTCACCACCGTCGCCGTGCTCTCCCTCATGCAGGTCGCCGCGACCACGGCCGTCGCGGTCAAGGCAGCCGTGCCGACGCTGATCGGCGGAGGCGGACTGATCACCCTCGCCGTCAAGGTCCCCAAAAAGCCCAGCAAGTGACCGGCCCTCCGGACGGCCTCTACCGCCAAGTATCCGCCGCCCGGACGGCCAAGCCCCTACCCGATCACGCAAACCGGAAGGAACTCCCATGATGCCCGACCACACGAATCGTGCTGCCCGGATCTGCCCGAACTGCGACGGCTTCCCGTCCGTCGCCATCACCCTGGGCGGACGCGACCGCGCCGGACAGTTGCGCACCATCACCGCGCACTGCCCGGCCTGCCACGGCACCGGCACCGCCCCGACCTGGCTGGTCACCACCGGTCGCTCGGCTGTCGGCCGGCTCGGTGTCACCTCCTCCGGGCGGGAGGCAGGCCGATGATGCGCCGTTCCGCCACTTCCCGCCCGACGTCGATCCATCTGTTCTGCGGTGCCGGTGGGGACTCCGACGGGTTCCGCCGGGCCGGCTTCGACGTCGTCCTCGGCGCCAATCACTGGTCCCGCGCGGTCGAAACGCACGCCGCCAACTTCCCCGAGGCAGAACACCTCTGCGTGGACCTGGACCACTACGACATGCGGCGCCTGCCCAAGGCCCGCGTCCTGGTCGGTTCCCCGATCTGCACCGAGGGCAGCCCCGCTGATGGCATCAGCCGCCCCAAGCCCCCGCCCACACCGGGACAGCTGGACCTGCTGGAAGAAGGACCCATCCAGGACGCCGCCTGGGAGCGCACCCGGGCCACCGCCTACGACATCCTGCGCGCTGCCGAGGTCCACAACTTCGACGCCGTCGTGTGCGAGAACGTCCCCCGGTTCGCCACCGCCTGGCCGCTGTTCTCCTGGTGGCTGCACGCCTGGGAAATCCTCGGCTTCCGCCACCAGATCGTGTCCGTCACCGCCGCCCACATCGGCGCCGCCGACAACCCCCACGCCCCGCAGTGGCGGGACCGCATCTTCATCGTCTTCACCCGCCGAGAGCTTCGCGCACCGAACCTCGACGTCCGCCCGCCCGCCTGGTGCACCGGCTGCGAACAAGACGTCCTCGCCGTCCAGTCCTGGCGCAACGGACGGAAGATCGGCAAATACCGGCAGCAGTACGACTTCCGCTGCCCCAACACCGGCTGCCGCCACCAGATCGTCGAACCGTACGTACGCCCCGCAGCCGGTGCGATCAACTGGACCGACCCCGGAATCCGGATCGGCGACCGCCCCACCCGGGGCATGAAGCCCCTCGCCGCCTCGACCCTGCGCAAGATCCGTCTCGGGCTGGACAAGCACCGGGTGCCGTCCGTGGTCACGGTCAACCACGCCGACCAGGGCGACGGCCGTGCCTTCCCCGCCTCGGCGGCGCCGCTGCCCACCCGCACCGTGCGGATCGGCGACGCAATCGCCATCCCGCCCCTGCTCGTCCCCACCGGTGGCAGTTGGAACACCGACGCTGCCGCCGTCACCGTGCCGATGCGGACCCGCACCACTCGCGAGAGCGAAGCCCTCTTGGTGCCCGGCCCGTTCATCACCGAGCACCGCGGCGGCGGCTCCACCACCCGGAGCGTCGGTGACCCGCTGGCCGCGATCACCGCCGGGGGAAATCACCACGGGCTGGTCATCCCCTACCGCAGGGGCGGCCCGACCACCACCGCGGTACCGCTGCACACCATCGCCACCCGCGAATCGGCCGGCTTAGTCCTCGGCACGGACAGCACCCCCCAGCCGATTGATGTGGAGGACTGCTACTTCCGCATGCTGTCCGCCCGCGAGCACCTGCGCGCCCGGCGCTTCACTGACGACTACACCGTCCTCGGCCACGGAGGCGAGCAGACCAAGCAGGCCGGAAACGCCGTACCCGCCAACGTCGCCCAGTGGATCGCCTCCGCCCTCCTGGAGGTCCTCTGATGCCCCAGATTCCTGAACTGGTCCCCGCGCCCGAGGTCCTGGCGCTGACCGTGTGGCAGCCCTGGGCGAGCGCCATCGCCTACGGCACCAAGCGGATCGAGAACCGCACCTGGCCCACCGACCACCGCGGCCTGGTCCTCATCCACGCCGGCCGCACCCTCGACCCGAACGCCCACGATGCCCCGCTGGCACGGCCGTTCCTGCGCCGCCCCTTCCCCCGGGGCGCGATCGTCGCCGTCGCCCGCCTCGAGGACTGCCACACCGATGACGGCTGGTGCACCCTCTGGTCCGCCCGCGGCCGCTACCACTGGCGACTGACCCAAGTCACCCCGCTCCGGACGCCGCTGTCCTGGCCCGGTGCCCGTGGTCTGTGGACCCCGCCGCCCGGCCTGCTCACCGCACCTCTCCTCGCCGACGCGATGGAGGCGGCCCGTGGCTGACACGCTCGATCCGACCACCCTGGGCGACCTGCTCAGGGTGGCCTCGGCCCCCGACTTCGACCGCTGGCAAGACCAGATCAAGAAGACCGGCGGATGCTCCCAGCCCATCCACCTCACCGGCTGGTCCCTCACCCGCGACAAGACCACCGGCCAGGTCCTGCACACCTACTCCACCCAGGACGAACCCGGCGGCCGGCTCCGTATCGCCTGCGGCAACCGCCGCGCCTCCCGATGCCAGCCCTGCGCCTACCTCTACGCCGGAGACGCCTACCGCCTCGTCCGGGCGGGCCTGGCCGGCGACGAAGCCATGAACATCCCCACCACGGTCCGCGAACGCCCCCGCGTCTTCACCACCCTCACCGCCCCATCGTTCGGCCGCGTACACAACCGGCCCGACACCGGACGCTGCCGCTGCGGCACCCGCCACCATGAGGACGACCCCGCCCTCGGCACGGCCCTCGACCCAGAGACGTACGACTACGCGGGCGCAGTGCTGTTCAACAACCACGCGGGCGAGCTGTGGCACCGGTTCATCAACCGGCTCCGCCGCGAACTCGCCGCGAGAGCTGGCCTCACGCAGAAGGCGTTCAAGGAATCCGCCCGGCTGTCGTTCAACAAGGTGGCCGAGTTCCAAAAGCGCGGAGCGATCCACTTCCACGCCGTCATCCGCATCGACGGACCCGACGGGCCGGGCAGCCTGCCGCCGCGCTGGGCCACCACCGAACTCCTGACGCGATGCATCGAGACCGCAGCCGCTCACCCCTACGTCACTGCGAAAGTGCCCGCCGCGGAAAACCAGCCCGCGCGCACGCTGTCCTGGGGCAAGAAGCTCGACGTCCAGCCCATCACGGCCTTCGACTCGGATGACATCACCGAACAGAAGGTTGCCGCGTACGTCGCCAAGTACGCCACCAAAGCAGCCGAGGCCACCGGCACGCTCGACCGCCGCATCGGCGAACTCGCGGAACTCGACCAGCACCGCGTACCCGACCACGCACGCCGCCTCATCCGCGCCTGCTGGGACCTCGATGCCCTCTACCCGGACCGGAAGCTGTGGGCCTGGGCGCACATGCTCGGCTTCCGCGGCCACTTCCTCACCAAGTCCCGCCGCTACTCCTCCACCTTCGGCGAGCGGCGTCAAGTCCGTGCCGACTACCGCGCCGAAGAACAACGCCGAACCCTCGGCCTGCCCGAGCCCGACACCACGCTCGTCCTCGCCGACTGGCGCTACGCCGGCCACGGTCTACACCCGGCGAATTCGCCCTCGCCGCCTCCATCGCCGAAGACATCCGCATCAACAGAGAAACCGCCAGAGAAGCCATGCAAGACCAACGAGCACAGGAAGGAGCGCCAGCATGAAAGACCGTCTGCTGACCGTGGGCCAGGCTGCCGAGTTCTTGGGCACCACCGAGAGGTTCCCTCGACGACTCATAGCCGAGCGCCGCATCGTCTTCGTGCGAGTCGGGCGGCATGTGCGCATCCCTGAAAGCGCGTTGGCGAGCTTCGTGAATGCCCACACGGTGCAGCCGATCGTCGTCGATCGCCGACCCTTTGGCGCGGTGGCCTGATGGCGAACAACAAGGGAAAGCGGCGGCGCTTCGGTGCTGTGCGCAAACTGCCCTCAGGACGATTTCAGGCTCGCTACCAGGCCCCGGACGGACTGCTGCGATCGGCACCCGAGACGTTCCCGTCGCAGACCGATGCCAACCGGTGGCTCGTCCGCAAGGAAGCGGAGATCCTCGACGGCCGATGGAAGAACCCGGACGACAAGGTTCTCTTCGGCGTGTACGCCGACGCCTGGTTCAAAGAGCGCGACTACGCGGCGACAACCCGCGAACGCAACGGCAGCGCGCTGCGGCTCCACATCCTGCCGACGTTCGAGAACGTGGTGCTGAGTGAGATCACGACGCCGCAGATCCGCCGCTGGCGTGCCGGGTTGCTCGAGTCCGGTGTCGGTGAGCCGACGGTCGCCAAGGCGTATCAGATCCTCCGAGCCATCATGAACACCGCGGTGGACGACGAGGTGATCCAGCGGAACCCATGCCGGATCAAGGGTGCGGGAGCGGCCAAGACAGCGGAGCGCCCGTTTCTCGACGTCTCCGAGGTCTTTCAGCTTGCCGCCGCCGTCCCGCCCCGCTTCCGGGTGTTCATCCTCCTGGCTGCCTTCACCGGGCTCCGTTTTGGGGAGTTGGCCGGCCTCCAGCGCCATGACATCGACCTCGAACGGCGAACTGTCGCCGTGCGGCGTGCTCTGGCCGAGACAAGGTCGGACGGCATCGTGGTCAAGGGGCCCAAGAGCGCGGCCGGCGTGCGTACCGTGGCTTTCCCGGCCTCGCTGACGTCAGACCTGTCCGCCCATCTCGCCGCGTACGCCGAGTCGGGTCGTACCGGGCTGGTGTTCACCGGGGCACGGGGCGGGCAGCTGCGCCGGAACAACTTCCGTCGCCTGTGGTTGCGTGCGCTGAAGGCGACCGGCCTGGGGGACGTGCACTTCCACGATCTTCGCCACACAGGGAACACCCTCGCCGCGACCGGCGGTGCCACGACGCGTGAACTGATGCAGCGAATGGGGCACTCCTCAGTGCGGGCCGCGCTGATCTACCAGCACCTGGTGAACGGCCGTGACCATGCCATCGCCGACCACGTCGACCGTCAGATCAGGAAGGCCCAAGATCGGGACGGGTGATGTGGACTCGTCGTGGACTCGATCTGGCACGAATCTGGCACGACGCCCATCATCCGCCCCCGTGGCTGAGGAACGAGGAAGGCCCAGGCTCCCGGTTCAGTACCGGTGACCTGGGCCTTTGTCGTGCTTCCTACTGGTGGGCGCGGACGGTTTCGAACCGCCGACATCTGCTTTGTAAGAGCAGCGCTCTACCCCTGAGCTACGCACCCGTGGATGAAGCAACAGCCTACATGCCGCACACCACCCGGCCGCAAACCCCTTCCCCGGCCGGTGCTGGTACGGGGGATAGCCCCACCCCGGACTCGGTGGGCCGCCGCATCCATCCGGTCAGGGTGTGCCCCTAGCCTCGAGGCATCACCGAATCCGCTGGGGGAATGATCACCATGGCCACACAACATCACGGCACCCGCGCCCTTCTCGCCGCCGGGCTCCTCGGCGTCGTCGCGTTCGGGGTCACCGGGTGCGGGCGCGCCGATGCCGATGATGCCCCCGTGGAGCGGAAGTCGTTCGCGTTCAGTGGGGAGACGCTGACCATCGACTCCGATGATTCGGCCATCACTCTCGTCCCCGCCGACGTCAAGGACGTGCAGGTCGCCCGGCAGATCGACGGGTGGGCCGTCTTCGGGGGCGGACCGGAGGCGACCTGGAAGATGAAGGACGGGACCCTCACCCTCCGGGTCGACTGCGACGGCATCTCCAGTGACTGTGCGTCGCGGCACACGGTGAAGGTGCCCCGCGGGGTCGCCGTGAACGTGAACGACGACAACGGGAGCGTGACCGCGAGCGGGTTCGACACCGCACTGAGGATCCGGTCGGACAACGGAACGGTGAGGATCACGGACTCCAGTGGGCCGCTCGAGCTGGACAGTGACAACGGCGAGGTCGTCACCGAGGGTGTGACCGCCAAGCGCGTCGTCGCGACGTCGGACAACGGATCCGTACGTCTCGGGCTCACGGCCGTGCCCGACCGGGTGGAGAGTGCCAGTGACAACGGCGAGATCCTGATCGAGCTGCCCGGCGCCGGCGCGCCGTACGCAGTTTCCGCGAAGAGCGACAACGGCGACATCGATGTGGACGTGCCGACCGACGACAGCAGCGCGCACATCGTCTCCGCCCGCAGCGACAACGGCAAAGTCATCGTGCGAACCGCGAACTGACAACCCGGTGTGTTCGTCCTTACCTGGTGGGAGAATTGACCAGGCAGTACGGACACGGCACGGGAGAGGGATGTGACGGCGAGAGACGCGCGGCCGTACGAAAAGGCACGAGCGAATGCCGTCCGGGGTGTCCAGGGGGTGCGCGATGTCCTCACCCTCGTTCTGCTGCCTCTGCCGCTGATCGTGGCCGCGCTGCCGGCCACCTTCGCCGGCGGTGGGACGCGTCGCTGGTTCGGCGGGCGCGGCGAGAGTCAGCGGGCCGAGGCGCAGGCCGCGAAGGACGCCGCCGCCGCTGCCTTCTACGAGCTGGACACCGCGCAGCGCGATCTGCGGATCTCGATAGAGACGATCACCGCCGTGGACAGTTCACCCGGCGCGCGCCGCGCCGTGGAGGACTTCGCGGCGCTCGGGCTGCGGATCGACGAGGTCAGCCGTGCGTACATCACCGCCGTCGACGCGTACGACCTCGACCGTGTCGATCTCGAGGCGTCCGTCGCCGTACGGGCGCGCGACGAGCTGAGCCGCGCAAAGGACGAGCTGGTACGGGTCAAGGGCGAGCTGGACCGCTTCGAGCAGGGGCTCGGGCCGCTGCTCGACAAGGCCGAGACCCAGCTCGCCCGGCTCGCCCCCGCCGTGGAGCGGGCGCGGCAGGCGCTCCGTTCCGCGAGCGATGCTCTCGATTCAGCGCGCGGCTCCGGTCTGCGGGCGGACGATCTCGCCGCCCGCCTCGCCGCCCTCGGCCCCGAGCTGACCAAGCTCAACGAGGGCGCCGGGCGCCACGGCGTGGCGGAGACCCTGCAACGCGCCGACCGCGTGCTGCGCGACGCCGAAGCCGTACGGACCGAGGCCGAGCGGCTGCCCGAGCGCGCCGCCGAGACCGACAAGCGCCTGGTGTCCCTGCGTACCCGGGCCCAGGCGCTCACCACCCGAGCCGGTTCCGTCGAGCCGGTCCTGTCCGAACTGCGCCGCCGTTTCTCGGCCGCCTGCTGGCAGGATCTGCAGCCCGTCCCCGAGCAGGCGGCGGCGAGCGTCCATCAGGCCGAGGAGAAGCTGAGGGAGGCGGGAAAGGCACGCGACGAGCAGCGCTGGGCGGACGCCACGGCCCTGCTCAGCACGGTCCGGGCACTGCTGAACACCACCGACGAGGCCGTCTCCGCCGCCGGCGACCGGCTGCAGCGCCTCAATGCCGTCGCGAAGGACCCGCAGCAGGAGATCGAACGCACCCGGTTCGCCATCCGCGACGCCCAGCGCCTCGCGATGGCCGGGCGCAACACCCCCGACCCCCGTCACGCCCGGCCGCTGGACGACTCGGTGGCCCGGCTGGACCGGGCCGTCGAAGGGCTGGAGAGCCGGCATCCCGACTACTGGCACTTCCTGACCGAGAACGAGGCCGTGCGGCGTACGGTCGCCCACGTGGTCGAGCAGATCCGTGAGGAGCGGGGCGCGGGCCGCGCCTGAGAAGCAGGAGGGCGGGGCGCCGGCCGGGGGCGTACGGCGTCCCCTCGGCGGGCTTCCGTCGCCGGGCCTTCGTCGGCGCGGCTCCACCCCGGTTGTACGGCTCCGGGAGACGGCGGATCCTGGATGGTGGAGTACGCGTACGTACGAAGGAGGCCGAGATGGCCGCACACGTACTGCACTCGAAGACCGGCCCCATCAGACTCGACGAGCATCTGCCCGTCGATCACAGGCTCAGCCGCTTCTACCGCATCGGTGCGGCGCTGATGGGCCTGGTGCTGGTCGCCTTCGGCATCCTCGGTCTGATCGACCAGATCGGCTTCTTCGACACCCGTGGCGACACCGTCGCCGGCCTGAACACCAACGGCGCGCTGAGCGTCCTGTCCATCTGTGTCGGCGGGCTGCTCTTCGTCGGCATGGTGATCGGCGGCAACTTCGCCTCGACGCTGAACATGGTCCTCGGCATCCTGTTCATCCTCAGCGGCTTCGTGAACCTCGCCCTCCTCGACCGAAGCTTCAACCCGCTCGCGTTCCGCATCCAGAACGTGATGTTCAGCTTCGTGGTGGGCGTGATGCTGATGTTCTTCGGCATGTACGGGAGAGTCAGCGCGACCCTGCCGCACGACAACCCGTACTGGAAGGCCCGCCACCCCGAGCAGGCGGAACGCGAGCAGCGCGCCCGTCGGCGTACCGAACTCGGGGCGATGCGGCCGACGGCCTACCAGCCACCCCCACTCGCCCCGCCCAGCTCCCCGCAGGGGCAAGGGCGCCGCTAGCCTGGGGCGCATGCCTCGTTATGAATTCCGCTGCCGGACCTGCGGCGACACGTTCGAAGTCAACCGGCCGATGGCCGAGTCCTCCGCCCCCGCAAGCTGCCCCGCCGGTCACGACGACACGGTCAAACTGCTGTCGGCCGTCGCCGTGGGCGGTACGAAGTCCGCACCCGCGCCGAGCTCCGGCGGCGGTGGGGGCGGGGGCTGCTGCGGAGGCGGCTGCTGCGGCTGAGCAGCGGCACCGGCGGACGACCAGGGGCTCGGTGCGAGCCGGTCGATGACCGCGCTGCGACAGCACATGCCGTACGTGGGTACGTGTCGGTGGGTGTGCACCCCGAGCAAGCGCCTGCCCCCGCCCGGCGGGCGAAGCACGCTCAGCAGTGCGGCCGCGTCCCGTGATGCACGGGGCGCGGCCGCAGGTGTTCAGCGCTGGGCCGGGGGCGCGACGGGCCCGGCCGGCGATGCCGGGGCGGGGCCGACCGGTGCAGCGGGGCCGGCCGCCGCAGCGGGAACGCCTGCCGTCATGGTGGGAACTCCCGCTCGGCGGCGCGCCTGCTCACCCACCCGGCCGCGCTTCATGCCGCGCCGGAAGTCGCGGCTCGCGTTGCGGAACCGGCGCAGGATCTCCTCGCCCGCCGCGACGCCCTGCTGCGGCAGCGCCTCGATGTGCGGGGCGTGCCAGTCGGCGTCGGCGAGTTCGCCGTGGCCGGGCCGCCAGCCGCGGTGGGCGGCGAGCAGCAGATCGGCGTCGAGGAGGGAGTCCCCCGCGGTGAGGATGTGCTCGGCCCCTACGCGGCGCGCCACTTCGCGCACCGCGGCGCTCTTGGTGAGCGGCTTCGGTACGGCGTAGATCTTGCGGCCCTGCAGTGACACGGTCCAGCCGCGCTCCTCGGCCCAGGCGGTCAGTTCGGTGACCCATCCCTCGGGCAGCAGCTGGCGCTCGACGACGAGATAGGCGAACAGGTCCTCGGCGACCCGCTCCTTGCGCAGCCAGGCCGGATCGGCGGTGGCGGACAGATGGGCGCGGATCTCCTCGAGCGGGGCGCACTCCTGCGCGAGCCGGGCGGCGACCTGGTCGCGCCAGTCCTGGTCGGAGACGCCGTCGACGAGCAGATGCCCGCCGTTGGCGCAGATCGCGAACCGGGACGGGGCCCCGGGCAGGCTGATGCGCTGGTACTGCTTGCGGGTGCGGGTCGTCGTCGGTACGAAGACGGCGTCCTCGCTGACCCGGGACAGCAGTGCGGCCGCCCGCTCGGTCATGTACGACAGGGGCTTGTGCTCGTGCACCTCGACGCAGAGCAGCCGGGGGGCCACGGCGTCGGGCATGGTCAGCGCGAGGGCGGCGTTCGAGTAGATCAGCGTACGGTCGAGGTCGCTGGCAATGAGGACGGTCACTGGTCCGCCACCGCCTTGCCGTCGGCACCGGTGGCGCCGCGCGTGAACCGAGGGTGGATCAACCCGACGCAGCTGTACGGCAGTTCGTCGGCCTCCTCGACCGGGACGCCGCGCTGGTCGGCGAGCAGCCTGATGTGGTCGAGGTCCGCGCCCGCACCGCGCTTGGCGAGGATCTTCCAGGGGACGCGGCGCAGCAGGACTCGGGTGGTCTCGCCGACGCCCGGCTTGACGAGGTTGACGTCGTGGATGCCGTACTCCTCGCTGATGCGCTCCACGGCCGCCCAGCCCTCCCAGGTCGGGGCGCGGTCGGTGGCCAGCAGCTCCTTCACGTCGGCGTCGACGGCGTCCAGGACCTCGTCGAAGCGGGCCTCGACGGTGTCGAGGAAGTGGTTGGACACATCGGCGTCCGCCAGCTCGCGGTAGAACTTCGCGCCGTGGAAGTCGTACGGGCCGACCAGGTCGGCGCGCAGCACCGTGCGCGATATCAGGCCGGAGACGGTGGAGTTGAGGCAGGCGGAGGGGATCAGGAAGTCCTCGCGGGTGCCGTACGTGCTGACGCAGCCGCCGGGGTCGGCGAGGACCGCGATCTCGGGGTCGAAGCCCTGGAACTCCCGCAGCGCGTCGGCCAGTTCGCGGGTGATGGCGCCCTTACCGGTCCAGCCGTCGACGAAGACGACATCGGCCGGGTCGTGGTGGGCGGCCAGCCAGCGCAGGGCGTTGGCGTCGATACCGCGGCCGCGCACGATGGACACGGCGTAGTGCGGCAGGTCGAGGCCGTGCCGGTGCTGGGCCCAGCGGCGCATCAGTACGCCGACGGGGGTCCCGGCGCGGGCCAATGAGACCAGCACGGGGCGGGGCGAACGCTCGGCGAGCACCGTCTCGGTGACGGCACCGACGGCCCGTGCGATCCGAGCGGCGGAGGTGTCCAGCGCGGCGCGGAACAGCTGCTGGTACTCGGCGCTCGGCTGGTACTCGACGGGCAGCGACTCGGCGTAGTGCGCGCCGCCGCTCTGGATCGCCTCCTCGCGCTCCTCGGTCGGGGCTTCGAGCTCGGCCTCGGACAGATCCTGCAGCAGCCAGCCCACCTCGTCCGCCGCATAGGAGGAGAAGTCGGGGCCGCGGAGGGGCTCGGGCAGCATGGAAGCCCTTTCAGGTGCTTCGGGTACGTACGAGGGGACGACAGCGAGCACGACGCGCGGTATGTGCGCGGCGAGCTGGGCGAGCAGGCCGTCGGGGGCGTGCAGCCGGTCGGTGTCGGCGGTGGAGTCGACGACAGCGACGACGGCGTCGAAGCCGGCGCCCGCGACGTTGTAGGCGTAGCGCTCGCCGGGGCCGTCGGCCGGGTCGTCGTGGGCGGGGAAGACCAGCCGGCTGCGTATCGCGTAACCGGGGTCGTCGAGGGCGAGGACGGGTGAGCGGGTGGTGGTGGAGTAGTACACGTCCGCGTCGCCGCGCTGGTGCAGGGAGACGGCGAGACGCAGGGGTGCGTACATGAGCTCCTCGAAGCCGAGGACGAGCACGCGGCGGGGCCGCGCGGCAGCGTCTGCGGCTGCCCCGTCCCGGGCGGCGCCCGGTGCCTGCCTGCCGGACACGCTGTCGTCGGGCACGGATACGCCGCGGGCCGATGCGCCACCGGCCAGGGCGCGGTCCACCGCGGCGTCGCCGCCCGGCGTGCCATCGGCCGGAGCACCGCCGAAAGCCGCCCCGATGTGAACGGCTCCGGCCGGACCGCCGTCGCCGTCGCCCGGTGCGCCGCCGGTGTGAACGGCGTCGGTCGGAACGGCACCGGACGGACCATCGCCCGAAGCCGCGCCCCCGGCGGGAGCAACGCCGAAGGGAGCGCCGTCGGCCGGCGCGTCCGGGGCCTGAACGGCGTCGGCCGACTGCGCGCCCACCGCCTCGGCGAGCCTCGCCGCCATGCCCGGCAGTGCCGCCTCCAGCGCGCTGCGGTGCCCGGGTGTGAATCCGTGCCTGCCGCCGTCCGGGACCCCGGCGGGCCAGTCCAGCTCCACCCGGATGTGGCTCGCCTCCGTGACGGGGTGAGCCGGGACGACGGCGGCCGCCTGCCGCTCGTACCGCGCGACCAGCTCCTGCCCCTTCTCCAGGACACCGTCCGGCAGCCGGACCGTGCCCGTGGCCAGGGCGACCAACTCGATGTCGGCACCGATCTCGCCGGCGAAGGCGGCGAACCGCTCCCGGTCCCGCGCGGAGCGCATGTCGACCAGCGCCACGATCACGTACCGCTTGCGCGGGTGGCGCAGGTGCAGGTCGCGGATGGTGTTCAGCACGGTGTTGCCCGTGGAGAACTCGTCGTCCACGAGGATCAGCGGGCCGTCGCCCGCCAGCAGCTCCGGGTCCTCCGGCAGCAGAAGATGCGAGGTCGCGTGCGAATGGGACTCCTCGAAGCCGCCGGCCGGGGTGACGCCGTCGACCGGGCGGCGGGTGGAGTGCAGATACGGGGCAAGGCCCACTCCGTCCGCCACCGAGTGGCCGAGACCGGTGGCGGTCTCCGCGTACCCGAGGACCACCGCGCGCCGCGACTCGGCCTCGCCGAGCAGCTCACGCACCCGAAAGCCGAGGTCGTAGCCGGCCTGCCAGACGACCTGCGGGTTCTGCGGCACATGCTTGCCCAGCACGTTCGACACGAGCAGATGCGCCCGCTTGGGGTTGCGGCGCAGTGCGAGGCCCAGCAGCTGCGGCAGCTCCCCGTCGCCGTCGAAGGAGACTCCGAGCCTCTCGGCGACCCAGCTGCCCGTCCAGACCACGTCCGTGTTCTTCCTCTCCATCAGTCGGTGAGCCCTGCCGTCAGCAGGTCCACGAAGCCGACGTCCTCCTTGGCGACGCCGAACACCTCGGCGCGGCGCAGGGTGCGCTCCGCCCAGGCGCGGTGGGGCTTCACCTCGTTCATCTTGTTCGTGTAGGCCGAGCGCAGCACCCCGCCGCCGCCCCGCTCGGGCCGCAGGATGTCCTGGGCGTCGCTGAACTCCTCGTGGCTGACCACGGACAGTGCGTGCACCGGCAGCACGTGCGAGGGGTGGATACAGGTCTTGCCGAGCAGTCCGTTGGCCCGGTCGAGTTCGATCTCGCGCAGCAGGCCGTCCAGATCGTGTTCGATCAGGGCGTTGCGCAGCTCCTCGGCCCGTCCTTCGAGGAAGGGGCTGCGGCGCAGCTGTGGCTTGAACATGCGCTCCTGGGCGCGGAAGTACTCCCACACCGGTCCGGTGATGGTGTAGCCGGTGCCGTCGGAGCGGCCGAGGACATTGACGACGTCGGCGATCACGGAGGTGACGATCCGGACGTCGTACGCGGTCATGTCGGGCGTGCGGCGCAGGCCGTAGGCGGAGCAGAAGTCGGTGACACCGAGCCGCAGGGCGAGTACGCGCTCGCGGTACTTGTCGACGGTGTGGGCGATTCCGGTGAGTGTCGCGGTCCTGGTCTCCAGGTAGAGCAGTTCCGGTGACTCCAGGACGGGCATGGCGAACAGCCGGCGCCCGCTGCGGGCCTCCGCGGCGGTGAGCGCCTCCAGGAAGGGCACGCCGCGTTCCTCGGTGAACTTGGGCAGCACGAATCCGGACAGCAGGTCTCGCGCGGGCCCCAGCCGCTTGACCAGGTCGGCGATCTGGTCGGGCTGGCGGACCCGGACGAACAGCAGGGGCACGTCCTCGCCCCGTGCGGTCAGGTCGGTGAACTGCCTGACCAGGTTGGCCTCGGCCGCTTCGACGTCCGCGTCGTCGATGGAGTCCTCGAGGCACAGCACCATGGAGACGACTCCCCGCCCCGCCTGCTTGATCACGTCGTCGGCGAGGCGCGGCCGCGTGGCCGGGCTGTAGAGCGTGGCGCCGAGAGCGGCGGAGAGCGTCTGGGCCGGGGAGTCCGCATCGAACTCGGTCGGCTGCTGGTGGAACAGCCTGTCCCGGACAGCGGGCGGGATGTGCCCGAAATGACGCATGAATTATCCCCCGTACTGCCGTAGCGGCCCTCACAACATGTGGCCGGTAATAGTACGTAAGTGCAGGTGTCAAGAGTTCCCCAAGTTCATGAAATCCAGGTAACTCGTCTGCTTGTCGCCCCCCTCGTGTGCGTGGCGGCCGTGGCATCCGTACCACCGGTACCGGTACCCGCGTTGTCCTGGACACGGTCGGGCAGGCAGGATGACGGGCATGACGCACGCGATGCTGAAGGGCTCGAACGTTCCCCTCGACGCCACGGCCGTACGGGCCGTGCTGCGCTGGACCCCGGGCACCGGGGTCCCCGATGTGGACGCCTCGGCCCTGCTGCTCGGCGGCGACGGGCGCGTGCGCTCCGACGAGGACTTCGTCTTCTACAACCAGCCGCGTCACCCCTCGGGTCTGGTCAGGCGGCTGCCGAAGAAGCGGATCGCCGAGCACCTGACCGACACGGTCGAGGCGGATCTGGCGGCGCTGGATCCGACCGTCGACCAGGTGGTGCTCGCCGCCTCCTCGGACGGTGACACCTTCCAGCATGTCCGAGACCTGCGGATACTGCTCTACGACGCTGCAACGAGCGGCGGGGAGCCGCTGGCCGTCTTCGATGTGAAGCCGGAGACCGGCGAGGAGACCGCGATCATCTGCGGTGAGCTGTACCGGCGCGGCGAGGGCTGGAAGTTCCGCGCCGTCGGCCAGGGCTATCCGACGGGTCTGGTGGGGCTCGCCACCGCCTTCGGCATCTCGGTGGACGAGGCGGAGGCGGCGGCAGAGCCGCCCGCTCAGCCCGAGCCCCAGGCCGCACACCCGCCCGCCCCGGCACAGCCGCCCGCCCCCGGTTACGGGTACCCCGAGGCGGACGCCACCCGGCCCGCGTACGGCTATCCGCACGGCGCCCCGGCGCAGCCGGGGACCGCTCCGGTCCAGCACGGTTACGGCTACGGATACCCGCAGCCGGCCGCGGCGGCGTACGCGCCCGACCCGAACTTCCAGCTGCCCCCGATGGGACCGCAGTTCCTGCGCCGGTGACGGAGCCTGCGCGGCGCCGGGCGGGGGCACCTCAGACACGGCTCTTGTAGCCGCGGCCCCACTGCAGGCCCCACCCGTACAGCCGGTCCAGCTCGGCCTGGAAGCCGTACACGAACTTCACCTCGCGGCGCACGACCAGCTCGCCCTTGATGTTGTCCACGGAGAAGACCGCGCAGGAACGGGCCTGCGGGGCACGCTCGTCGAGCTCGATCTCGACCCGCGGGCCGTTGCTCGGATAGAGCGTGACATGCGCATGCGTGCGGTCGAAGGCGGGCGTCTGGTCGTAGATGTAGACGAAGAACAGCAGCCGCTTGATCGACTCACGGTGGTCGAGATTGACGAAGATCGTCTCGCCGGAGGGGGCGCCGAACCGGTCGTCACCGCTGAGCCGGACATAGGGCGCTTCGTTCAGACTGCCGAAGAAGCTGCCCAGCGGCTGTACGACGCCCTTGCTGCCGTCCGTCATCTCGTACAGACAGCCGAGGTCGAGGTCGACATTGACCACACCCTGGGTGTGGGCCTGGACCACATCGGGCTGGAAGAGCTTCAACGGGTGGCGCAGCAGCCTGCCGCTCTGGCGCGACCGCCCCTCGATGTCGGAGCTGCGCATCCGCCAGGAGAGATTGACGCGCAGGTTTCCGCTCGCCGCGCCTTGCTTGGTGAGCGAGACGGTCGGGCGCCGCTTGGTCAGCTCGATGGAGTTGCTCGCCGCGCTGCCCGAGTCGAACTGCGCCGCCCTCCCCCGCCACAGGTTGTCCCAGAAGGCCATGCCCCACCCCTATTGGTCCGTCGGTCCCCGCGCACAAGCAGCGGGGCGGCCCCGAGGCTCAGGAACCTCGCGACCGCCCCGTTCAGAGCGTTCCTCACCCGGGAGGGTGTCACACCCCGGACGACACTCCGGCTTCGTCGTCCGAGGTCTCAGCTTTTCCCTCGGCTGCCGCGAGTGCCTTGTTGCGCCGCACCGAGGACCAGAAGGACCAGGCGATCAGGGCGACACCGATGAGGCCGGTGACGACCTCGGGGATTTCGTACTGGATGGTGATCAGCAGGATGACCGCGAGCGCACCGATCGCGTAGTGCGCGCCGTGCTCGAGGTAGACGTAGTCGTCGAGGGTGCCCTGCCGGACCAGGTAGACCGTGAGCGACCGGACGTACATGGCGCCGATACCGAGGCCGAGCGCGATGACGACCGGGTCGTTGCTCACGGCGAAGGCACCGATGACGCCGTCGAAGGAGAACGACGCGTCCAGGACTTCCAGGTACATGAACATGAAGAACGCGGCCTTGCCGACGAGCTTGACGGCGGAGACGGGCTTTCCGGCCTTCCTGGCCTCCTCCTCGGCCTCCTGCTCGCGCTCCTCCTCTTCCTCGAGCTTGTCCTCGAAGTAACCGGACAGTCCGCCGACGATCATGTAGGTGATCAGACCCGCGACACCGGAGAGCAGTACGGTCGCCGACTTGTCCGTGTGCACGCCGCCGTACTGGTGGGCGTGGACGGCGAAGGTCATCGAGGTGACCAGCAGGACGATCAGCGCGATGCAGGCGGACAGCATGTCGACCTTGCCGAGCTTGGCCAGCGGCCGCTCCAGCCAGCCGAGCCACTTGATGTCGCGGTCCTCGAAGATGAAGTCGAGGAAGATCATCAGCAGGAAGATGCCACCGAAGGACGCGATGGCCGGGTGGGCGTCGGTGACGAGCTGCTCGTACTTCTCGTGGTCGTTCAGTGCGAGGTCGATCGCCTCGATCGGCCCCAGCGACGCGGTGATCGAGACGATCACGACGGGGAACACGAGGCGCATGCCGAAGACGGCGATCAGGATGCCGATGGTGAGGAAGATCTTCTGCCAGAACTCACTCATCTTCTTCAGCACGCCGGCGTTGACCACCGCGTTGTCGAAGGAGAGCGAGATCTCCAGGACGGACAGGATCGCGACGAGCCCGAAGGCCGTCCACCCCCCGTAGAACACCGCAGCGACCAGGCCGAGCGCAGTGACTGCGAACGACCAGCCGAAGGTTTTCAGTACCACTGGCTACCCAATCGTTGTGTACGGGCCTCCCGCCGGAGCGGGCCTCCCCCGAGCCGCACGCGGCTTGCGCTGCAATCTCCCGGAGGACACCTCCGGCCCCCAGCAGAACCTCTGGGGACCGACTCCCGACTTTGCAGTGCGCCGCACATGGCTTTACGAAACATTGACCCCGAAGTCTAGAGCGATGCCCCGCAGCCCCGACGCGTACCCCTGCCCCACGGCTCGGAACTTCCATTCGCCCCCGTAGCGGTACAGCTCGCCGAAGATCATCGCGGTCTCCGTCGAGGCGTCCTCGCTCAGGTCGTAGCGGGCCAGTTCCTGGCCGTCTGCCTGGTTCACCACGCGGATGAAGGCATTGCTGACCTGGCCGAAGGTCTGGCCGCGGTTGTCGGCGTCGTGGATCGAGACCGGAAAAATGATCTTGTCGCAGTGCGCCGGCACGGCGGGGAGGTCCACGATCAGCGACTCGTCGTCGCCGTCGCCTTCACCGGTGAGATTGTCGCCGGTGTGGGTGACCGATCCGTCCGGGCTCGTCAGCTGGTTGTAGAAGACGAACCAGTCGTCGCCGAGGACGCGCCCGTCCTGGCAGAGCAGCGCGCTGGCGTCGAGATCGAAGGGCGCCCCTGTGGTGGAGCGTGCGTCCCAGCCCAGTCCGATGAGGACCTGGCTGAGATTCGGTGCGGCCTTGGAGAGGGAGACATTGCCTCCCTTGGCGAGCGTGACGCCCATGACGGTGGTCCTCCCCGAAGTGGTGTTACGGACAAGCAGGCGCGTCCGGCGCCGCACACGGGAGTGCGGCGCCGGACACGGTCGTACGGTCGGCGTACGGTCAATTCCGCGGTGCGAAGGCGGATCAGACGTTGACGCCGAAGTCCTGCGCGATGCCGCGCAGGCCCGAGGCGTAACCCTGGCCGATGGCACGGAACTTCCACTCCGCCCCGTTGCGGTACAGCTCGCCGAAGACCATCGCGGTCTCCGTCGAGGCGTCCTCGCTCAGGTCGTAGCGCGCGAGCTCGTTGTTGTCGGCCTGGTTCACCACGCGGATGAACGCGTTGCGCACCTGGCCGAAGGACTGCTGACGGCTCTCGGCCTCGTAGATGGAGACCGGGAAGACGATCTTGTCGACGTCGGCCGGGACGCCGGCCAGGTTGACCTTGATCTGCTCGTCGTCACCCTCGCCCTCACCCGTCAGGTTGTCGCCGGTGTGCTCGACGGAGCCGTCCGGGCTCTTGAGGTTGTTGAAGAAGACGAAGTTGCCGTCGGTGGCGACCTTGCCCTCGGCGTTGGTCAGCAGGGCGCTGGCGTCGAGGTCGAAGTCGGTGCCGGTGGTGGTCCGGACGTCCCAGCCCAGGCCCACGGTGACGGCGGTCAGGCCGGGCGCGGCCTTGGTCAGCGAGACGTTGCCGCCCTTGCTGAGGCTGACTCCCACGAGTCCCTCCATTGGTTTTCAGGGGCAGCGCCCCCGTAGTGCGTTGGCAATCGGATCAACGAATGGATCCTAGTGACCGGTTCCCGGTCAAAACAGGTGTTGCGCGGTGGTTGCCCGATGGATCAGGGCGGTTGCCCGGTGGATCAGAGGGTGTCGAGCGCCTTGACGTACTCGTTCAGGTCGCGGGCGTCCGGCAGAGCGTTGACGACGGTCCAGCGGACCACGCCTTCCTTGTCGATGATGAAGGTGCCGCGCACCGCGCAGCCCTTCTCCTCGTCGAAGACGCCGTAGGCGCGCGAGATCTCGCCGTGCGGCCAGAAGTCCGAGAGCAGCGGGTACTCCAGACCCTCCTGCTCGGCGAAGACCCGCAGGGTGTGGATCGAGTCGTTGGAGACGGCGAGCAGCTGCGTGTCGTCGTTGACGAACGCCGGCAGCTCGTCGCGCAGCGCGCACAGCTCGCCCGTGCACACTCCGGTGAAGGCGAACGGGTAGAAGAGCAGCACCACGTTCTTCTCGCCGCGGAACTCGGAGAGCGCCACGGTGCGGCCGTGGTTGTCCTTCAGCTCGAACTCCGGGGCCTTCGCCCCGACCTCGATCGCCATGGAAAACGCCATCCCTTCGGTAAGCCGATCCGGTGAAGGCCCAGCCTACGCAGAAGGCGCCCGCCGGAGCGCAGAAGGCCCCCGCCGGTCTCCTGTGCCGGCGAGGGCCTCGGTTCTGCTGCTGCGGCTCAGCGCTTCGACTTCGCCGCCTTGGGAGTCACCAGCCTGCTGCCGGACCAGTCCTTGCCGGCGTTGATGCTCTTGGTCTGGGAGAGTCCCGCGGTCTGGGCGGCCTCGTTGATGTCACTGGGCTCGACATAGCCGTCACGGCCTGTCTTCGGAGTCATCAGCCAGACGGCTCCGCCCTCTTCGATCAGACCGATGGCGTCCACCAGTGCGTCCGTGAGATCGCCGTCCTCGTCCCGGAACCACAGCACGACGACGTCTGCGACGTCGTCGTAGTCCTCGTCGACGAGTTCCTGGCCGGTCACGGCCTCGATGCCTTCACGGAGCTCCTGCTCGACGTCGTCGTCGTAGCCGATCTCCTGGACCACCTGTCCGGGCTCGAACCCCAGCCTTGACGCCGGGTTGGTCCGCTCCTCCGCGTGGTCCGCGGTCGCGCTCACGGCTTGCCTCCTGATCGTTTTCGGAAAATGCTGCGGCCGCGCGCGTACGCGCGGCGTTGGCCGTAGTCCACACGGGCGGGGCGGATCGCGCAAGTACCCGGCCGTTCAGACCGCCGAAACGGTGACGTTTGCTGCCGTCTCGGCGCATCTCCAGGCGAGCACGAGGGCTCCGTCGCGTGAGGGATGGGACCTTTCAGCCATCTTTGCGCCATTCCTACCCGTCGGGCCACCCATCGGAACCGAACGGCCGAACGAAACACTTGCGCCCCTTGGGCGTAAGGTTGCGATTTGGCCCTCTCCGGACACGGGCTTCGGACCGGATGCCAGGAAGATCCGGGGTTACCCCTCGGTAGAGATGACGTACGCCTTCCCGCGGTACACGATGGAGGCGGTGCGACACAGCGCAGACATCCCAGTGGCAGATCCACCGAACAGCGAAGGAACAGCGTGGCTTCCGGATCCGATCGCAACCCGATCATCATTGGCGGCCTTCCCAGCCAGGTCCCGGACTTCGATCCAGAAGAGACCAAGGAGTGGCTGGACTCCCTCGACGCCGCCGTCGACGAGCGGGGTCGCGAGCGTGCCCGCTATCTGATGCTCCGCCTGATCGAGCGGGCGCGCGAAAAGCGTGTCGCCGTGCCCGAGATGCGCAGCACGGACTACGTCAACACCATCGCCACCAAGGACGAGCCGTTCTTCCCCGGCAACGAGGACATCGAGCGCCGGATCCTCAACGCGACCCGCTGGAACGCCGCGGTGATGGTCTCCCGCGCACAGCGCCCCGGCATCGGTGTCGGCGGCCACATCGCCACCTTCGCCTCCTCCGCATCGCTCTACGACGTGGGCTTCAACCACTTCTTCCGCGGCAAGGACGAGGGCGACGGCGGCGACCAGATCTTCTTCCAGGGCCACGCCTCGCCCGGTATCTACGCCCGCGCGTTCCTGCTGGACCGGCTGAACGAGACCCAGCTCGACGCGTTCCGCCAGGAGAAGTCCAAGTACCCCAACGGCCTGTCCAGCTATCCGCACCCGCGGCTGATGCCGGACTTCTGGGAGTTCCCGACCGTCTCCATGGGCCTTGGCCCGCTCGGCGCGATCTACCAGGCACGGATGAACCGCTACATGGAGGCGCGCGGCATCGCGGAGACCTCCAAGTCGCATGTCTGGGCGTTCCTCGGCGACGGCGAGATGGACGAGCCCGAGTCGCTCGGCCAGCTGTCCATCGCCGCCCGTGAGGGCCTGGACAACCTGACCTTCGTCGTCAACTGCAACCTGCAGCGCCTCGACGGCCCGGTACGCGGCAACGGCAAGATCATCCAGGAGCTGGAGTCGCAGTTCCGCGGCGCCGGCTGGAATGTCATCAAGCTGGTCTGGGACCGCTCCTGGGATCCGCTGCTGGCGCAGGACCGTGACGGCATCCTGGTCAACAAGCTGAACATCACGCCGGACGGGCAGTTCCAGACGTACGCCACCGAGACCGGCGCGTACATCCGCGAGCACTTCTTCGGCGACGACCACCGGCTGCGCGCCATGGTCGAGAACATGACCGACGACCGGATCCTGCACCTGGGCCGCGGCGGCCACGACCACAGGAAGATCTTCGCTGCCTACTCGGCTGCCCGCGAGCACAAGGGCCAGCCGACCGTGATCCTCGCCCAGACGGTCAAGGGCTGGACCCTGGGGCCGAACTTCGAGGGCCGCAACGCCACGCACCAGATGAAGAAGCTCACGGTCGACGACCTGAAGGGCTTCCGCGACCGGCTGCACCTGCCGATCACCGACAAGCAGCTCGAGGACGGCCTCCCGCCGTACTACCACCCGGGCCGCGACTCGGAGGAGATCCAGTACATGCACGACCGCCGCAAGGGCCTGGGCGGTTACGTCCCGACCCGTGTCGTGCGGTCCCAGCCGCTCGTGCTGCCGGACGACAAGACGTACGCGGCCGTGAAGAAGGGCTCGGGTCAGCAGTCGATCGCCACCACCATGGCGTTCGTCCGCCTGCTCAAGGATCTGATGCGGGACAAGGAGATCGGCAGGCGTTTCGTGCTGATCGCGCCGGACGAGTACCGCACCTTCGGCATGGACTCGTTCTTCCCGAGCGCGAAGATCTACAACCCGCTGGGTCAGCAGTACGAGGCCGTGGACCGCGAGCTGCTGCTCGCCTACAAGGAGTCGCCGACCGGCCAGATGCTGCACGACGGCATCTCCGAGGCAGGCTGCACCGCCTCGCTGATCGCCGCCGGTTCGGCGTACGCCACGCACGGCGAGCCGCTGATCCCCGTCTATGTCTTCTACTCGATGTTCGGCTTCCAGCGCACCGGCGACCAGTTCTGGCAGATGGCCGACCAGCTCTCGCGCGGCTTCGTGCTCGGTGCCACCGCGGGCCGTACGACGCTGACCGGTGAGGGTCTGCAGCACGCGGACGGCCACTCGCAGCTGCTGGCCTCGACCAACCCGGCCTGTGTCGCCTACGACCCGGCGTTCGGCTACGAGATCGCGCACATCGTCAAGGACGGTCTGCGCAGGATGTACGGAGGGGACGCCGAGCACCCGCACGGCGAGGACGTCTTCTACTACCTGACCGTCTACAACGAGCCGATCCAGCACCCGGCCGAGCCGGCCGACGTGGACGTCGAGGGCATCCTCAAGGGCATCCACCGCTACAGGGCGGGCGAGTCCGGTGCGATCCCCGCGCAGATCCTGGCGTCCGGCGTGGCAGTGCCATGGGCGGTGGAGGCCCAGCGGATCCTCGCCGCCGAGTGGAACGTCCGGGCGGACGTCTGGTCGGCGACCTCCTGGAACGAGCTGCGCCGCGAGGCCGTCGAGGTGGAGAAGCACAACCTGCTGCACCCCGAGGAGGATCAGCGCGTCCCGTACGTCACGCAGAAGCTGTCCGGCTCCGACGGCCCGTTCGTCGCGGTCTCGGACTGGATGCGCTCGGTCCCGGACCAGATCTCCCGCTGGGTGCCGGGCACGTACCAGTCGCTGGGCGCGGACGGCTTCGGCTTCGCGGACACCCGCGGCGCTGCCCGGCGCTACTTCCACATCGACGCCGAGTCGATCGTGCTGGCGGTGCTCACCGAACTGGCGCGTGAGGGCAAGGTGGACCGCAGCGTGCTGAAGCAGGCGGTGGACCGCTACCAGCTGCTCGATGTGACGGCGGCGGACCCGGGCGCGGCCGGCGGCGACGCGTAACCCGCCTGCGGTGGGCGCCACCGAGGGCGGCGGGACCGGGCCACCGGACCGCCGCCCTCGGCGCGCCGCTGGGTGAGGGGCCGCCCCTTACGATGCCGGGCATGAAGGAACGAACCGCGCAGATGCGCTGGGAAGCGCGCACCCAGGGACCGCTGCTGTGGCTGGCCGGCGCGTTCGGTCTCGCGTACGCGGTACCGATCGTCACCCCGGACGCCGGCCGCTGGGTGCACACGCTGTGCACGGGCGTCGAGTGGGCGGTGTGGGGCGCGTTCGCCTTCGACTACCTCGTCCGCCTTGCCCTGGCGCCCGGCAAGCGGCTGTTCGTGCGCAGCCATCCGCTGGATCTGCTGGCGGTCCTGCTGCCGCTGGTGCAGCCGCTGCGGCTGCTGCGGGTGGTGGCCACGCTGCTGCTCGTCGGGCGGCGGGCCCGGATGGCCCCGCAGATCACGCTGACGACCTATGTCGGCGGCGCCGTGGTGGGGCTGATGATGTTCGGATCGCTGGCGGTGCTCCGTGTGGAGCGGGACGCGCCGGGCGGAAACATCAAGACACTCGGCGATGCGGTCTGGTGGTCGTTCACCACCATGACGACGGTGGGGTACGGCGACCATGCGCCGACGACCGGGCTCGGGCGGGTGCTCGCCGTAGGGCTGATGCTGTCGGGCATCGCGCTGCTCGGTGTGGTGACGGCGAACATCGCCGCGTGGTTCATCGCGCGCTTCGAGCGGGACGACGCCGAGGAGCGCCGGCAGACGGCGCTCCTCGAGGCCCTGACCACGGAGGTCAAGGCGCTGCGGGCGGAGGTGGCGACGCTCTCCGCGACCGCGGCGACCGCCGGTGCGGCGGACCCGGCGGCCGGGACGGGCCCTGTGCCCGCCCCGGCCGGTGCGTCCGACGACACGGCTGTCCGTGGCTGACGATCACCACATTCCACTGCCGGGGGCGGTGACCCCCGCCAGCCAGACCACGGCCAGGACGGTGTCGATCGCACCCAGAACCAGAGCGGCCAGGGCCGGCACGGGCTGGGCGCCGTTCCAGCGGCGTCCCATGCCGAGCCAGCCGCAGGCGATCGCGATCGGGCCGAGGACGATCCCCAGCACGAAGAATCCCGCGATCGCACAGATCAGCCCGATGATTCCGAGTGCCGCGCGATCCGGCCCGCTCCGAGACCAGTTGAAGCCGCGTGAGCGGGGGTGCCTGCGCGTGGTGTTTCCGAAGCCCGCCATCATCACTCCCTGGGGTCGTCGAATCAGGGCTCGGGCTTTCGGGTACCCCGCCTCAGCGCTCCCAGACCTTGAACGCCCTGACCTGGTACGGGGCTTGCGGCACCCAGGTCCCGCCGCCCGGATAGGTCTCGAACTCCCCGGTCTCGGCGCACTCCTGGGACTGGTAGGCGGTCACCGGCCGCCCGAGGCGGTTGGCCAGCGCCTGGGCGGTGGTGCCGGCCGGGAGCGCGATGCAGGAGTCGATGTCGAGGCCGGACAGTTCATGCACCTGCCGGGCACCCCTGAAGTCCGGTTTCGCCCACAGGCACAGCTGACCGGCCGCGCAGGCACCGAGCCGGGGCGGCGCCGCGGAGGCGGCGGGCGAGGCGGCGGCGAACGCGAGCAGGGCGGTGGCGGCCAGGGCGGCCGCGAGGACGGTCGTACGCATACGGATCAACCCCCGTGTGGTTACGGATCACTTGGCCGCACCCTGACCTGTGGTGACGCGGGTACGGAAGGGGGCCGGGCGTGGATCACCCTGATAGGCGACAGCCCCGACGGGCGGACCCGGCGGGGCTGTCGTATGCACGAGGTTGACGTCAGATGTGGGCCGCGCCCGCACCCGCTTCGGCGTTGGCGCCACGCTTGGTGAGCAGCGCGACCAGGACCGCGACCGCGGCGACGCCCGCGGCCACCAGGCACGCGAGGCCCATGCCCGAAATGAAGGTGTCGTGCCCGACGTCGACCATCTTCTGGGCAATGGCCGGCGGGGTCTGCGGTGGCGGCAGGACCAGGCCCTGCTGTACGCCCTGGGCCGCCTGCTCCATCTGCGCCGGGCTGAGCGGCGGGAGCCCCGCGTCGGCCCAGTTGCCCGCGAGGTCGTTGTCGACCTTGGAGGCCATGACCGCCCCGAGCACCGCCGTGCCGAGGCTGCCGCCGATCTGCATCGCGGCCTGCTGCAGGCCGCCCGCGACGCCGGAGAGCTCCATCGGGGCGTTGCCGACGATGACTTCGGTCGCGCCCACCATGACCGGTGCGAGGCCGAGGCCGAGGAGGGCGAACCAGACGGACATCGCCAGGCTGCCGGTGTCGGTGGTCAGCGTCGACATGCCGTACATCGCGACCGCCGTGAGCACCATGCCGCCGGCCAGCGGGACGCGCGGGCCCGCCTTGGTGATCAGCACGCCGGCGAGCGGGGAACCGACGATCATCATGCCGGTGAGGGGCAGCAGGTGCAGACCGGCTTCGACGGGCGTCATGCCGTGCACGTTCTGCAGGTAGAAGGTGACGAAGAACAGGCCGCCCATGAAGGCGATGGCCATCAGCACCATCAGGACCGTGCCCGCCGACAGCGGCACGGACCGGAACAGCTTCAGCGGGACCAAGGGCTCGTCGACCTTGGTCTCCCAGAAGGCGAAGAGCCCGAAGCAGACGAGGGAGGCGGCGAGGAAGCCCCAGGTCGAGCCCGCGCCCCAGCCCCAGGCCGGTGCCTTGATGAGCGCCCAGACCAGGCAGAACATCGCCGCGGACAGCAGCAGGATGCCCAGGATGTCGAAGGACCTCGGCGCGTTCCGGGCGCGGTGGTCCTTGAGGATCAGCACCCCCAGGACGAGCGCGATGACGCCTACGGGGATGTTGATGAAGAAGACCGACTGCCAGCTCACGTGCTGGACGAGCAGGCCGCCGAGGATCGGGCCGCCGGCCGTGGAGGCTCCGATGACCATGCCCCAGATGCCGATCGCCATGTTCAGCTTCTCGGCGGGGAAGGTGGCGCGCAGCAGGCCGAGCGCGGCGGGCATCAGCAGCGCGCCGAACAGACCCTGCAGCACACGGAAGGTCACGACCAGGGCGATGCTGTCGGACAGCCCGATGGCACCCGAGGCCGCGGCGAATCCGACGACACCGATGAGGAAGGTCTGGCGGTGGCCGAAGCGGTCACCGAGCTTGCCCGCCGTGATCAGCGTCACGGCGAGGGCGAGGAAGTAGCCGTTGGTGATCCACTGCACATCGGCGAAGGTGGCGCCGAGGTCCTGCGCGATGACGGGGTTGGCGATCGCGACGATCGTGCCGTCCAGCGCGACCATCATCACTCCGATGGCCACGGCGAACAGCGTGAGCCAGGGGTGGCCGCGCAGCCCCTTGGCCGGTGCCGGCATGGGGTCCTGAGGATCCCTCGGCGCCTTCTCGACAGCGGTCTGACTAGTCATACGGGGGACAATATGTCAGCGACTGACAGTTGACAAACCGATTCACCCACCGGTAACTGACACATGGCCCAGAGATAGGCTGAGACGTTTCAAAGCATCAGAAAGAGGACGGTGACGTGACGGTCGAGCCGACCGGACTGCGCGCCCGCAAGAAGCAGCGCACCCGTGACGCACTCCTGCGTGCGGCGCTCGAGCTGTTCACCACCCAGGGGTACGAGGAGACCACCGTCGACGAGATCGCCGACGCGGTCGAGGTCTCCCAGCGCACCTTCTTCCGCTACTTCGCCACCAAGGAGGAGGCGGCCTTCGCCGTCCAGGACCTCGCGGAGTCGCACTTCATCACGGCGCTGCGCGAACGGCCCGCCGAGGAAGGCCCGTTCGAGGCGATGCGCGGCGCGGTACTCGGCGCCTGGGACACCATCGGCGAGGCGATCGAGGAGATCGTTCCGGTCGATCTGTACATGCGCAGTTACCGGATGATCGAGTCGACGCCGACGCTGCTCGCCACCCATCTGCGCCGCTCCGCCGAGGTGGAGGAGACGATCGCCCAACTCATCGCCGAGCGTGAGGGACTCGATGTGGAAACGGACCCGCGCCCGCGTGTCGCCGTCGCCGCGTTCAGCGGTGTGATGCGGGTGACCGGGCGGCTGTGGGGGCAGGGGGAGGACGTCGGCATGGAGTCGATCCGGGCGCTCACGGCGGACTACCTCGACCACCTCGGGGCAGCGCTGGCCCAGAACTGGCGTACGACAGCGGCGAGATAAGTCCCGGATAGGGCCGGCCGCCCGGAACCGACCGTTCCGCGCCGGAGCGTACGCCTCAGGCACACGGAACGTGACTCGCTTCCCCGTCATTACGTTCCCCTCACGTGATCTGTCTCACGCTGTCGGCGAGCCCCCGCGCGCGTCTCCTAGGGTGTCCCGCAGTGACTTCCTTCGACTCCTCCCCCACATCGACCGTGTGCCGCGCCCTGCTCGCCCTCGCGGTGGTTTTCGTGATGCTGGCGATGACCGGCTGGACCGCCGTCCGGCACCCCGGCGGCCCGCGCGACACCTTCGCGGCCGAACAGACGGGATGGAACAAGGCCACGGTGAGCGGGCGCGACGTGCCCGACGCCGATGCCCGGCCGCACGAACTGGCGGCGTTCTTCGCCTCGATCGGCGCGGCCGACAGCGCCGAGCTCGCCGACAGGTTCCCCCATGTCGTGGGCAACCTCAACGGCGTACCGGTGACCCTGCGCTACCGCGCCAACCGCAAGGCGCTGGCGGGTTCGCTCGCGGCCGAGCGCAAGCGCGTCGACGACCCCAACCTCACGGCTGCCGGCCACCGCGAGGCGGTCCGCCGGATGGACCGGTTCCACGTGCTGATGAGCAAGGACCGGCAGATCCTCGCCTTCGACCCGGCCGGCCCCGGCCGGGTGGCCGAGGTCCTGGGCGACCTCGACCAGGCGCAGCGCGTCTCGGTGATCGTGCCCGGTGTCGACACCAATCTGCTCACCTTCCAGCGCACCGCCCGCAAGTACTCCGCGCCGGTCGGCATGGCCCAGTCGCTGTACGCGGCACAGCGGGCCGCCGCTCCCCAGGTGCCCACGGCCGTGATCGCCTGGGCCGACTACACCTCGCCCGTGGGGGTCGGCATGGAGTCGGCGATAGGGCGCCTCGCCGAGAACGGCGCGGTGCGGCTGACCGCTCTCACCGAGGCGCTGCCCGCCGGCTCCAGGGTGGCGCTGTTCTGCCACAGCTACGGCTCCGTGGTGTGCGGCGTGGCCGCCCGCGGTCTGCCGGACCGCGTCGAGGACATCGCGGTGGCGGGCAGCCCCGGGATGCGCGCCGAGAACGTCGCCGGGCTGGGTACCGGCGCCAGGGTGTGGGCCATGCGCGACGGCGACGACTGGATCCAGGACGTGCCGCACATGGAGGTCGGCGGGCTGGGGCACGGCGAGGACCCGGTGACGCCGGAGTTCGGCGCGCGGGTCCTGTCCTCGGCCGGTGCCGTCGGCCACACCGGCTACTTCGAGCCGGGTACCGAAAGCGTCGACAACTTCGCCGAGATAGGCGTCGGTTGGTACGCGGGCGTGAGCTGCGCGGGTGGGGATGACGGATGCCGTCACGGTATTTCCGGCATGACCACGGACGGACGCGCGTAGAGCACGGTGCATCGGGCTGATGACCGAGGGGCGACGGACAGGCGTCGTCCGCATACGATGAGGCACATGGGTGATGTGCTGGCGGGTTTTCAAGCCACCTGGGAGTTCGAGACCGACTCCGTGCTCATCCGCTTCGAACGGGGGATCCGCACGCCGAAGCTCTGGGCCGCGCTGCGAGAACGGCGCATCCCGCACGAGGCGTTGGCGGCGGTGACGCTCTCCCCGGGCAAGCGGGGCACGGTCGTCCTGCATGCGGTGCCGAGACCGGGCGCCGACCCGCTGATGGAGGCGGCGGCCGGACAGTTGAAGGAAGGCTGCGACCCGTACCGGCTGGTGCTGCCGGCGGACCGCGAGGTGCTCGCCGAGTACTACGCGGACGAACTGCGGGCCCGGCTCGGGCCGGACGCGGACGGGGCCGCCGAGCAGTACCTGGTGGCCGCGCCCGAGGTCCCGCTGGGGTTCAAGGCGTACGACGGCAAAGCCTCCTTCGACGGCAAGCACGTCGCGTTCCGCTGGTTCTGGACGGGCGCGTCGTCCGCCAAGTGGAAGGCGGGCGACCAGAGTTTCCCCGTGTCCGAGCTGAGCGGGGTGGAGTGGCGCTCGCCCGAGGTCTTCGACGGCTATCTGCGGCTGCTGCGCCGCACGGCGGACTCCGGCGGCGGTCAGCCCGCGCAGGCGGACCAGGACCCGGCCGCGGTGGTGTTCGGTCTCGGGTACGGCCCGGTCCACGAGTCGCTGCCGTTCGCTGCGGCGGTCCTGGAGTCGGTACGCAACACGAGCCCGGCCCCGGCCCTGACCCCGCGCGCCGCCCGCCGCGACCCGGCCGACATCGCCGAGCGGATACGGCACCTGGGGGATCTGCACCTGGCGGGCCTGGTGACGGACGAGGAGTTCAGCCGGAAGAAGGCGGAGCTTCTGGCGGAGCTGTAGCGGGGGTCTCGGACGTGGCCGGGTCCATGGGCGTGATACCCCCGGGCTCGGGTGACCCCGCCCGGGCCGCCCCGGCCTCCTGGACGCCGACCCGCGTGGCAGGTCATCGTTCTCGGCCTCGGCCCGGTCCGGCAGGGCGACAACGCCACCGCCCGCAGCCGCGCAGCGGAACTCCTCACCCAGGATGAGGGGTTCGGCCTGTCCGAGAAGCCCCGCCCCGGTCGCGCGACACCGCGGGCGCCGGCAGCGCTACTCGCGGGCGGCCGACGTGGAGGACATGTCCGGGTAACGGTCGCCGGCGACCTGGCCGGCGATCGGCTCCAGCGCGGCCAGCTCGTCCTCGCTCAGCGTCAGCCGGGTCGCGCCGACGTTCTCCAGCAGACGGCTCGCCTTGCGGGTGCCGGGGATCGGGACCACGGCGAGCGAGTGCACCTGGGCCCGCTGCTGCACCCAGGCCAGGGCGACCTGGCCGACGGTCGCCCCGTGCGCCGCCGCGATCTTGTGGACGGGCTCCAGCAGGGCCGCGTTCGTCCTCGCGTTCTCGCCGGTGAAGCGCGGCTGGTACTGGCGGAAGTCCTCCTGCGGCAGATCCTTGGCAGCGTCGGTGAACGCCCCGGTGAGGAAGCCCCGGCCGAGCGGCGAGTACGGCACGAAGGCGACGCCGAGCTCGGCCGCGGCGCCGACCGCACTGCGCTCCACGTCCCGGCTGAACAGCGACCACTCCGACTGCAGCGCGGCGATCGGGTGCACGGCGTGCGCCTCGCGCAGCTCGGCGCCGGTCACCTCGCTCAGCCCGAGATGCCTGACCTTGCCCTGCCGCACCAGCTCGCCCATCGCGCCGACGGAATCGGCGAGCGGTACGGCCGGGTCGCGGCGGTGCATGTAGTACAGGTCGATGACATCGGTCCTCAGACGACGCAGGCTGTCCTCGACGGCCCGGCGGATGTAGGCCGGGTCGTTGCGAATGCCCCGGTAGTGCGGATCGTCGGTCCGCTCGATGGCGAACTTGGTGGCCAGCGTGATCTCGTCACGGTGCGCGCCCACGAACGGCGCGAGGAACTCCTCGTTGGCGCCCCGCCCGTAGGCGTCGGCCGTGTCGAAGAGCGTGACGCCCTCGGCGAGCGCCACTTCCAGCGTCTGCCGGGCCGCGGCCTCGTCGGTGGCCCCGTAGAACTCGCTCATGCCCATGCAGCCCAGGCCCTGGACACCGACGAGCGGACCACCGGTCCCCAGGCGTACCTGTGCGATCTTGCTGTTGGTCATCGGGCTCAGACCCTCTCCGACGCCCTTCGGGCGTCCGCGTAGTACTCGATCTTGTGGTCCAGTACGGCCAGGGTGTCCTGGAGCTCCGCGATCCGCTCGACGACATCGCGCCGGGTGCTCTGCAACAGCTCCTGGCGGGCCTCGAAGGTGTGCTCGCCCTCCCGGACCAGCTCGGCGTACGTGACCATGTCGGCGACGGGCATCCCGGTCAGGCGGAGCTTGCCGACGAAGGTGAGCCAGTCCAGGTCGCGGTTGGTGAACCGACGCTGCCCGGTGTGCGACCGGTCCACGTGCGGCATCAGCCCGATCCGCTCGTACCAGCGCAGGGTGTGCGCGGTGAGCCCGGTGAAGGCGACGACCTCGCTGATGGTGTAGCGGTCCTGACCGTCGGGGCGCGGATGCGCGCGGGGAACGGCCTTGCAGAGATCCGTCCGTGCCGGGGTGCTCTCGATCACCGTCATGGCATCCACGCTAGAACCTTCGAGTGCACTCCAAGCAAGTGGAAACGTGGCCGCTTCGCCGCCGTGCCAATTGGCCTTCCGGATCACGAGTCTCGCCCGCCGCGCCACGCCTGAGGACGCCGAGGAACTGGTTCGCCTGCGCAAGGTCATGCAGGACTCCTGCCATGGCCCGAACCCCGATGTCAGCTGGCAGCCGGCCGCGGTGGCGACGCTGCGTGCCCGCCTCGACCCGGCGGGCACGCAGACGGCCTACGTGGTCGAACGCTCCGGCCCCGGCGGTGGCCTCGCGGCCTGCGCGGTCGGCACGATCGAGTACCGCCTCGGCGGCCCCGGCAACCCCGAGGGCACGAGCGGCTATGTGTTCAGCGTCGCCACGGACGAGGACATGCGCCGCCGCGGCTGCTCACGCGCGTGCATGAAGGGCCTGCTGGGCTGGTTCCGGGAGCGCGGCGTGCGCAGGATCGACCTGCGCGCCTCGTCGGAGGGCGAGCTGTACACGTCCCTGGGCTTCGTCCGCACACCGGACCCGGCGATGCGGCTGTCGCTGTGACGGGGACGGCGCACTCCACTGTTCGCGGCGTGGCTGAACGGGCCGGTGAGGCCCGTCGGGTCCACCCGCCGTCCCGTGCGCCGCGGGCGAAGAATTAGGCTCGTACGCATGCAGAGCCTGGCGATGATCGAGAACTGGCCCGTGCCGACCGCGGCCGCCGCCGTCGTACGAGCGGACGGCACGGTCGCCGGATCGTACGGCCCGACGGGCCGGCGTTTCCCGCTGGCCTCCGTCACCAAGCCGCTCGCGGCGTACGCGGCGCTGGTGGCCTACGAGGAGGGGGCGATCGAACTCGACGAGCCGGCCGGACCCGAGGGGGCCACGGTGCGGCATCTGCTCGCGCACACCTCAGGGCTCGCCTTCGACGAGCACCGGGTCATGGCCGCGCCCGGCACGCGCCGGCTCTACTCGAACGCGGGCTTCGAGGTGCTCGGGGACCATATCGCCAAGGCGACCGAGATCCCGTTCGCGGACTATCTCCACCAGGCGGTGCTGGAGCCGCTCGGTATGACGGAGACGACGCTCGACGGCTCCCCGGCGAAGGACGGTGTGTCCACCGTCGACGATCTGGTGCGCTTCGCCGCGGAGGTCCAGGCACCGCGGCTGCTCGACGCCCGTACGGTGCTCGATGCCATGTCGGTCGTGCACCCGGGACTGTCGGGGATCCTGCCGGGATACGGGCACCAGAAGCCCAACGACTGGGGTCTCGGCTTCGAGATCCGCGACTCCAAGTCGCCGCACTGGACCGGTGCTTCCTCCTCGCCGCGCACCTTCGGTCACTTCGGCCAGTCCGGCACGTTCCTGTGGATCGACCCGGATGCCCGGGCGGCGTGCGTGGCGCTCACGGACCGGGCCTTCGGGCCATGGGCGATCGAGGCCTGGCCTCGGTTCACCGACGCGGTGCTCGCCGAACTGCGCGGTCCCATCGGGACCTGAGCGGCCCACCGCCCCACCGACCTCAAGAACGAGCGGTCGCGCACCTGCCTGCAGGACCCTTCAGCGGGTGGGTCACCGTTCAGCTCCTGCCGGCATGCTCATTGGCCTCTGCGGAGGTCGTCGATCTGCTTCTCGAAGGCCTTCGTCTCCGCGATCAGGTGGTCGCGTGCGTTCGCCTGCGTCTTGTCGCCCTGGTCCTTGAACGCCTCGGTGAAATGCGCCTGGAGCTGGGTCCACCAGCCGTAGTCCAGCATCGCCCAGGCCTGCGGACACAACGGGGCGCGGGTCTTCGGCAGGTAACCCGCACCGACCAGGGGGCCGTAGTACCTCTTCGGGTCGCTCCCCTCGAGGTAGCAGAGGAAGGTGAAGACCCGTTGCTGGGTGACGGGGTGATCGCTCGAGAACCCCTCCAGCGTCAGCTTGCCCTCCTCGCGGGCGAGTTCGTCGAAAAGGATTGCCGCCGCCAGCGACGGGCCCGGTCCGACCTCGTTGACGGTGTAGAACGACGCGAACCCGTCGGCGGCGACCTCCTCGAGACCGAGATTCGCAAGCAGAAGCTGACGCTGCAGAGCATGGCCCATCTCGTGGCCGAAGATGAACTGCGTCGACAGTGCGGTCAGGTCGTCGGCATTGAACTGGGCCTCGGGCAACACGGCGGGACGCTTGACGGTCTTGACCACGTCACTGAGAACCCCTTCGATCTGGGTCAGGAACACCGGCGGCACGAAGATCGTCCTGCCGTCGGGCTGGGTGACCGCATCCGTAACCCCTGGTGGGACCTTGTCGGTGACTTTCACGACCATGTCATGCGGGAGGGCGACCGACTTGTTCACCCAGTCGGCGACCTGCTCGAGCACGCCGGAACTCCGGATCACCGTCACGGCGTGCCGGTCCTTCGGCTTGATCGCGCTGTCCTCGTAGACGACCGTGACCTTGCCGCTCGCGGCCGCGTTGCCGTCGCCGCCGCACGAGACGACTGCGAAGCCGGCGACGAGCAGCGCCCCCACGAAAGCAGTCCTCGACCTGGCCGAGTACGCACCACCGCTCTCCACCCTGGTCAGCTCCTTTCCTTGGTCAAGGCGTTGGGGCGGGCGGTTGCACCTGCGTGGTCGCCGGAGCCACTTCCCGAGGCCGGAGGCAGGACCCGAACCTGACACGCGGATTATGATCGATGGACTCCATGTCCGCAATCGACCATTTGTGGCCGTTTCCTCCCATTGGTCAGAGCCGGTCGTGATCCCGCACCAGGTGAAGCGCCCCGGGGCGCCGTTTCCGCCGGAGCAGCGATTCCTCGGTTGCCCGATCGAAGATCGAACCCGGGAGCACTCGGCTTGCCGGCGCAGCGCGATGACCACCCGTTCCGGGCGGGGTCCGTTCGGTGGGCGCGGCTAGCTCGGCCGTGCGGTCGGACGCGGCAGGACGCCTAGGTCGATGTCGGCGTCGCAGTTGGCCCGTTCCAGCGGGCCGTCCGTGCCCCGGAGGTGGACCGGCGTGAGCCCCTCGGGGTCCTCGCTGAACGCGATCGTGCAGACCAGCTGGCGCAGCGCGGTGTCGTCGAGGCGGCCGAGCGCGATCGGCACGGTGACCTCGACCCCGCTCGGGTCGGGCGGCGCTGCGCGCAGCGTGGCGCCGGGGGGCAGTTCGGGCAGACCGGTGGTGAGTCCGGCCGCGCGGTCCCGCTCGGCCGGACCCGCGAACAGCACCGAGAGCGTGTCGCCGGTCGACGCCCCCGGGCTCTGCGGATCCTCGAACTCCCCTTCCAGGGAACGGATCACGGGCAACAGCTTCCCGTCCGGAGAGCGGAAGAAGAGCACCATCCCGGTCGAGCTCTGGGGAAAGACCTGGATGGTGGCGGGACCGCCCGCCTCGACGACATCGGTCTCCTGGATACCGCAGCCGGTGAGCACCGGGGCGGCCGCGAGCAGCGCGGCGGCACAGCGCAGTCGTCTCATGGCGTGGCCTCCGTCGCCGCCGTGAGAGGTATCTCGACGGTGAAGACCGCGCCCCGGCCTCCGGGCGCATTCGCAGCCCGGACCGTGCCGCCGTGCAGCCGTACGTTCTCCTGCGTGATCGCGAGTCCCAGTCCGCTGCCCGCCGAGCGGGTACGGGCGGCATCGGCCTTGAAGAAGCGGTCGAAGATGTGCGGCAGCACGTCGTGCCGGATGCCGGGTCCGCTGTCCTCCACCTCGGTGACCAGCACGGCCGCACCGTCCGCGCCCGTCTCGGCGCGCAGCCGTACGGTGACAGGCGCGCCGCCGTGCTTGAGCGCGTTCCCGACGAGATTGGCGACCACGATATCGAAGCGGCGCGGGTCGAGACGCGCGCGGATGCCGTGGGGCAGCTCGGTGCGGATCCGGTCGTCGGTCCAGTGCCGGTTCTGCAGGGTCTTGCGGATCGCCTCGGCGGCGTCGACCTCGTCGGTGTTGAGCTCGGCCGCGCGGGCGTCGAAGCGGGAGATCTCCATCAGATCCTCGACCAGCACGGCGAGCTTCCCGGTCTCGGCGCTGATCAGCCGGACGGCCCTCGCGGTGTCGGGGTCGAGCCGGTCCGCGTCCTCGTCGAGGACCTCGGTGACGGCGAGCATCCCGGCGAGCGGGGTGCGCAGTTCGTGCGAGACGTCCGAGGCGAAACGGCGGGCGCGGGCCTCGGCCTGCCTCAGTTCGTCGACGGAGTGTTCGAGCGCGGCCGCGGACTCGTTGAACGTGCTGGCCAGATCGGCCAGTTCGTCCCTTCCCCGGACCTGGATCCGGGTGTCGAGGCGACCGCTGCCCATGTTGCCCGCGGCCTTGCGCAGTTCGCGGACGGGTCGCAGCACGCTGCGCGAGGCGAGCAGTGCGGGGACCAGCGCCACCGCCAGGGCAGGCAGCGCGCCGTCCCTGGCCGCGGTGACCAGAGCCTCGACATTGGCCTGCTCGTCGGTCATCGGCATCACGGCGAACAGGGTCAGACCGCTGTGCAGGACGCCGTTGGGGCCGACCTTGAAGACGGCGGGCATGCCGATGGTCAGATACGGGACACCGTCCTTGACGACCCGTTCGAAGCTTCCGTGCGGACTCGTGAGTGCGGTGCGGCGCAGCTCGGGGGTGATCACGCCCGAGGTGGGTCTGGTCCCGGAGGAGATCCGCAGCGAGCCGTACTCGGCGAAGACGATCCACGGGTGGGGCTTGCCCTTGCGGGCCATGTCGCGCAGCTCGTCCTGCAGTCCGCGACGATCCAGCGGCAGTTCGACACCGAGCAGCTGGACACGGTCGCGGAACGACGTGACCGCCGTGTCCTGGGCCGTGACCAGCACCGCGTTGCGCGCCTCGCGGTAGGTGAGCGTGGCGGTCGTCGCGGCGCTGACCGCCGCGACCAGCAGGAAGGCGAGCACGAGGCGGGTGCGCAGGCCGAACGCGAGGACACGGCGCGCCGAGCGGGCGCTCGCCCTGCCGCCGCGCGTCGGGCCTGTGCGCGTGCGGCTCGGGGGCGCGTGGCCTGCCGCAGCTGAGTCCGCCCCCGGGACGTCTCCGCCGGCGACGTCCGCGCCCGGGGTGGCCGTGTCCGTGGTGGCCGTGTCGCGCATGCTCGCGGTCATACCGCGGCGGAGCCTCACAGCGGTCCGAAGCGGTAGCCGAAGCCCCGCAGAGTCTGGATGTAGCGGGGGCTGCCGGGCGTGTCCTCGATCTTGTTCCGCAGCCTCCGTACACAGGCGTCGACGAGCCGCGCGTCGGCGTGGTAGCTGTGCTCCCACACATGTTCCAGCAGCTGCTGCCGACTGAACACCTGCTCGGGGGCGGCGCAGAGATGCAGCAGCAGCCTCAGCTCGGAGGGCGCGAGCGTGAGGCGCTGCCCGGACTTGGCGACGGTGAGCCCGGCGCGGTCGATGGCGAGCTCGCCGTGGAACTCGACGGAGGGTCTGCCGCCTCCGGTGTCCTCGATCCGCCGCAGCACGGCCCGGATACGGGCCTCGATCACCTCGGTCCGGGCGGGTTTGACGATGTAGTCGTCGGCACCGGCCTCGAGCCCGACGACGACGTCGAAGTCGTCGCCGCGTGCGGTGAGCATGATGATCGGCAGCTGGCTGGTCTCCCGGACCTTCCGGCAGACCTGGACGCCGTTCATACCGGGCAGCATCAGATCCAGCAGGAGCAGATCGGGCCGGAACTCACCGAGCGCGGCGAGCCCGGCCTCACCCGTGGCGGCCGTCCGTATGTCGTGACCGCGGCGGCGCAGGCCGAGTTCGACCCCCTCCCGTACGGAGGGGTCGTCTTCTATGAGCAGGACGCGAGGCATGTATGGAGTATCCCCAGGTGAGGTTCAGCGGCGGGCGAGACGTCCGCGGACGCCGGTGAGCAGGGCGTCGATTTCGGTGAGCCGCAGCGGGCGGGCGAGGAGCACGAAGGTCAGCGCGAGGGCTGCCGCGCCGCCCGCGGTGGCGGCGGCCGGTCCGGCCCCGGCCGCCCAGCGGGCCGCGGCGTACCCGAGCACGGCGGCCGGGGCGGCGGCGAGCAGCAGCCGGGCCTGGGCTGCCGCGGTCGCCGAACGCCACAGCCGTGGGGCGCGTCCTGACGCCGGTGCGAGCCGCCTGTTGAGGACGTACGCCGTGACCGCCCAGCCCGCCCACAGCGCCAGCGAGTACGCCCCTGCCATGCCCGTCACGGCCCAGCGTGCGGGCAACAGGGCGTACGCCGTCGCGGACAGCGCCGAGTTGAGGCCCGCGATCACCAGGTTGAGCAGGAACGGCGTGCGGGTGTCGGACAGGGCGTAGAACGAGCGGGAGAGGACGTACTGGCCGGAGAAGGCGACGAGTCCGGGTGCGAACGCCACCAGGATGCCCGCCATCACGGCGATGTCGTCGGCGCCGGTTCTGCCGTACTGGAAGACGAGCGCCATCACGGGCTGCGCGAGGGCCGCCAGCGCGCACGCGGCGGGCACCACGATCGCGGCGCTCTTGCGCAGGGCGTACGACACGTCGCGCCGCACGCCCGCCGTGTCGCCGTCCGCCGCGGCGCCGCTCATCCGCGGCAGCAGCGCGGTGACCAGCGACACGGTGACGATGCCGTGCGGTACGGCCCACAGCAGATAGGCGTTGTTGTACGCGCTGAACCCGGCGCCGCCGTCGATGCCCTGGTCCACCGCGTGCCTGCCCGCATCCGTCGCCAGCCTGGTCGTCACCCAGTACGCGAGCTGGTTGGTGAGCACCAGCAGCACCAGCCAGCCGGCCGAACGCAGCGGCCGGGTCAGCCCGCTGCCGCGCCAGTCGAAGCGGGGCCGGAAGCGGAATCGGGCCGCGCGCAGGGCGGGGGCGAGCGCAAGGGCCTGGACGGCGATCCCGGCAGTGGTGCCCCAGCCCAGGAGTGCGGTCTCGCCGGCAGTGAGCGTGCCGCCGTCGCCGGTCACCAGATACAGCCCGAACACGCCGATGACGACGACGTTGTTGAGGACCGGTGTCCACATCATCGCGCCGAACCGGCCGCGGGCGTTCAGTACTTGCCCGAGGAGGGTGAACAGCCCGAGGAAGAAGATCTGCGGCAGGCAGTAGCGGGCGAAGGCGACCGTCATGGTGGCCTGGGGGCCGGGGTAGTCGGTGTACATGTCGATGACGAGCGGCGCGGCCCAGACGGCCGCGGCGGTGATCGCCAGCAGGGCGAGGACGCAGACGGTGAGCAGCCGGTCGGTGTAGGCCGTGCCGCCGTCGTCGTGCTCCTTGGCGGCCTTGACCAGCTCGGGCACGAAGACCGCGTTCAGCGCGCCGCCGAGGAGGAGCATGTAGACCACGGTGGGCACGGTGTTGCCGACCGCGTAGCCGTCGGCGGTGAGCCCGACGCCGAGGGCCGCGGCGACGACCGCGGACCGGACGAACCCGGTGGCACGCGAGACGACGGACCCGGCGGCCATCAGGACACCGCTGCGCAGCACGGACTGCGGGCGGCCCTCGACCGCGGGACCGGCGGCGCCCCGGGGCCCGTCGGCGACGGACCCGCCGTCACCGCCGCGCGGCGCGCCGCCTCCGGCCTCGGCTGCCGCGACCGCCCCGGTCCGGGCAGGCACCTGGCCCGCACCCGGTGCGGCGGTGCCGGACCCCACAGTGCCCTGGGCCACGTCGTACCCGCCGCCGGACCGTGCGCCGTCGCCGTCACGGGGAGGAGCCCCCGCACCGGGGGCCATGGTGGTCACGGCCCCGGCCGCGAAGTGGCTTTCGGCACCCGCCGGTCCGGTGGGTACGGATCCGCCGGCACCGTCCGTGCGGCCGGAACGCGCGCCGCCGCCGCGCGGCGGCGGGCCTTCGGCCGTGGCTGCCGCGACCGCTTCTGCTCGGGCCGGCACCCGGCCCGCAGCAGGTGCGGCGGTGCCGGACCCCGCGGGGTCCTCCGTTCCGGCCGCCCCCGTGACGGCCGGTACACCCGCACCCGCGGGTGCCGCGGCGGGCTGTGCCTCACCGGACACCGCACCACGCTCGCCATCGGCCGCCCCCGTGGCGGCCGATGCGTCCGCGCGTGCGGCCCCGCTCGCGCTCATCGGCGCGCCATGTACGCCTGGAAAGCCCGGTACAGCGTGTGGTTGGCCGTCCCGCCCAATGGTCTCTCCCATTCCCCCAGCGTCTCGACGACCTGTCCTCCGGTGCCGAGCTTCCAGCGCAGCAGTCCGAACGGGCGGTCGTCAGGGTCGAGGGTGGAGGGTACCCCGCGCATGTCGTAGACGTCGGCGCCGAGTGCGTGGGCGTCGAGCAGCATCCGCCACTGCAGGGCGTTGGAGGGGCGGACGTCTCGGCGGTGGTCGGCGGACGCACCGGTCTGGTACCAGACCCGCCGGCCGACCGTGATCATGGTGTGGGCGGCCAGCGTCTCGCCGTCGTGGCGCGCGAGATACAGCTTCATCCGGCCCGGCTCCTCGGCGTTGAGGACCGCGTACTGACGCTCGTAGTACGCGAGCGAGCGGCCGAGCCGGAAACCGTCGCGCTCCTCGGTGATACGCAGCAGCCGGTAGAACTCGGGAAGGTCCGCGGCGCTGCCCACCACCACCTCCACCCCCGCCTTCTGCGCGCGGCGGACGTTGCGCCGCCACTCCTGGTTGAGGCCGGACCACAGGTCGTCGGTGGTGCGTCCGGCGAGCGGCACCTGGAAGACATGGCGAGGCTGCGCGTCACCGTCGCCCCCGCCGCCGTCCTCTCCGCAGCGTTTCCAGCCGCGCGTCCGCAGCCGTTCGGCGACCGTCGTGCCGAGCGGGTCGACCTCGCAGGCAAGGACGTCGGCGAGGCGCCGGCCGGGCCCGGTGAGGGACTTGAGCCGGGCGGCGTCCCAGCGGCGGTACGCGGGCGAGGGGCCGATACGCACGGCGAAGGCGCCCGCCGCCCGCAGATGGCTCAGCAGCGGGTCGAGCCAGCCGTCGATGTCCGGGTCGGCCCAGTCGGCGACCGGCCCTTCGGGGAGGTAGGCGAAAAAGCGGCGGGTGCCCGGGAGTTGCCGCAGCAGCACGAGCGCCACGCCCGTCAGCTTCCCGGCGGCCGGGTCCGCGCCCCAGCCGAGCAGTTGGGCGCGCCAGCCCTCCTTGACCTGGGCCCAGGACGGGCATTGGAGAAAGCCTGCCCCCAGCGCGCCGCCCGCCCGGGAGGCGAGGAACGCGCGGTAGGTCTCGGCGGTGACGGGCTCCAGCAGGGTTTCCCGGCGTCGGTCGTCCTGACCACGGCCGGGTCTCACGAGCAGCGCAGACACGGTGTCAGCCTCTCTGTGGGGAACGCCGAGGATGCTCACAGCCGCGCATGACCGTCCCGCGCGGCGATTGTGACCGGACCATGACCGTTCCTCACCAGTCGCCGTCACATTGCTCTCGCGCCGCTCACCTGCGCTTTCTCCGTCCTAGAGTCGCGATATCCCACCAAACTCCCGACGGAGGTCTTCCGTTGCGTCACATATCTGTGCGCCGTGCGGCCGCGGCGTTCGTACTCGTCCCGCTCGCCGCCTGCTCATCTGTCAGCACCTCCGCGCCGGACGACAAGCCCGGTGGCAGGCCCGCCGGTGACCGGCCCGCGACCGTCACCGTGAGACCCGAAGGGCGGCAGGCGAAGCCGGGCGAACCGGTGGTGGTCACCGCGACCGGCGGCAGGCTCACCGAGGTCACGGTCACCGATGCCAAGGGCCGCGCGCTCACCGGGAAGGTCTCGACCGACGGTGCGCGGTGGACCTCGGACCGCAGGACGGTGCCGGGTGGCGCGTACTCGGTCACGGCGGCGACCCGCACCAAGGACGGCGCCACCGGTACGAGCAAGCACTCCTTCGCCACCGCCGCGGCCGGCAAGGTCAACAAGGTCGACTGGCGTCCGGGTACCGGAAACACCGTGGGCGTCGCCCAGCCGATCTCCCTGGTCTTCGACAACCCGGTGAAGAACAAGGCAGAGGTGGAGAAGCAGCTGAAGGTCACCACCTCGGAGAACACCGAGGGGTCATGGGGCTGGATGCGGGACTGGTCCGGCCGGGACCGGGTGGACTGGCGGCCCAAGGAGTACTGGAAGCCCGGCACCGAGGTCACCCTCGACGCGCAGCTGAACGGCACCGACTCGGGAGCGGCCGGCGGCTGGTTCGTACGCGACTACTCGACCACCTTCACCATCGGTGCGCGTCAGATCGTCAAGGTCGACCTCGACCGCCATCAGCTGACCCTGGAGCGCGACGGCAAGGCTGTACGGAAGATCCCGGTCTCGGGCGGCACCCCCGGCGGCGACAAGCGCTCCTGGCGCGGGACCGCGGTGCTGATGGCGAAGGAGGGCACGATCAACATGAACTCCGAGACGGTGGGCCTCGGTGACGCCTACGACAAGATGGTCGAGCACTCGATGCGCCTGACCTGGTCCGGGATGTACGCGCACGCGGCGCCGTGGAACGCCAAGTGGTTCGGCAAGGCGAACATGAGCTCGGGCTGCATCGGCATGAGCGACGCCGACGCCGCGTGGTTCTACGGCCAGGTGCGGGTCGGCGACCCGTTCGAGATCAAGGGCGCGGAAACCAAGGGCACGGTCGCCCCGGGGAACGGCTTCGGCGACTGGAACCTGTCGTGGGCCGACTGGCAGGCGACGAGTGCCCTGCGCTGAGGGGCCTCAGGAGACGGCGGGCGAGCTCAGCCCGTGAGCTCCCACAGCAGAACCTCCGCGGCCTCGGCGCCGGTGAGTTCCAGGCCCTCGGCACCGGTGATCCGCACGGCGTCACCGGCACCCAACCCGTGCTCGGACAGCCGCACTCGGCCGCGTACGACATGCAGGTACACCAGCGGCGCGTCCGGCACGGCGGTGCGTTCGCCGGCGGCGAGGCGGCGGACGTGGAGCATGGCGCCGGCCTGCGGGAGGGCGTACGGGGTGGAGTCGGCGATGCCGCGCACGATCTCGTACGCCGGCTCGCCGCCCGGCTCCAGCGGGGCGAGCCACATCTGCACGAACACCAGCGGCAGCTCGCCGTCGTTGCGCTCGACGTGCCGCACCCCGCCCGCCGAGCTGAGCCGCTGGACGTCCCCGGGCCGTACGACGGTGGCATGGCCGGCCGAGTCGCGGTGGGTGAGCTCGCCCTCGACGACCCAGGTGACGATCTCGGTGTGGCTGTGCGGATGCTCGTCGAACCCGGCGCCGGGTGCGAGCCGCTCCTCGTTGCACGCGAGGATCGCGCCGAAGCGGAGGTTGTCCGGGTCGTAGTGCCGCCCGAAGGAGAAGGCGTGCAGGGACTCGATGCCCGAGGCCGAGTCCCCGCCGCGGTAGCGCTCATCGGCGCGCCGAACGGAAATCACGCCTCCACCGTAGCCGGGCCGCCGCAGCACCCGACTCGATGGAAGAGAACCCCTGCACTCCGCCCAGGCGTCCTGATAAGGCACTCTTGTCCCCGTGCCCGTACCTGCAGCGAATCCTCCCCATCCGCACAATGCGACCCTGCGCCGGCTGGAGCAGTCGTCCGGCCGGCTGGCCGCGAACGCCATCGCCCGCATGGACGAGACGCTGCCCTGGTACCGGGCCATGCCCCCGGAGAACCGGTCGTGGATCGGCCTGGTCGCCCAGGCCGGTATCGCCGCGTTCACCGAGTGGTTCCGGCACCCTGAGACCCCGCAGGCGATCTCGACCGATGTCTTCGGCACCGCTCCGCGGGAGCTGACCCGGGCGATCACCCTGCGCCAGACCGTGGAGATGGTGCGCACCACCATCGAGGTCATGGAGGCCGCGATCGACGAGGTCGCCGCACCCGGCGACGAGTCGGTGCTACGTGAGGCGCTGCTGGTGTACGCACGGGAGATCGCGTTCGCCACCGCGCAGGTGTACGCGCAGGCCGCAGAGGCACGCGGCGCGTGGGACGCCCGTCTCGAGTCGCTCGTGGTGAACGCGGTGCTGTCCGGCGAGGCGGACGAGGGCGCCGTCTCGCGCGCCGCCGCGCTCGGGTGGAACTCCCCGGAGCATGTGTGTGTGATCCTCGGCACCGCCCCGGACGGGGACAGCGAGCTGACGGTGGAGGCGATCCGCCGGGCCTCGCGGCACGCCAAGCTCCAGGTGCTCACCGGCGTGCTCGGCGACCGGCTGGTGGTCATCGCGGGCGGCAGCGACAATCCGCTCCATGTGGCGAAGGCGCTGATCGGACCGTATGCGGCGGGCCCGGTCGTCGCAGGTCCCATCGTTCCCGACCTGCTCGCCGCGACCCGGTCCGCACAGGCCGCGGCAGCCGGACTCAAGGCCTGCTCGGCGTGGCAGGACGCGCCGCGGCCGGTTCTCGCGGATGATCTGCTTCCGGAGCGTGCTATCGCGGCGGACCCCGCTGCGCGCGAGCAGCTGGTGGAGGAGATCTACAGACCGCTGGAGGAGGCGGGCTCGGCGCTGCTGGAGACCCTCAGTGTCTATCTGGAGCAGGCGAGCAGTCTCGAAGGCGCGGCGCGGATGCTCTTCGTGCATCCCAACACCGTGCGCTACCGGCTGCGACGTGTGACCGACGTCACCGGATGGTCGCCCTCGGACGTTCGCTCTGCGTTCACGCTGCGGATCGCACTCATCCTCGGGCGTCTGGCCGACGGGGATGCCCAGTCCTAAACTTTTGTCGGACACCAACAATTCCCCTGACGGTTCTTCGTCCCTGTCCCCACGGGCGTTTGGAGCCGTCCACAAGAGAGAGTGTGAGGGTGCTCGTACTCGTCGCTCCCGGCCAAGGCGCTCAGACGCCCGGCTTCCTGACTCCCTGGCTCGACCTCCCCGGCGCCGCCGACCGCATTGCGGCCTGGTCCGACGCGATCGGGCTCGACCTCGCCCACTACGGGACCAAGGCCGACGCGGACGAGATCCGCGACACGGCCGTCGCGCAGCCGCTGCTGGTGGCCGCCGGTCTGCTGTCGGCCGCCGCCCTCGGCGAGGTGGCTCCCGGTGCGGTCGCCGGTCACAGCGTCGGTGAGATCACCGCCGCCGCGCTCGCGGGTGTCCTCGACGACACCGCCGCGCTGCGTTTCGTCCGCACCCGGGGACTTGCGATGGCCGAGGCCGCCGCGGTCACCGAGACGGGTATGTCCGCGGTGCTCGGCGGCGACCCGGACCAGGTGGTGGCCCACCTCGAGAAGCTCGGCCTGACTGCGGCGAACGTCAACGGCGCGGGTCAGATCGTCGCCGCCGGAACCGCCGAGCAGCTCGCCGCGCTCGCCGAGGACAAGCCGGAGAAGGCGCGGGTGATCGCCCTGAAGGTGGCCGGCGCGTTCCACACGCACCACATGGCGCCCGCGGTCGCGACCCTGGAGGGCGCCGCGACGACCCTCACGGTGTCCGACCCGGCCGTCCCCTATGTCTCGAACAGGGACGGGCAGATCGTCGCCGACGGCGCCGACGTCATCTCCCGTCTGGTCGGCCAGGTCGCCAACCCGGTCCGCTGGGACCTGTGCATGGAGACCTTCAAGGAGCAGGGCGTCACCGCCCTGATCGAGGTCTGCCCCGGCGCCACCCTCACCGGTCTCGCCAAGCGTGCGCTGCCGGGTGTGCGGACGCTGGCGCTGAAGACCCCGGACGACCTCGACGCGGCCCGCACGCTGCTCGCCGAGACCGGTGCATCTGCCGCTGACGCGGCGGGTGCCTGACAAGGAGCCGTAGAGCATGGCCAAGATCAAGCCCAGTCAGGGCGCGCCGTACGCACGCATTCTGGGAGTCGGCGGCTACCGCCCGACCCGGGTGGTGCCCAACGAGGTGATCCTCGAGACGATCGACTCGTCCGACGAGTGGATCCGCTCGCGTTCGGGCATCGCGACGCGCCACTGGGCCTCCGACGAGGAGACCGTGTGCGCGATGTCGGTGGAGGCGTCCGGCAAGGCGATCGCCGACGCCGGGATCACCCCGGAGCAGATCGGCGGCGTGATCGTCTCCACCGTGTCGCACTTCAAGCAGACCCCGGCCGTCGCCACGGAGATCGCGGACAAGATCGGCGCGGTGAAGCCGGCGGCGTTCGACATCTCGGCGGGCTGCGCGGGCTTCGGCTACGGCCTGACCCTGGCCAAGGGCATGGTGGTCGAAGGCTCGGCGGAGTACGTCCTCGTCATCGGCGTGGAGCGGCTCAGTGACCTGACCGACCTGGAGGACCGCGCGACGGCCTTCCTGTTCGGGGACGGCGCGGGCGCTGTCGTCGTCGGCCCGGCGAAGGAGCCGATGATCGGCCCGACCGTCTGGGGCTCGGAGGGCGACAAGTCCGAGACGATCAAGCAGACCGTTCCGTGGTCGGACTACCGCACCGGTGATGTCGCGAAGTTCCCTGCCATCACGCAGGAGGGCCAAGCGGTGTTCCGCTGGGCCGTGTTCGAGATGGCGAAGGTCGCCCAGCAGGCGCTGGACGCGGCCGGGATCACCTCGGACGACCTGGACGTCTTCATCCCGCACCAGGCAAACATGCGGATCATCGACTCGATGGTGAAGACTCTGAAGCTGCCGGAGCATGTCACGGTCGCCCGCGATGTGGAAACCACCGGCAACACGTCGGCCGCCTCGATCCCGCTCGCGATGGAGCGGCTTCTGGCGACCGGTCAGGCGAAGAGCGGTGACACCGCGCTCGTCATCGGCTTCGGGGCGGGTCTCGTCTACGCCGCGACGGTCGTTACCCTCCCCTAGGCACCGTACGGATCTTCCGGACGGCTGCTGCCACACCCTCAGATACACACCGAAGGAGCGCCAACATGGCCGCCACGCAGGAAGAGATCGTCGCCGGTCTCGCCGACATCGTCAACGAGATCGCCGGTATCCCGGTCGAGGACGTCCAGCTGGACAAGTCCTTCACCGACGACCTGGACGTCGACTCGCTGTCCATGGTCGAGGTCGTCGTCGCCGCCGAAGAGCGCTTCGACGTCAAGATCCCGGACGAGGACGTCAAGAACCTGAAGACCGTCGGCGACGCCGCGGACTACATCGCGAAGCACCAGGTCGGCAAGTAACACCTCCGGCCCGAGTCGCGCTCGTCGCCACCCTCGGTGGCGCCGTGCACATTCCGCACCCCCTATACGTGGAGAAAGAATTCCTGTGAACTCGACCAATCGCACCGTGGTCGTCACCGGTATCGGCGCAACCACACCGCTGGGTGGCGACAGCGCATCGACTTGGGAAGGTCTGCTCGCCGGACGTTCCGGAGTGAAGCCCCTGGAGGGCGAGCGCTTCGCCGAACTGCCGGTCCGTATCGCCGCACCCGCGGCGGTCGACCCGGGCGAGGTCCTGCCGCGCCCGCTCGCCCGCAAGCTGGACCGCTCGGCCCAGTTCGCGGTCATCGCGGCGCGCGAGGCGTGGGCCGACGCCGGTTTCACCGCTGCGGCGGGCGAGGACGACCAGGTCGCGCCCGCGCGGCTGGGTGCGGTGATCGCGTCCGGTATCGGCGGTGTGACGACGCTGCTCGACCAGTACGACGTGCTGAAGGACAAGGGCGTACGCCGTGTCTCCCCGCACACCGTCCCCATGCTCATGCCGAACGGTCCGTCCGCCAACGTCGGCCTCGAGGTGAACGCCCAGGCGGGCGTGCACACCCCGGTCTCGGCGTGCGCGTCGGGCGCGGAGGCGATCGGCTACGCGGTGGAGATGATCCGCACCGGCCGCGCCGATGTGGTCGTCGCCGGCGGCACCGAGGCGGCCATCCACCCGCTGCCCATCGCGGCGTTCGCCAACATGATGGCGATGTCCAAGAACAACGACGAGCCCGAGAAGGCCTCGCGTCCGTACGACACCGCCCGGGACGGCTTCGTCCTCGGCGAGGGCGCGGGCGTGGTGATCCTGGAGTCGGCGGAGCACGCGTCGGCGCGTGGTGCGAAGGTCTACTGCGAGGTGCTGGGCCAGGGCCTGTCCGCGGACAGCCACCACATCGCGCAGCCGGAGCCGACGGGCCGCGGTATCGCCGCGGCGCTGCGCAACCTGCTGGACACCACGGACCTCAAGCCCGCCGAGGTGGTGCACCTCAACGCACACGCCACGTCGACGCCGCAGGGTGACGTCGCCGAGATCAAGGCGCTGCGCAGCGTCCTGGGTGACGACCTCGACCATGTGGCGGTCTCCGCCACGAAGTCGATGACGGGTCATCTGCTGGGCGGCGCGGGCGGCATCGAGACGGTGGCGACGGTGCTGGCGCTGCACCACCGCACGGCTCCGCCCACGATCAACGTCGACGACCTGGACGAGACGGTCGACGCGGACATCGTCCGCGCCGAGCCCCGTCCCCTCCCTGAGGGCACGATCGCGGCGATCAACAACTCGTTCGGCTTCGGCGGCCACAACGTGGTGCTGGCGTTCCGCACGGTCTGACGCCTGTCCGACGCACGAAAGCGGGTCCGGTTCCCCTGCGGGAGCCGGACCCGCTTCGTGCGGGCGGGGCGAACACGCTCGCGCCAGGCCCTGTCCGGGGCGATCTTGTCGTGCGCGCGACGACAGCTGCGGCACCTCGCTGTGTTGTCCCAGTCGCCCGCGTACGTCCGGTACGCGGGCGATCTCCCCCGGCCTCCGGCCGGGCGGTGCCCCTAGCGTTGCGATGCGTCCCCTCGGCCCTGGCAGGCCTGGGGAGACCCCACACCTCGGCCCTGGCAGGCCTGGAGAGACCCCACACCTCGGCCCTGGCAGGCCTGGAGAGACCCCACACCTCGGCCCTGGCAGGCCCGGGGAGACCCCACGCCTCGGCCCTGGCAGGCCTGGAGAGACCCCACGCCTCGGCCCTGGCAGGCCTGGAGAGACCCCACACCTCGGCCCTGGCAGGCCCGGGGAGACCCCACACCTCGGCCCTGGCAGGCCTGGAGAGACCCCACGCCTCGACCCTGGCGGGCCTGGGGAGACCCCACGCATCTGACGCCGCAGGCTGACCTCGAAGATCGCCCGGACAGGGCCTAGGCGACTTGGGCGGCCGCCCAGGCCTCCGGAGCACCCAAGTCCGCGTAGAGACGGGCGCGTTGGGCGGGAGCGAGAGTGGTGGAGAGCGCGGCGAGCGTACGGCCCGCCTCGGTGCCGGGGCCGTCGGCGAGCGTGGCACCCACTATGGCGGCCCGGTCCGCGGGAGGGAGCGACGGGAGCATACGGCGCAGATCGGCGAGGGCCTCCTCGGGCGTACGGGAGGCGCGGAAGGCACCGAACACGGCGCCCAGTTCGTCGTCGCCGCAGCGCTCCCACAGGGCGGGCATCGCGACGGTCTCCTCGGTGTGCAGGTGCGCGAGATAGGCGCTGATCAGCTCGTTCAGCGCCAGATAGAGCGCGTGCCCTGCCGAGGGGCGTGACGCCGGCGGCTCCTTCGGCAGGGCCCGCGCCCGCTCGTCGAGTGCGGCGAGTGCCGCGTCGAGCCGTACATGCTCGCCGTCCAGCGCGTCGGCCGCCCGCGGCGCCCGGTCCCGCAGCAGCGGGTGGACATAGGTGTCCTCGTGGTCGGCGTGTTCGCGGAGCTCCTGTGTCATGGCCAGGCAGCGCTGCGTGAGCTCCTCCATGACGCTCTGCTCGGCGTGGTCCGCGGCACCGACCTCGACCGCGAGTGCGAAGAGACGGGCGCGCTGCCCCATGTGAACGTTCCGGTACAGATCGACCCTGGTCATGGTGTTTCTCCTGACGGTTCACCCCCGACTAGAATGACAACACCTTCACATACAGACAACATGTTGTCAAAGGAGTCCCCATGCCCGGAGGCCATTCCGACGCCGCGCCGGACGAGATGGCACTGCTGGTGGCCGATGTGTTCGAGGCCGCGGGAGCGTTGCGGCGGCTGGGCGAGCGGACCGCGCAGACCGAAGGACTCACCCAGGCCCGGTGGCAGGTCCTGAGCGTCATGTCGGAGGAGGCACTCACCGTGCCGCAGGCCGCCCGCCGTCTCGGCGTGTCCCGGCAGAACGTGCAGCGTGTGGCCAACGACCTCGTGGAGCTCGGGCACGCCGCGTACACCGACAACCCCGACCACAAGGGATCACCCCTGCTGGCACTCACACCCGGTGGGCGCAACGTCCTCGCGAAGGTCACCGAGCGGGCCACCGAGCGGCACCGCACGCTCGTCCAGGCGCTGCCCGAGCGGGAGATCGCGGCCGCGCGCGGCTTTCTGCGCCGGCTGCTCACGGAACTGGACCGGCAGGAACAGGGGGACGAGGGAAAGCGCTAGACGACCTGGTGGAGCCAGCGGACCGGGGCACCCTCGCCCGCGTACCGGAAGGGCTCCAGTTCGTCGTCCCACGGCTTGCCGAGCAGCCTGGCGATCTCGGCCTCCAGGTCCGTCCCGCCCTGGGATGCGCGGCCCAGCGCCGCGCGCAGGCGGTCCTCGGGGATCAGGATGTCGCCGTGGATACCGGTGACCGCATGGAAGATGCCCAGGTCGGGCGTCGCGCTGTAGCGCTCACCCTCCGCCGTGGCACACGGCTCGGCCGTGACCTCGAAGCGCAGCAGATGCCAGCCTCGTAGCGCCGAGGCGAGCTTGGCGGCCGTGCCGACCGCGCCCTGCCAGGAGAACTCGGCTCTCCAGGTGCCGGGTGATGCCGGCTGACGGATCCAGTCGAGCTGGACCCGCACGCCGAGCACTCCCGCGATCGCCCACTCGACGTGCGGGCACAGCGCGCGAGGTGCGGAGTGAACGTACAGAACGCCACGTGTCGTCACCGGGACCTCCAGTGTGGGACGAGGATCGCCTTCCCAGCGGTCTCAGTAAACAGCATCATGCGCCAATCCCTACAAAAGGGACAGGATGTGACGCGATGTAATTTACTGGGGCCGATGGGCGAAGTGCAGCCTCTGGGTCGACAGGGGAAAAGCTACCGTGCGAGAACCCCCGAGGGTTGACGTACTGTCGGTCCTGAGCCCGTACGCACGAAGCTTTCACTCGCCAGGACGTCACAGGGCGTCAGATGCCGTTGATACGGAGGGGATCGGGGCATGCGGCAGAGCAGTCGGACGCACCGCTCACGCACAGTAACCGCAGTCATGACGGCCACCGCGCTTCTCGCGGCCGGCGGCGCGCTGGCCGGGTGCGACGCCACACCGTCCACCGACGGGCGGCGCTCGGGGGCGCCCACACGGCCCGCGCCGAGACCCACACCGGTGTGGGACCGCAGCCCGAACTCACTCGCCGCGGTCGGCGACTCGATCACCCGCGGCTTCGACGCCTGCATGGTGTTCGCGGACTGCCCCGAGGTCTCCTGGGCCACGGGCACCGACAACACCGTACGGAGCCTGGCGCTGCGCCTGCTCGGTGAGCGGGCGGTGACCACGCACAGCTGGAACTTCGCACGCTCCGGGGCCCACGTGGCCGAGCTTCCCGAGCAGATGACCCGGGCCGCCGCCAAGAAGCCGGAGTTGGTCACGGTGATGGTGGGCGCCAACGACGCCTGCGCCGACACGGTCGACCGGATGACCCCGGTGGACGATTTCCGGACGTCCTTCGTCACGTCGCTCGCCCGTCTGCGCCAAGGCGCCCCCAAGGCCCATGTCTACGTCTCGAGCGTGCCGGACCTCAAGCGCCTGTGGTCGACCGGCCGGAGTGATCCGCTGGGCAGCCAGATCTGGCGGCTGGGCATCTGCGCCACCATGCTGGGCGACGCCAACGACCTGAGCACCACGGCGCAGGAGCGGCGCGAGAGCGTCCACCAGCGGGTCATGGCGTACAACAAGGTGCTCAAGGACGTGTGCGGCAAGGATCTGCGCTGCCGCTACGACGGCGGGGCGGTCTTCAACTACCGCTTCGAGGGGGAGCAGTTGAGCCGCTGGGACTGGTTCCACCCGAGCCGGGACGGACAGCAGCGGCTGGCCGAGATCGCCTACCGCAACGTCACGGCCACCCGGCCGCCTGCCTAGGTCTTACGAGTCTGTGACACCCCTGCGACTCCTGGGGTACACGGGGTCGACGTGTTGCCAGAGTGAGCCGCCAACGGGGGCCCTCGTCCTGCATACGGGCGTCGGGTCGGACCCATCAGAGAGCGAGCACACGTCATGAACCAGCGGCACAAGGTGAACCGCACTCGGCGAAAGGCACTCATCGCAGTGGCCGGCCTGGTGCTGGGAGGCGGCGGTCTGGTGGCCGTCAACGCGGCGGCCAACGCCGGGAGCGCCGACGCCCGGCGCGCCGGGGGCATCGTCTGTCCCTCGGTCCAGGACCGGCTGCCCGAGGTACCCGAGGAGGCACGCGACGAGGTGCACCGGAACCTGGACGCGTTGCGGCAGGACATCAGGGCGGCCGACGCCCGGTGGGCCTCGGGGAAGGCGGGGTCCTCCCGTACCGTCCTCGATTCCCTGTGGTCCAAACGCTCGGCCGCGCTGGAGCGGATCGAGGTGGCCGTCGAGCGGGCGGGGGCCGAGCGGCCACGGAACCTGCAGAGCCTCTCGCAGTGCACGCTCGCCGCAGGAGACACACAGGTGAAGGCGGGAGGCGATCAGCAGCAGGGGGCCGGTCAGCCGTCCCCGGGCGCACCAGGTCCCGGGCAGGCCCCCGCAGGTGAGCAGGGACAGGCCGCCGGCAACGGCCCCGTGCCCGAGGACTTCGTGGACATCACCGCCGTCCGGCCCAACGTCCGGCCCGTACGCAACGGCCGTTCGGCCTCGCGGGGCACCTTCCGGTCGCGGTGCGGTGTCAACGCCCAGGGACAGTTCAACTCCGACAACGTCATCGTCGCCCCCGGGGTGACCAACGGTGCCCACCACACCCACGACTACGTGGGCGCGACCGGCGTCGACGGCTTCACCACCAACGAGTCGCTGGCGGCCGCCCGGACCACCTGTACCAACGGTGACCGGTCCACCTACTACTGGCCCGTGCTGCGCGACCGCGGCGGCGTCCAGGAGTCCGACGCCGACCAGCAGGGCGGCGGTGCGGAGGGCAACATCGGCAGGATCCTCACGCCCGCGTCCGTATCACTGGAGTTCACCGGCAATCCGCGGTCCAAGGTGATCGCGATGCCCCGGTTCCTGCGCATCATCACCGGTGACGCCAAGGCCAACGCGAACGGCGGCGCGAACGCCAACGCCCGGTTCACCTGCACCGGCTTCGAGAACCGGGTGGAGCTGAAGGACAAGTACCCGATCTGCCCCCAGGGCAGCAGGCTGATGCGCGTGTCCAAGTTCCAGAGCTGCTGGGACGGCAAGAACACCGACAGCGCCGACCACCGCTCCCATGTCGCCTTCGCCGATGCCACGGGCAGGTGCCCCGCCGGGTTCCGGCCGATCCCGCAGCTCGTCCAGCGTGTCACCTACAACGGCCTCGCGGGCAGTACCGGCTTCGCCGTCGACAGCTTCCCCGAGTCGTTCCACAAACCGGTCACCGACCACGGCGACTTCATCAACGCCATGTCGAACTCGCTGATGAAGCAGGCGGTGAACTGCATCAACACCGGCCGCCGCTGCGGCTGACCGCTCCCGCACCCAGGCCATTCGCCCGGCCCGGCCCTGGTCGCGCGCAGGGGCCCGACGACATACTTCCGGCACTCCGACGGAAGGACTCTTGTGCTCCGAATACGCACGTCCCACACCCCCCTCCGCACCTTCGGCGTCACCGTGCTCGCCGCCACGGCGCTCTGTCTGACCGCACCTTCCCCCGCCGCCGCTCAGCCGGCGGCGGCCCAGCCGCTCACCGCCGAGGAGCAGCGGCTGGAGCGTGCCGTCCCCCAGGAGATACTGCGCCGCAGCGGATTCGGCACCGTGGCGCCGGAATTCACGCGGGCGCTGGCCGCCGTGCACTCGTACCGGCAGACCGAGCTGACTGTCCGGCACCATTCAGGTGCGCTGTGGGAGAGGGCCGTGGACCGGGCACAGGGCCGAGGACCCGCGGCGGGTGATCTGAGCCGGGACGACGACCGACCGCTGTACTGGGCGCGGCTCGGGATGACGGCCGCACTGCGGCAGTGGCAGCCGGAGTTCGCGTTGACGGACGCGCAGCGGGCCCGGCTGCTGGACCGGCTCGAGCGCTCTTCGCGGGGCCAGGACTCGATGCGCCTTCCGGCGGGCAAGGGGATCAAGCGCATCGTGATGACCGGGTTCGACCCGTTCACGCTGGACCGCGACATCCGGATCAGCAATCCGTCGGGGGCGGCCGCGCTGGCACTGGACGGCACCTGGATCCGTACCGCCGACGGCACGACGGCCCGTATCGAGACCGCCGTCTTCCCCGTCCGCTGGCAGGACTTCGCCGACGGCACGGTCGAGCGGACGCTGCGCCCGCAACTGCCGAAGGTCGATGTGTTCACGACGGTCAGCCAGGGGCGGGTGGGCAGGTTCGACATCGAACGCACGAACGGCGCATGGCGGGGCGGATTCCCCGACAACGACAACATCTCGCGCACGGAGACGGTGCCGGTGAGCGATCCCGCGTCGCAGCCGCAGTGGACCACGACGACACTGCCGTACGCGGCGATCGTCGCGGCCCCGACGGGTCGCTTCCCGGTGTTCGACAACACCCAGGTGACGGAGGTCCCGGCGGGCGGGACGGACCCGGTGGTCCGCGCGAACGGTCCGACTCCCGGCTCCACGGCCCGCTCGGGCGGCGGCGGCGACTACCTCTCGAACGAGATCGCGTACCGCGCCACCCTGCTGCGGGACAGGCTGGGCGCGACCGTCCCCGGCGGCCACGTGCACACCCCGGTCCTGCAGTTCGGGACGGGGAACGCGACGGAGGTCACGGATCCGGAGTTCGTACGGAACCGCCTGGACATCGTCGCCCAGGTGCGGGAGATCATCCGGGTGGCCGCGTCCTTCGGCTGACCGGAAGCCACGACGGCCCGCACCACACCGGTCAAGGCCCTGGTCCATCACCCTTGTGACACTGATCCCGCCGGGGGCGACCCGGCGGGATCACTGCCGGGCGATGATGGACGCATGAAGATAGCCGCAGCGCAGTTCACGTCCGTACCCGGCGCCGTCGGGGCCAATGTCCGCGCCATGGCGGACCTGATCCGGTCGGCGGCCGCACAGGGGGCCCGGCTCGTCGTGTTCGCCGAACTGGCGGTCACGGGGTACGAGGTGGGGCTGATCGCCAAGGACGCGGGGCTCACGCTCACCGAGGACGATCCGCGTCTCGAACCGGTACGTCAGGCCTGCCGTACCGGAGGCATCGCTGCCGTGCTCGGCTGTCCGGTGAGCACGGAGTCGGGGCGGCCCGCCATCACCGCGCTGGTGATCGGCCCGGACGGCGCCCTGCTCACCCGCTACGACAAGGTGCATCTGCACGGCGTGGAGAACGACGTCTTCGCGGCGGGCGACAAGGACGGCCGCTTCACGCTCGACGGCACCCGCTTCGCGCTGGCCGTCTGCTACGACAACCGCTTCCCGGAACTCGCCGAGCGGGCCGCGGCGGACGGCTGCCGGGTGTACGTGGCGAGTTCCGTGCTCACAGCGGAGAACGACTCGTTCGAGACGGTCTACCCGGTGCGGGCCCGCGAGAACGGCCTGTATGTCGTGCTCGCCAATGCCGTGGGCGTCAGCCCGATAGGGGACTGCCCGGGCGACAGCGGTGTCTGGGGCCCGGACGGCGACCTGCTCGCCACCGCCGGCCCGGCCGCGCCCGGCCTCGCGATCACGGAGATCCGGACGCCGTAGGGCCGTCAGCCCTTGTCGAAGGTGTACGGAGCCGGGGCCCGGTCGTCGGGCGCCGGCTCCGGCCCGACCAGGTCCCGCGCCATCAGCGTCGCCCCCGCAACGGCCCCCGGCATGAGGAACACTGCGACGACTGGGACCAGGAAGGCGACGACGAGCGGCACCCCGAAGCCGAGGGTCATCAGCCGCCTGCCGCGCAGCAGCGCGAGGCGGTCCTTCAGTTCGATGCCGCGGCGTTGGAGGGCGACGGCCGTGAGCTCCTCGGCGAGGAAGAACCCGGAGACGCAGAAGCCGATGACCGGTATCACGGTCTGGCCGATGACCGGGATGAAGCCGAGCGCGAAGAGCACCACGCCGTACATCGCGACGCGCAGCACCACCCGCAGGGAGTCCCGCGCGGAGATCCACAGCTCACGCCAGAGCGGCAGTCCGGACTCGGGGACGTCACCGCCCTCGGTACGGTCGACGTGCTCGGAGAGCGACTCGTAGAAGGGCTGGCCGATCAGGAGCGTCACCGCGGTGAAGGTGATCACGGCGAGGAACAGCCCGAAGCCGAAGACGAAGACGGTCAGCGTGCCGCGCACGAGGCCCTGCCACGGGGACGACCAGTCGTCGGCGAACGGCGTGGCCCAGGCGGTGAAGTCGTCGGCGCCGTAGGCGAGCCCGAAGAGCGCTGCGGCATACAGCACCAGGGTCACCAGTCCGGGCAGCAGCCCGAAGCCGAACCACCGGCCGTGCCGGCCGACCCAGCGCTGGCCCTTCATCAGATAGCCGAAGCCCACCCCGAGATCACGCATGCCACCCACCCTATCCGGGCCGTCCGCGGACCGGCTCGCCCCCCGTTCGGCCCAGGCCGGGGGGCGCTACCGGCGCGCGACCGAAGGACCTCTTGTTGCCGGGGAGTTGACGCGATAGACCGTGCAGGGCTGATCGTTTGACCGAGCCGTCCGCCGCCGAACCGCCTCACCGTCCACGGAGGTCGTCCACATGGGGATTCCCCGACCCGCATCCGCTGCTGTCGCCGCGCTCGCCGGTGCGCTGCTGCTCGTAGCCGCGCCGGCGAACGCGCTCACCGGCGCGACCGGCCGCGACAGCCCGCATCCCGTACGCGACGGGAGCGGGCGCGACACCGAGGCCGCCGGGGCGCCCCTGGCAGCCACCACCCACGCGCTCACCGCGCGGGCCCCCGTGCTCGGCAAGAACCGCGGATACCCGCGCCGGACCACGCTCACGGTTCCGCCGGTGAACCCCGCAGACAAGTCGATCAAGCTCGGTCTGGCGCCGTACCACTCGCTCGCGCCGCGGCTCAACGCCCTGCAGCGTCTCGGCGACCGGGTCAGCGTGGAGGTCGCCGGGCACTCGGCCGGCGGGCACGAGCTGTATCTGGTCACCGTCACCGCGCCGGAGAGCGCCGCGCAGGCACGTGAGCAGGAGCGGATGCGGGAACGGATCGAGAACGAGCCTGCTGCCGCTGCCGGGGACCGTCGGATCAAGGCCGCGTACAAAACGCCCGTCTTCATCAACAACAACATCCACGGCAACGAGTGGGAGGGCACGGACGCTGCCCTGAAGCTCATCGAGGAGCTGGCGAGGGCGAAGGACGCGAGGACCGCAGCGCTGCTCGGCACGAGCCGTGTCCATCTCAATGTGACGGCCAATCCGGACGGCCGGATCGCGGGCACCCGCGCCAACGCGAACGGCTTCGACCTGAACCGCGACTTCATCACCGCGACCCAGCCCGAGGCGCGCGCCATCCGGCGGATCGCCATCGACAAGCAGCCGGCCGTGATGCTGGATCTGCACGGATACGTCAATGGCACGCTGATCGAGCCGACGACCCCGCCGCACGGCGAGAACTACGAGTACGACCTCTTCCTGAAGAACGCGTACGCCAACGCGCTGGGTATGGAGAAGGCCGTCAACGGGCTCGGCTACACCCCGGACAAGGACGGCGTGCGGCCCGCTGTGATCCCCTTCCGGGACGAGCAGGAGGGCTGGGACGACTGGCCGCCCGTCTTCACTCCGCAGTACATGCCGTTCCAGGGCGCGGTGGCCTCGCACACGATCGAGTTCCCGATGGCCGTCAACAACAGCGCGTACACCACGCTGCCCGTGGACGAGCTGCGCCGCCGGGCAGCCATCAACACCGCTGTCGCGGGCGCGGCGATGCGGGCGACGCTCGACTACACGTACACCCACCGCACTTCGGTGATCGCCGATCAGATAGAGACCTTCCGGCGCGGAGCGGCGGGTGAGGCGCAGCGGCCGGTGTCGACGGAGACGGTGCCCGGGGTGCCGGGCATCGGCCCGGAGGATGTGTACACGACCGCCTTTCCGCGGGCGTATGTGATCCCGGCGGGCAGGGGTCAGCGCAGCGCGACGGCGGCGGCCCGGCTGGTGGACCACCTGGTCGCCAACGACGTGAGGGTGGAGCGGGCGCGCACGGGCTTCTCGCTCGCGGGCCGCCGCTACGCGGCCGGTTCGTACATCGTCGACATGCGCCAGCCCAAGCGGGGGCTCGCGAATGTGATCCTCGACGCCGGCCGTGACATCAGCGCGGACGTCTCCACGATGTACGACATCTCGGGCTGGAGCCTCGGGCTGCTGTGGGGTGCGCGCGTGGACCGGGCGGACTCGGGCACGCCGCGCGTACCGACCCGCACGGTCCATGCGGCATCGGCGACCGGGTACGTCGCCCCGTTCGGTGACCTGCGGCTGCGCCTGGACGATCCCAAGGAGCTCGCCGCGCTCAACTCCCTGCTGGCGCAGGGGGTCCGGGTGCGGCGCGCGGCGGACGGCTCGGTGGTGGTGCCCGGTTCGGCCCGAGGTGCGGCGCGGGTGCTCGCGGACCGGCTCGGGGTCGCGTTCCCTGCCACGAGGGCCGAGGGGACGACCGCACTGCGGCGGACGAAGGTGGCTGCCGCGGTGACCTCCGGTGAGCTGTTCGCACTGCGCGAGATGGGCTTCGACGTGACACCGGTGACGACGGCCACGCTCAACGCGGGCTTCGACTGGACGGGCTTCGGGGCCCTGTACGTGTCCAGCGGGCTGGATCACGCCGGACTCGGCGCGCAGGCGCGCAGCGCGCTCGACGCGTTCCTGACGGGAGGCGAGGGTCGCGTGGTGGCGCTCGGGGAGCAGGGAGCGGCGTTCAACACAGCGGCGGGGCTGCTGAAGGTGACGCCGGTGGCGGGCAGCGGGGACGCCAACGGCGTGGTCCGGGTGGTCAATGGGCCGGGTGCGCGGATCACGGCCGGGTCCCTGCCGCACACCTTTGTGTACGCGCCGCGCTGGTTCACCGGCCTCGGCGCCGGTGTACGCGTCGAGCAGTCGTACGCCGCGGGGAACCCGCTGGTCGCGGGCCACTGGCGGGCGAACGAGGACGGCACGGGCGGTCCGTCGGCCGCGGCCGGCAAGGCGTCGGTCGTCAGCGGTGTCTCCCGGGCGGGCGCTTCTGTGGTGCTGTTCGGCACGGAGCCGCTCTTCCGCGCCCACCCCAAGGGGGTGTTCGCGCAGATCGGCCGGGCGCTGGTCGGATAGCGGCAGGCAGAAAGGGCCGAGGGCCGCATCCCCCTGCGGGGATGCGGCCCTCGGTCGAAGCGTGCCGCTGGTCAGACGACGGAAAGCTCGACCTTGATGTTGCCGCGCGTGGCGTTGGAGTACGGGCAGACCTGGTGGGCCTTGTCCACGAGCGCCTGGGCGGTGGCCGCGTCGACGTTCGGAACGGAGACGCTGATGGCGACCTCCAGGCCGAAGCCGCCGTTGCCGTTCTTGCCGATGCCGACCGACGCGGTCACCGTCGAACCGGAGATGTCGGCCTTCTCCTGGCGGGCGACGACACCGAGCGCGCCCTGGAAGCAGGCGCTGTAGCCGGCGGCGAACAGCTGCTCCGGGTTGGTACCGGCGCCGTTGCCGCCGAGCTCCTTGGGCGCCGTGACGACGACGTCGAGCATGCCGTCGTCGGTGGCGACGCGCCCGTCACGGCCGTTCTCCGCAGTGGCGACAGCGGTGTAGAGGACGTCTATGGCTTGGATGGACATACTGCGTGTTCCTCCTGGGGTGACGCCGCGACTCGCGCCCACGATCGCGACGGCCTGCCCGCGAGCCTAGCGGGTGAGCGAAACGATCATCTTTCCGGTGTTCTCACCGCGAAGCAGACCGAGGAACGCGTCGAAGCCGTGCTCCATTCCCTCGACGACGGTCTCGTCGTACTTGAGCTCGCCGGAGCGGATCCAGCCGGCCACGTCCTGGACGAACTGCGGCTGGAGCGCCGCGTGGTCGCCGACGAGCATGCCCTGCAGACGCAGCCGCTTGCCGATGACGAGGGCGAGGTTGCGCGGGGCGGGGCTCGGCTCCGTGGCGTTGTACTGGGCGATCATGCCGCAGATGGTGGCCCGGCCGTGGACGTTGAGCGAGGAGATGGCCGCCTCGAGGTGGTCGCCGCCGACGTTGTCGAAGTAGACGTCGATGCCGTCGGGGGCGGCGTCCTTCAGCTGCTGGGCCACGGGACCGCTCTTGTAGTTGAACGCTGCGTCGAAGCCGTATTTCTCGACGAGGAGCTTGACCTTCTCGTCGGAGCCGGCGGAACCGATGACGCGCGAGGCGCCGCGGAGCTTGGCCATCTGGCCGACCTGGCTGCCCACCGCGCCTGCCGCGCCGGAGACGAAGACGGCGTCGCCCTCCTTGAAGGAGGCCACGTCGAACAGGCCCGCGTAAGCGGTGAGGCCGGTCATGCCGAGCACGCCGAGGTACGCGGAGAGCGGGGCGAGCGAGGGGTCGACCTTGGTGGCGTGCTTGGCGGGCACGTTCGCGTACTCGCGCCAGCCGAGACCGTGCAGGACATGGTCGCCGACCTCGAAGCCCTCGGCCTCGGAGGCGATGACCTCGCCGACGGCGCCGCCGTCCATGGGCTGGTCGAGCTGGAACGGCGGGACGTACGACTTGACGTCGTTCATCCGGCCGCGCATGTACGGGTCGACCGAGAAGTAGTGGTTGCGCACAAGGATGCGCCCCTCGCCCGGCGCGGCGACCGGAACCTCACGCAGTGCGACGTCCTCGGCCTTGGGCCAGCCGTGCGGGCGGGCGACAAGGTGCCATTCACGGCCAGTTGCGGGAAGTGCGGACATGGTGCGATTCCTCCTCGTAAAGCTTCATTACCTGAAACAACCATGCTCCTGAATATTTCATGTTGTCAAGTAACTGGGTATTCTGTTGTCCATGGCCAGTCAGCGAACAGATCCCCTGACCCTCGAGGTCGTCGAGCTCATCGGTGCCGTGGTGGCCCGCTACTACGACGAGTACGAGCGGGCCGCGGCCGCGCACTCCCTCACCGGGGCCCAGGCGCGCGTGCTGGGACTGCTGTCCCTGGAGCCCACACCCATGCGCCGGATAGCGCAGAAGCTGAAGTGCGAACCGTCGAACATCACCGGCATCGTGGACCGGCTGGAGCTCCGCGGCCTGGTCGAACGCCGCCCCGACCCGGGCGACCGCCGGGTGAAGATCGCCGCGGCCACCCAAGAGGGCCGTGACACGGCGCATCGGCTACGGGATTCGCTGGGCTTCGCGCGCGAACCGCTGGCCGAGCTGTCCACCGACGAGCGCACGGTGCTGCGGGATCTGCTCAAGCGGATGCTGGGCGAGGATCCGGGCACCGAGTAGCGCGGCCCTGCACGCCCCGGGGTCCGTCGTTCGGCGTCGGACCGCCGGCCGTACACCCCTGCCGCCCCGCACATTTCCGCGGGACAGCTCTCAGATGCACCACCACAGGAACGGCTCGCACGTCTCCGTGGGAGTCGGTTCCGGCGGGGGCGGGGGCTCCTGGCCCGGAGGTGCGGGATCACCCGGACCCTGCGAGGGGTCGGCAGTGGAACTGGGGGACCCTTCGCCGGGCGAGGGGTCCGCGGAGGAGGACGGCGACGGACCGCCGCCTGCCGACTCGGACGCGGAGGGCAGCGTGCCCGCACCCTTGCCCGGGCTGCCCGAACGCTTGCCGCTCCTGCCCGTGCCGGTGGCGGACGTGGCGGGGCGCGGGGAGCCGGAGGAGGTGACCGCGGGTTCGTCCACCCCGGCCGGCAGTTCCGGCGCGTCGTCGCTCTCGGTGGGCTCCGGCAACTCCGACTCGACCACCGGCTTGTCCCGCACGGAGGTCGCCGCTCCGTCGGAGCCGCCCTTTTCGGTGGCCAGTTCGGCCAGGCTCAGCGCCCCGGCCGCCAGCGCCAGCCCGAACGTACCGAGCACCACGTTGCGCCCGCGCCGCTTGCGCGCACGGCGTGCCCTGGTGGCCTTGCGGCGCCCCGAGGGCGCCTCTCGGCGCTGCGCCGGCTGCTGCCGCCGTGCACGCCGGGGCGCCGCGGGCTCGGACACCACGTCCAGTTCGTAGACGTGGTCCCCTTCGGCCGCGGTGGGGCTGAAGTGGCGCAGCTCCTCGACAGGTGTACCGCACCCGGCACAGGCCAGGGCGCCGTTGAGGTGCCGTCCGCAGGGGTGGCAGTAATCCATGGCGCCCGCAGGCTATGCGCCCGCGGGGTACGAGATGTAGGGCACCTTGTGTGGATCCTGTGAGGAATCTTCACTTCCGCGGCGAGTCCCGTCGCCCTGGTTGACGTTGCGCGAGGGGCAGGATGTCTGCCATGACCCCTGCCGCACCCTTCGGTCCGCTCGACTTCCAGCTGGTGCTGCTGCGCCGGATGGCCGACTTCCAGCCCGGTCTCGCCGAGGACGCCCGGCGGGAGCTCGGCGCCTCGCTCGCCGACCAGCGCGAGGCCAACCGCCGCTGGCAGGCGATGAGTCACTCACCGCGCAGCCGCGGCGCGCTGACCCGCTACCGATCGGTCCTGGGCGACCCCGAGCAGGCCGCCCGCAGGCGGATCGGCGATCTGGAGTGCGATGCGCTGCTGTGGCGGCTGCCGCTCTGGCCCGATCTGCGCTTCGAGGTGCTGACGGCACCGGACTCCGGAGCGGTCTGGAACGAATGGCTGGTGAGGGCGCCGGGGGCACCGGGGCCCGAGCTGCGCACGGCCGGCGATCTGACGCCCTGGTCATGCACGGTGGACGAGGTGGCCCGGGCCTTCCCGCCGGCCCGTCCGATGGAGGGCTCGGCACCGACCAGATGGCGGCTGGCCTTCACCCTCCCCGACGGCGGGCAGCGGATCGCGGAATTCACCTGGGGGCTGCTCCAACGGCTGGTCCAGGACGACTGACCGGGCAGCACAGCGGATCTGGCGGAGCGTCAGGTCCTGCCCCCCGGCCGGCGCAACTCGACGCGCACAACTCCTGCGGTAATCGGACAATGCGTACAAGTACCGCTCTCGGGAGGACCTGCCGTGACCGTCAGCCTTGATCAGTTGCGCCGTTGCCATGTCGCCGTCGATATGGGGGCCGCCCGCACCCGGGTCTTCGTCAAAGGTCTCGGCCTTGTCGTGGACGAGCCCAGCGTCGCCGCCGTGAACACCCGCACCGGTGCGCTGATCGCGGTCGGCGCGCTCGCCGAGAAGATGACGGGCCGCACGCCGCACTACATCCGGGTGGCCCGGCCGGTCGCCGGCGGTACCGTCGTCGACATCGAGATGGCCCAGCGGATGCTGCGCCATCTGCTCGGCGAGAAGCTCCGCAGACAACTGCGCCGCAGGCCACGGCTGCGCGCCGCCGCGAGCACCCCGCACGACAGCGACCCGCTCGCCCAGCGCGCCACCGTGGAGACCCTGGTGGGCCTCGGTGCCCGCCGGGTGGAGCTGGTCGACACGCTGATCGCAGCGGCCGTCGGCTGCGGGCTGCCGGTGGAACAGCCCACCGCGACCATGATCATGATGTGCGGGGCGGCGACCACCCAGGTCGCGGTGCTCTCCCTCGGGTCGATCGTCACGGCCACGCGGATCCCCATCGGCGGCAACGCCATCGACCACGCGGTGATCCAGCATCTGCGCCACCAGCACGAGCTGATGCTGCCCAGCCAGTCCGTACGCCCGCTCCAGCTGGCCCTGAGCGGGAACGGCCTGACCCCCCACGGCCCCGCCTCGACCGAGATCCACGGCCGGGACGTGGCCACCGGCCTCGCCCGTTCGGTCACGGTGGACACCGCAGCGGTACGGGATGCCATCCACACCCCGCTGACCTCCGTACTCGACGGCATCGGCAAGGTGCTGCGGGACTGCCCGCCCGACCTGGTCGCCGATCTGGTCGACCGCGGCATCGTGATGGTGGGCGGGAGCGCGCTGCTGCCGGGCCTGGACCAGATGCTGCGCGATGCGACGGGCATGCCGGTGAATATCGCCGACCGGCCGGACACCTGCGCCGTGCTGGGTCTCGGCGCGATGCTGGACGGTCAGATCCGCCCGCTCGTCTTCGATCCCCTCGCCGAGGCCGACACCGCCGATCCGCTCGCCGACGCCGAGTGAGGCGATGACCGGCTCGGGCGGACCCGACGAGGGCGCGCCCGAGCGGGCGCCGAAACAGCTGGGGGGTGCCGCCTGCCGGGCCGTCCCGTCCAGCCGCGCGTTGCCGATGGCGCGGCCGCGGCGCCCGCGATCCCATCCCTGCAGCAGCCGGCCTCGGCGCCCCACGCGTTCCGCGGCCGGACGCTGCGCGCGAAGCGCGGCGCGGCGGACGTCGATCCGCGCCCGGGCGACGTGCGTGGTGCATGTCGCTCACCAGGCGCGGGGGCACTTCCCGTACGCCGCAGCACGCCGGTCACCGTGACCCGACCCGCGTCGACGCTGAACACCCCCACCAGGGCCGATGAGAGGTACCGCCGGTGAGGGCACGTCACCGGCGACGGCGACGACACGGGACTGCTCGGCCTCTCGCCGTCCCCTCACTCCACGGGCGCCCTGGACGCGCCGGCGCGCGAACCGGCCGACGGGCGGGACGCGGTGCGGCTGACGGTCACGGACGACGGCGTCGGGGAGGGCGAGCAGGACACGACGGTCATCTGGCCGGCCCCCCGGTAGCGGCCCGCAGCGCGATCCGGGTGCTGGACTGAGCGACGCCGGCCTCGCGCTTGAGGGTGCGCAGCAGCGTGTCCAGCTCGGCGGGGTCGGCTGCCCGGGCCCGGACGAGATAGTCGTGCGCTCCGGTGACGTGGACGACTTCGGTGATGCCCGGCAGCTTGAGCACGACCCGTTCGAACTCCTCGTTGGTGGTGTCGAGGCGCAGGGTGATGTCGATGAAGACGACAAGACCGGCGCGGGATTCCGCGGTGGGGTCGACCAGGGTGGTGAAGCCGCGGATCACGCCGTCGCGGCGCATCCGGCGTACGCGGTCGGCGGCGGCGTTGGCGCTGAGGCCGACACGGACGCCGAGGTCACGGTAGGAGATCCGCGCATCCTCACGCAGCACACCGAGGATTTCACTGTCGAGGCTGTCCATGCCGCGATTGTCGCAGTCCCGGCCGTAATCCGGCCGCGTGAGCGGCGGCCGCGATCCGACAGTGTGCCCATGACGGATATCTGGACGACAGCAACGGCGGGGGCCATCGCCGGCCTGGGTGTGGCGATGCCGATGGGGGCGATAGGCGTTCTGCTCGTCCAGGAGGCGATGCGCGACCGCCGCGGCGCGATGGCCGGGGCGGCGGCGGTGGCATGTGTCGACATGGCGTACGCGGCGCTGGCCACGGCCCTCGGCCCGCTGGTCGCCGCCGCCCTGTCGGGGGTCGAGGCGTGGGTCCGCCTGGTGTCGGCGCTGATCCTGGCGGTGATCGCGGTCCACGGCCTGCTGGCCTCCCGAGGTGTGCGCAGGCCGGGCGCCGACCGGGGCCGCGCCGCGCACACGGTCGCGGACCCGGGGCCACGCGGATCCGCGGCCCCGAGCGAGGCCGCAGATCCGCACCCGCCACAGCCACGCCGTGCCGGCGGCACGCCGCCGTCGACCACCGGCGCCGGCCGGTACGCGGCGGTGCCCGGCGTGAACGAGGCCGGGGCGAAGACCCGTCCGTCGGCCCGCGACGCCGTCGGGCCAGCACGTCGGCGCGGTGTGCGGGTGGACGGCGTGCAGGGCCACCCCGGCCGGGTCGGCACCCCCGGGCGTGCGTTCGTGCGGTTCGCCGCGCTCACGCTCGTCAACCCCACCACCGCCCTCTACTTCGCCGCCCTCACCACCGCCCAGGGCGCGACCCTGCGCGGGGGCGCCGCCGGTGCCGTGTTCGTCGGCGGGGTGCTCATCGCCTCGATGGCGTGGCAGCAACTGCTTGTAGGGGCGAGCGGGCTCGCCGGGGCCCGGATCCCGGACCGGGCCCGCGCCTGGACCTTCCGCCTCGGGTACGGACTGGTCGCCGTGTACGCCGTGAACGTCGCGCTGCCGCTGCCCTGACCGGGCCCGCTCGTACGGAGCAGTCCGGCGCGCTCTGTGACCCCTAGACACCTTGACTGGCCGTGTGAGTACCGTCGCGAAGCCCTCCGCCGCCGCGTACCGCAATCTGATCATGGCCACCGTCGGGTTCACGCTCACCTTCTGGGCCTGGAACCTGATCGCACCGCTGAGCGGCGACTACAAGGAACGACTCGAACTGAGCTCGTTCCAGCAGTCGTTGCTCGTCGCGGTGCCGGTGCTCGTCGGGTCGCTGGGCCGGATCCCGGCGGGTGCGCTGACCGACAGGTACGGCGCGAAGCTGATGTTCCCGCTGGTGTCCGCGCTCACGATCGTGCCCGTGCTGCTGCTGATCCCGGTGAGGGACTCCTACGCCGCCATGCTCGCCGTGGGGTTTCTGCTCGGACTCGGCGGCACGACGTTCGCCATCGGGGTTCCGCTGGTCAACTCGTGGTTTCCGCCCGCCGGACGCGGCTTCGCGATCGGCGTCTTCGGCATGGGCATGGGCGGTGTGGCCCTGTCGGGCTTCTTCACGCCCCGGATCGCCGAGCGCGGCGACAACCTGCCGTCCGTCATCGTGGCGATCGCGCTCGCCGTGTTCGCCGCGCTCGCCGCCGTAACGATCACCGACCGGCCCGACCGGCCGGTGCCCACGGCGTCGCTCGGGCACCGGCTGGGGCAGGCGGCACGGCTGCGCGTGACATGGGAGCTGTCCGCCCTCTACGCGATCGGGTTCGGCGGCATCGTCGCGTTCGGCGTCTACCTGCCGACGTATCTGAAGACCTGGTACGAGCTGGGTGCGACCGACGCAGGTACCAAGGCCGCCGGGTTCGCTCTGATGACCGTCGTGTTCCGGCCGATCGGCGGCTGGGCGTCCGACCGGATCCACCCGGCCCTGGTGACCGCCGCCGCGCTGGGCTTCGCGGCGCTGTGGGCGATCGTGCAGGCCTTCGACCCCCCGCTGTACCCGGGCGGCACGATGGCGCTGCTGTGCATGGCCGCCGGGCTCGGTACGGCGAGCGGCAGTGTCTTCGCCCTCGTCGCCCAGGTGACGCCGCAACCGCAGGTCGGCAGCGTGACCGGCATCGTCGGAGCGATGGGCGGGCTCGGCGGGTTCGTGCCACCGCTGGTGATGGGCGCCATCTACAGCTCGCAGGGCTCGTACTCCATCGGCTTCATGCTGCTGTCGGACCTGGCACTGGCGGGATGTGTCTACGCGTACGGGCGGATGCGGAACATCAGGCCGACGGCCTGAGCCGGCCGCGCCCGCGCACGGGCCCCCGCCGCCCGGACGCGTCGGCCGTGCCTGACGTCCGGACGGCGGGGCCCGCCGCCGCTCCCCCGTTCTCTCCCCCGTTGCCCCCGTGTCTCCCCCGCAGGACACGATGGTGCCGGACCGGTGGCCTCGGCACATCGGCCCGCAGACGGACCGGAGGCTTCCGGCTTCTCCGCCTTGCGGGGGAGCCAGAATGACCGGAGACGGTCCACGAGCACGCGACTCAAGGAGGACGACGAGTGGGTTCCCTCTTTCCGGCACTGGACAGCGCCGCCCCTGGCTCCGGACGCAGGGAGACAGGCCTCGCCCCGGCAGAGGACCCGGGGAAGGTCGCCCTGCGCTTCGGGGAACGCGCCCTCACCTACCGGGAACTGGCCGAAGCTGCGGGCGCGCTCGCGGGCCGGCTCGCGGCGGCCGGGCCAGGGACGGGGCTCCGTCCGGACGCGGGCCCGGGGAGGGTCGCCCTGTGGGCCGCGCCGACGCTGGAGACCGCGGTCGGTGCCGTGGCGGCGCTGCTGGCCGGCATGCCGGTCGTGCCGCTGAATCCGCGGACCGGTGAGCGGGAGCTGGCGCACATCGTCGCCGACAGCGCCCCGTTCGCGGTGCTGGCCGGGCCCGACGACGAGCTGCCCGCGGCGCTGGAAGCCCTGGAGCGCGTCGACATCCCGGTGTCCGGGGTGACCGCGACGCCGCTGCCGCCGGAGGCCGGCCCGGACTCCCCCGCGCTGATCGTCTACACGTCGGGAACCACGGGCCCGCCCAAGGGTGCCGTGCTGCCGCGCAGGGCGATCGCGACGACACTGGACGCACTGCAGGACGCATGGCAGTGGAGCGCCGACGACGTACTCGTGCACGGCTTGCCGCTGTTTCATGTGCACGGCCTGATCCTTGGCATCCTCGGTCCCCTGCGCCGCGGCGGTCAGGTGCGGCATCTGGGCCGGTTCACACCCGAGGGGGTGAGGCGGGAGCTCACCGGCGGCGGGACGATGCTCTTCGGCGTACCGACGATGTACCACCGGCTGGCCGAGGCGCTCGACGACGACCCGGAGCTCGCCAAGGCCCTGGCGGGCGCGCGGCTGCTGGTGTCGGGCTCGGCCGCCCTGCCGCTGCCCGACCACGAGCGGATCGCCGCGGCGACCGGCCGCCGGGTCATCGAGCGGTACGGCATGACCGAGACGCTGATGAACACCAGCGTCCGAGTGGACGGCGAGCCCCGGCCGGGCACGGTCGGGGTGCCGCTGCGCGGGGTGTCGCTGCGGCTGGTGGAGGAGGACGGCACGGAGATCACCGCACTGGACGGGGAGACGATCGGCGAGATCCAGGTGCGCGGCGATAACGTGTTCACGGAGTATCTGAACCGTCCCGACGCGACGGCCGCGGCCTTCGACGGGGACTGGTTCCGCACCGGGGACATGGCCGTGCGTGACGCGGACGGCCAGGTGCGGATCGTCGGCCGCAAGGCCACGGATCTGATCAAGAGCGGCGGCTACAAGATCGGCGCCGGGGAGATCGAGAACGTGCTCCTGGACCACCCGGGCGTGCGCGAGGCGGCGGTGACGGGCGAGCCGGACCCGGATCTCGGCGAGCGGGTGGTGGCCTGGATCGTGGCTGCCGATCCCCAGGCGCCGCCGTCGGCCGGGGATCTGACGGCTCATGTGGCGTCCCAGCTCGCCCCGCACAAGCGGCCGCGCGAGGTGCGCTTCCTCGATGTGCTGCCGCGCAACGACATGGGCAAGATCATGAAACGGGCACTTCATGGCTGAACGGGCGAATGCGCGCGAGGCGATAGCGCTGATCTGCGACGACTTCACGGAGCACCACACGGCTCAGCTGCCGGAGGTGGGCGAGGGACCGATCGGCTGGGACGGGTACGGAGCCTCCCGCGCCCGCGCGGCGCGGCGCACGGGCTCGTCGGAGTCCGTCGTCCACGGCGAGGCGACCCTCGGCGACGGCCGCCGCTGTGTGGTGATCGCCTTCGAGTTCGGCTTCCTGGGCGGCTCGTTGAGCCGGCGGGCCGGGGACCGTCTGGAGGCGGCGTACGCCCTTGCGCGCGAACGGCGGCTGCCGCTGGTCTCGTTGATCGCCACAGGCGGCAGCCGTATGCAGGAGGGCATGGTGGCCCTGACCCAGCTGCAGCGGGTGGCCCGCGCGTCCGTGCTGCTGCGCGAGGCGGGCGTGGCGCACATCGCGGTGCTGCGCGATCCGACGACGGGCGGCGGCTGGGCGACGCTGGGCGCGGGAGCGGACGTCGTCCTGGCGCTTCCCGGCGCCCAGGTCGGCTTCGCCGGCTCCCGTGTCCGCCCCGCTGACGCGGACCCGGCGGCGTACACGGCGGAGGGCCAGCTGGCGGCGGGCCAGATCGACGCGATCGTGCGGCCGCAGGAGCTGCGGGCGACGGTCGAGTTCTGGGTGACGGCGCTGGGCCCTGCGGCCGGCCAGGACCGCACTGCGGCGGACGCGCCCCGCGCCGAGCCGGTGCCCGGTGGCCGGCACGGACCGCCGGACGGGCCGGAGGCCGACATGTGCGGCAGCGGCACCGGTACGCCTGGCCCCGGCGGCCGGCCGGCCGATGGTTCTCCGCCCGGAGACGCCCCCGCCCCCGGCGGCGCATGGCCGGCACCCCGACCCGACCGCCCGGGCCAGGCAAGCCCTCTGCCCGCCGGCGGCGAGACGGGCGAGGTCGGTTCGCCACCAGGCGGGAAGGAGGCTGAGACCGCTGCCCCGGCCGGCAGCCGGCCGGGCGCACCCCGCGTCGGGCATGGTCCCGCCGATGGCTCCTCGCCCGAGGAGGCTCCCGCTCCCGGTGACGCATCGGCACATGGGCCGAACCGCCCGGGCGAGGCGGGTGAGGCTGGTTCAGCACCGGGCGCCGACAGCCCGCAGGCCCCGGGCGCCGGGCGGGGCGCGCCTCGTGTCCGACCCGTGCCCCCTCCGGACGCGCTCGGGGCGGCGACTCTGCCGGCGACCGGTTGGGACGCCGTTCGGCAGGCGCGCGACCCGGGGCGGGCGCGGGCCGGGGCGTATCTGGAGGCGTACTTCACGCGTCGGGAGCCGCTGCGCGGGGACCGGTCAGGGGGCGTCGACCCCGGCGTGCTGTGCGGTGTCGGAATGCGGGACGGACGACCGGTCGCGTTCGTCGCGCAGTGCGGCACCCCGACCCTGCCCGCCGGATACCGCACGGCCGCGCGCGTGGTGCGGCTCGCCGACCGGCTGGGGATCCCTGTGCTCACGCTCATCGACACGCCGGGAGCGGCCAATGACGCCGCGGCCGAGCACGCGGGCGCGGGTGCCGCGATCGCCGAGCTGTTCGCGACGATGGCCGCGGCCCGTACTCCGCTGACCAGCCTGCTCATCGGCGAGGGCGGCTCGGGCGGCGCGCTCGCGCTCGCCGCGCCGGGCAACACCTGGGCCACGCCCGACAGTTACTTCTCCGTCATCGCTCCGGAGCTCGCCGCCGCGATCCTCAAGCGCGACCCCGCCGAGGTGCCCCGCACGGCGGACCAGCTGCGGCTGCGGCCGCAGGACCTGGTCGAACTCGGCGTCGTACGCGGGGTGGTGGGACCGGCCGCCATCTGAGAGGCATGACGAAGGGCCCGGGTACGGCGGTACCGGGCCCTTCGTCTTCGCCCGTTCCTACTTCTTCACACCGACCGCGCGGATCAGCTCCTGCTTCGCCGAGCCGCCCTTGTCGTCGGCGGCCGATGCCCGCAGGGAGATGTACCGCGCGCCTGCCGGGACACGGACCGAGCCCTCCCAGGCGGCGGACCTGCCGCGGACGCCGTCGAGTTCGACCTTCGTCCACGTCGTGCCGTCGTCGAAGGACACCTCCAGCGCCCCACCGGTGATCTTCCCGGTGGAGGCCGCGCCCTTGACGTACTCGGAGAAGATCCCGAGCTCCAGACGGCTTCCGGCCCGCACATCACCGTGCAGATCCGTGTCCACGTCGAAGCCGAGGTTCAGCATCGGCAGGAACGTCATCCGGTCGGCCGGGGTCTCGGCGGACCGTACCGTCCACTCCGCGTGGCCCTTCGTGGAGAGCTCCCAGCGCTCGGGGTCGAGCGTGGTGTCCGTGACGACCTTGTACGTCTTCTCGGCCGGGTCGGCGTCCCAGACGTAGGCAGCCGAGCTCATCTTGCGGTCGACTCGCTCGCCGTCCACGTACACCTCGGTGAACTGGGTCATCGAGCTGTCGCTCCACACATCGCCGAAGCCGGTGTGGTCCGGTCCCGAGTCGCCCCAACCAGGAGTGTTGAACCGCAGGTTGTTGCCGCTGCGCTGCTGGCCCCAGCCGAGGCCGGTGCCGAGCCACGGGTGCAGCACGGGCTTGAACCAGTTGAGCTCGACGCTGCTTCCGCCCCGGTAGTCCACGAGGCCGCTGCGCTGCTCGATGGCGCCGGGACCGTTGCTCATCGACTCGTGCCAGCGCTGCCCGGGGCCGGTGCTGACGTAGTCGGTCCGCTCCACCGGGAACGCGATCTTCTCCTGGAAGCCGAAGCCGATCGGGAAGGTGTCGGTGATCGAGTAGCGGAACTCGCCGCCGTCGGCCGGCTTCGCGGCATGGAACCTGGCGTCGATCACCGCCAGTTCGCGCTTGCCCGGCCGGTAGGTGAGGTCGCGGTCCGGTACGGCGCCGGGGTGGCCTTCGGACAGGTCGTAGACGTAGGGCGTGTACCGGGTGCCGGTCAGCTTCAGGCTGCCGTGCCGGCGGGCCGTCTCGATCAGCCGGGCGCCGTCCACCGCATTGACGGTGGCGACATGGAGCGGGCGCTCCTCCCAGGTCTCGGTGCCGAACCAGGCCATCAGCCGGCCCGGCGCGTCATCGGTGACGAACAGCGCCTTCGCGCCCGCGTCCTGCGCGTTCTGCGCGAGCTTCGCGGCGCTGATCGCGTCCGTGCGCCGTACGACGACGGCCTTGCCGCGCACGTCCTTGCCCGTGTAGTCGGCCGGCGCGCCCTCGCCCGCGTCCACGACGCCGAGGCGCTCGCTCCCGTCGAGGACGACCGTTCCCGACTGGACGACGGCCTCGCCGAGGCGGCGGCCGTCGGCTGTGACGTCGAGCACGGGCTTGCCGAGCCGCCAAGCGGTCCGGTACTCGAAGGTGCCCGTGGCGGGCTTGCGGGTGGGCGCCGCGAAGACACTGTCGTACTTCGACGGCACCTGCACGACGCCGCCGTACGCGGCGCCGCCCGCGGTGCGGCTGAACTCCATCAGCAGCTGGCGGGTCTCGGTGCGGCGCTCGACGTCCGCGCGGATCTCGCGCAGCTCACGCCCGTCGAGGGTGATCTCCCGGTCCCGGTCGAGGACGATCTCCGGGTCGGTCAGGAAACCGAGGCCCAGCGAGTCCTTCCCGTTGCTGCCGTGCACGTCGAGGAAGGTGTCGACCGTGTATGTGCCCGGGGGCAGCCGCAGTTCGAGGGTGCCCGAGTCGCCGACGGCGGCCGGGAAGGGGTCGTGTCCCTCGGCGAGCCGCTGCACGCCGAGGAAGGCGGCGGTGGGTGCTCCGTCGCGGTCCAGGACGCGGACGGTGAGGTTGTACCGCTCCTCCTCCTTGACCAGACCGACCGCCGTGCGGGCGACGGCCTTGCCGCCCGCGGTGGCGGTGATCCGGCCGGAGGTGGTACCGACCGGGGCCTTCGAGCCGTCGCCGGTGACCTTCGTCTGCGCAGTGCCGTGGGCGGGCACGGTGAGCGAGCTGTCGGCGAGCGTCACGGCATCGGCGGGCACGCCCTCGACGGCGAGGTCCAGCGTCACGGCGGCGTCGGAGTGGTTGGAGTACGTCACCGTGCGGGTGGCCGGCTGGTTCTCCTCGTACGGCCAGGCGTAGAAGCCGAGGTCGGCGCTGCCGGTCGCGGTGAGCGTCGCGTCGACGGCGGCCGGGACGTCGACGCGACCCGCGCCGATCGTGTACGCGTCCGCGCCGAGCTGCTCGGACGTGGACATCAGCGCGTCCTTGAGCTGCTGTCCGCTCCAGTCCGGGTGCTTCTCGGCGAGCAGCGCGGCGACGCCCGCGACATGCGGGGTGGCCATCGAGGTGCCGCTCATCGTCGTGTACGTGCCCTCGCCCGGCACCAGTGTGGAGCGGGCGGCAAGGATGTCGACACCGGGCGCGGACAGATCCGGCTTGAGGGCGTTGTCGCCGAGGCGCGGGCCCTGGCTGGTGAAGTAGGCGGGCTCGTCGGCCGCGTCGACGGCGCCGATGGTCAGCGCGGAGTCGGCGGCGCCGGGCGAGCCGATGGAGCCGGGGTAGCCGCTGTTGCCCGCGGCGACGACGAAGAGCGCACCGGTCTCGGCGGACAGGGTGTTGACGGCCTGCGCCATCGGGTCGGTGCCGTCGCTGCCCTGCTGCGAACCGAGGCTCATCGACACGATCTTGGCGTCGATGTCCTTGGCGGCCCACTCCATGCCGGCGATGATCTGCGACTCGCTGCCGGAGCCCTCGTCGCTGAGCACCTTGCCGACAGCGAGGTCGGCACCCGGGGCGACGCCCTTCTCCTTGCCGTCCGAGGCAGCCCCGCTGCCGCCGACGGTGGAGGTGACATGAGTGCCGTGCCCGTCGCGGTCGGCGACCTCCTGTCCCTCGATGAAGCTCTTCGACGCGGATATCCGGCCCGCGAGGTCGGGGTGTCCGGCGTCGACCCCGGTGTCGAGGACGGCGACCGTGACGCCCTTGCCTGTCAGGCCGGCCTCCCACGCCTTCGGGGTGCCGATCTGGGCGTTGGAGGCGGCCATGGCCGCCTCGACCCGGCCGTCCAGCCAGACCTTGCCGACCCCGGCGGAGAACGCGGACCGGGACTTCGCCGCGCCGGAGGTGACCGTGCGCCAGAACTCGCCGGACGCCGCCGCCTCGACCGCCATGGCGTTGATGCTGGGCAGCGCCCGGGTGGGCTGGGCGCCGCGGGTGCGCGGGGCGGCGCCCTGCGTGCCCTTGGCGTACGACACGATGAGCGGGAGCCCGTCCTTGCCGTCGAGCCCCTGCTCGATCAGCCCGGTGACGTCGAAGAGCCGCTCGTCGAGGATGCCGGAGCGCAGATACGGCCGGGCCTCGTCCGGCACAACCGTGACGCGACCGCCGGAGATCTCGCTCCGCACGGCGCCACTCGCGCCCTTGGGCCGCTCCACGGCCACCGCCTTCCGGCCCGCACCGAGGTCGGTGACGGTCACCTTGTCCCCGGTCACCAGCGTGACGGTGTGCGCTGCCCGGGCGGCGGCGGTCGCGGGGGCGGTGTTCGGCGCCGCCGCGCGATCCGCGCCGGCGGCGACGGCCTGCCCGGCCGGGAGCAGTACGAGCGAGAGCCCGGCTGCCATCAGCCGGGCCCTGCGCCTCGTGGTTGCTCTGGTCATGGATGTCTCTCCCTGTGACGCCCGGTGAAGGGGGTGGCTCCGGGCGCTGCGAAGAGTGTGGGTGCTCACAAGTTGCTTGAGGCATGGGAGTTGTTGGCGGATAGCTGCCATGGCGGCCTCCCGCCATGGGCGCGGGGACGGATCGGTGACGCACCGAGCGGCGGTCGGGCGACGACACCCGGCGCGGCGTCCGGGCTCACGTGCCGCCACGTTCCGCTTCGCACGCTTCGCGCCCAAGTCCCTATCCTGCAGGGATGATCCGACCCATCGAACTAGTGATCTTCGACTGCGACGGCGTGCTGGTGGACAGCGAACGCATAGCCTCGCGCGTGCAGATCGCGCTGGGGGCAGAGCTCGGCTGGCCGCTCACCGAGGAAGAGGTCGTCGAGCGTTTCATCGGGCGCTCCCACGCGGCGATCCTCGAGCAAGTAGCCGCTCGGCTCGGCCATGAGACGGCAGCCGTCTGGGGAAAGCGGTTCGAGGAGCTCCACGCAGAGGGGGTCGAGGAAGGACTGACTCCCGTCGACGGACTGCCCGAGGCACTCGATGCGATCGCTGTGCCCACATGCGTCGCCTCCAGCGGCTCCCCCGAGAAGATGCGCCACACCCTGGGCCGTACCGGTCTGTACGAGCGCTTCAGGGGCCGCATCTACAGTGCGGCCGACGTCGCGCGCGGCAAGCCGGCACCGGACCTCTTCCTCCATGCCGCGCGGCAGGTGAACACCGACCCGGCTGCTTGCGTGGTCGTGGAGGACAGCCGCCCCGGTGTCCGGGCCGCGCGGGCCGCGGGTATGCGGGCACTCGGGTATGCCGGGGGACTCACCCGGCCCGAGCTGCTCGAAGGAGACCGCACGGTCGTCTTCCACGACATGAGCGCATTGCCCGGCCTCATCGCGCGGTCGTGATCCGTCCCGGCGCCTGTGCGGGCCGGCTGCCGACGGGCCGGGCGGACGCTGCGGCGTGTTCGCGGGCCGTTCGACGGGCGATCGGCCGGTGCGCCGCCTAGCTTGGCAGCAGCAGGCAATCCACGAGCAGGAGGCTTGGACACGATGGCAGCGCTACCCGAAGGCACGCCCTGCTGGGCCGACGCGATGTTCCCCGACGTGGAGGCCGCCAAGAGCTTCTACGGCGAGTTGCTCGGCTGGACCTTCGACGAGGGCTCGGCGGAGTTCGGGGGCTACACGCAGGCGCGGTCGGACGGCAAGGCCGTGGCCGCGGTCGTCCCGCGGATGCCGGGCATGGACACACCGCCCGCCTGGAACCTCTACTTCGCCACGTCGGACATCGCAGCCACCGCACGCAGGATCAGCGACAACGGCGGGGCGCTGCTGATGGACCCGATGCCGGTCGCCGGCTTCGGCACGATGATCACGGCGGAGGACCCCAGCGGTGTGTACTTCAGCGTCTGGCAGGCCGGCACCCACGAAGGCTTCGAGAAGATCGGCGAACCCGGCGCGTACTGCTGGACGGAGATCACCACGCGGGACGTGGAGAAGGCCGACCACTTCTTCCCGGCCGTCTTCTCCTTCGAGGTGAAGCGGATGAAGGACGAGTCGGTCGGCTATCACCTGTGGCACATCGAAGGCGCGCCGGTCGCGGGCCGCCTCAAGATGACGGCCGAGTTCCCGCACGACATGCGGCCGTTCGTCAATGTGTACTTCGCCGTCGAGGACTGCGACGCGGCGGTCGCCACGGTCACGCGGCTGGGCGGCCGGCTGCACCACGGGCCGACGGACAGCCCCTTCGGGCGGTTCGCATCGGTGTCCGACCAGCAGGGGGCGGGGTTCGCGGTCATCGATCCGAAGACGGCCAAGGGCGACAATCCGGAGTTCGAGTGATCGCCACGACCGGCTGATCCGGGGCCCGGTGGCGACCGGGCCCCGTTCGCCGTGGGCGCCGCGGCGCCCACGCGCTACGGCGCGGACACCTCGTCCGCCGCAGCCTGCGCCCGGGACGGCGTCACGGCGGGGACGGCCGAGGGCCGCCCGAAGGACCGGGGCTCCTGCGAGTTTTGCCCGCTGTCGCTGACCCGGCGAAGACCGGCGCCCTCGGCCGCTTCCTCTGCTTCCTCGTCCGGCCCTTCGTCCGATTCCTCGCCGGCCACCTCGGCCGGCTCCCGGCCCGCCTCCTTCTCCGCCTTCTTGTCCCTCGCCTCTTTCCGTACGCCGTCGTCCTGCGACGGCGCCGCGTCGTCTTCCGCCGGCGTGGACTGCGGCGGGCATGTCCCGCCGACACAGTGCCCGCCCTTCGCCGGTCCGCCGACCTCCGCGGCGTACGGGGAGGCGGTGGCGGTGCCCGACTGCCGCGCGGTCCCTGCGCCCATGGTGTCGGTGGCCCAGATCTGGCCGATGGAGTCGTCCCGCACCTTGACGACCACCGGGCTGTCCGGCTCGGGAGCGGCGGGCATCACGGCCAGTCTGTCGTTCCACCGCGGGATCATCTGGCCCTGGATCGTCAGGTCGTAGCGGACGTCCACGGCATCGGGCGCGGCCGTCGTCGTACAGGTGTCCAGGACAACGATGCCATCGAGCCCATGGGAGTCCAGGCACAGCTCGGGGGCCAGGGCACTGCGCAGGCGGCCGTCGCTCTCGTACACCCACTGCTGGGCGGGGGCCGACGAGCAGACCGCCATCGCGACGTCCGTGCCGGGTTCCGGTGTGACGGTGGGGATGTCGAGGCAGAGGTTGGACTCGGCATTGCGCAGCCGTGTGGTGAGCGGGCCGCCCGGGTGGGCGGCGGAGGTCGTCGAAGGCTGGGGCGCGGTGCCGGACGGCTGGGCCGTGCCGGTTCCGGTGCCCGGTGCCGGGGCGGTGGCGGACGGGCCGGTGACCGCTCCGCTGGGCACGACCGGGCCGGCCTGATCGTCGTCGTCGGACCATGCACTGGCCACCAGACCGAGCAAGAGCAGCCCGACCGCGGCGAGAGCGGTTCCCGCCACCAGCATCCTGGGCGAGAAGGGCAGTGGAACGTGCTTGCCCAGAACGGCGACACGGGGCACCGCGCGGCCCCGTCCGCCCCTGGAGTGCCGGCCCGGCCGCCGAGCCTCGGCTCTGGCCTGGGCCGGGGCGCCCCGCCGGCCGGGGCGCGACTCCAGGTACGGCTGGGCGGCCCGGCCGAGGAGCGCCTCGGCGAGCAGCTGACCGAGCCGGCCTCCGGACTGCCTGAGCTGATCGGCCGCGTACCGGCAGTGCCGGCAGTTCGCCAGATGCTGCTGAATGTCGGGAATCAGCGCGCCGCCGCGGCGCAGGGACACGTCGAGCAGCCGGTTGAAGTGGCGGCACCGCTGGTCGGTGGCGAGCTCCCGGTGGGCGCGCAGACAACCCTGCCGGAACTGTTCGCGCGCATGCTCGAGCTGGTCGCTCGCCAGACGCGGGTCGATGCCGAGCAAACCGGCGGGTATGGATATGCCCTCGGCCTCGACCTCGGCATGCCACAGCAGCACCTGGGCGGTCAGCGGCATTGCATGGAAAGCGCGTGAGACGAGCTGCCTATTCTCGGAAGGCAGCTCGGGAATGAGAAGTCCGGGCAGCATGGCGGCCACGCGCTCGTCACTGGCCCATACCTTGGCGATATGACGGGTGGTCACCAGGAGATGCGGCCGCAGCGCACCGGCCGGTGCGCCGGTGTGCGCGAGATTCTCCATCAGCTGGGCGAAAGCCACCGTGGTGAACATCGAAGCAATATTCGAAGAAGGGGCACAGATCGATGCGTAATCGAACACCGGCTGCCAGTGCCGCGCCAGCAAAGTGGCCGCAGGATAGGCCTCCTTGGCGCCTTCGCCGGCCCCCAGCGCGGCGGAGAGCTCCTCGTCTGAGATCCCGGGAGCAGGGCTTGACTGCACGGAAGGTGCGATTCCGGGCGTACGGGCGTGCTGCATAGACGTCGTTCCATCCATGGCATTGCGGTGGGGGGTTGCAAGGGTGGCAGCCTCGGCCGAGGGGCCGCGGACGCCGGGCGAAAGGCGCGCACCTGTTGGTACATACCTATGCGGGCGATGCCCCCTCTTTTGGAGTCGGGTCGCCTTCGGAGAAATTCGAACGGTTGATCAAAATAGTCTTGTTCGGACGTGAGGAAGCTCACCCTTACACAACTCGCCTCCCGACAACAAGAGTTCCGGGCGTCCGCCATTCACATTCCGGCGCGTCAAGTCCACTTCCGGGCACAGCGGCCGACTTCTGGAACTTGAGTAAGTACAACAATGACGAAGCATTGCTGCGGGGACCCTTGACCTCGATCGCGGAAAACACCCGCGGCGCCCGGCCCGCCGTCGCCAGCGGACGGCGCCGTGACCGCCGGGGAGTCACCCGCCCACACAGACACCGCACCGCCTAACCTGCCAGGACGGACTTGCCTCGCGAAAGGATCATCTCGTGTCTTCTCGGCTCAACCCGTACATCAGCTTCGACGGCAACGCACGCGAAGCCATGGAGTTCTACAAGGAAGCCTTCGGCGGCACCCTGACGGTGAGCACCTTCGGCGAATTCCAGGCGGAGGAGGCCGGTGACGCCGCCGACAAGGTCATGCACAGCATGCTCGAGACGGACAAGGGCTTCACCCTCATGGGCGCCGACACACCGCCCGGCATGGAGCACAAGCCCGGCAACAACATCGCCGTGAGCCTGAGCGGGGACGACGCAGCCGAACTGCGCGGCTACTGGGAGAAGCTGTCCGGCTCGGGCGGCACGGTCACGGTGCCGATGGAGAAGCAGATGTGGGGAGATGTGTTCGGGATGTGCACGGACCGGTTCGGCATCACATGGCTGGTCAACATCAGCGAACAGCAGGCCTGACCCTCCGCATACCTCGACGACGGTGCGGGGGCCGCATCCAGGGATGCGGCCCCCGCACCGTATGACTGGAACAGTCCGCTCGGCCGGGAGCCGTACGGGCTGCCGTCCACCTCACTGGTGCCAGGCAGAAGCGCACTGTTCCACTCGGGGGAACGCACATGCGTGGGCCGGGTCCCGAGCTTTCGGCTGAGGGGCTGCGCATCACAGGAGGCTGACCGTCGGTTCAGCAGTCGGCAGGTCGTCATCGGGGATCATTGGTGCGGAGAGGAGCTCGTGGACGATGGGGCCGACGGACCCGGAACCGGCTTTGCCCCCTCGACGAGACAGGCGATGGCGACGTTGCCACGGTGCGCGGCGAGCCGGCCGTTGTTCGGCTGGTCCCCGCCGACTTCGGCAATGCCGGTCTTGGCGCCGGTGTCGTCGGGCAGACCGGCGAGGACCGTCACGGTGTGCCCTGGGTGACGGTGGCGCGCATCATGTCGCGCAGCTGTGTGACGATGCCCGCCTCTGGCGGCCGACGGCTGGGTGACGGCGGTGCCGCGGCGCCTGGACGGTTTGCGGGTCAGGAACGGCGCGGCGCAACGGCCTTGCTGATCGCGGTACTCGCCGAAGCGACCGAGAGGACGGTCGTGTTCTTCAGGACCTCCTGGGCGGAATCGAGCGGTGACGTTTCCCTACGGGAAATCGGTGATGTGACGAAGCGACTCGATCCGCGCGAGGGCGCCTCGCTCAGCGCCGCCCTCCACCGGGGGAATCCGGCGCTTCCGGAAGTTCGAACCAGACGTCCTTGCCCCAGGGAGTGGCGTCGGCGCCCCATTTGCTCGCCATCAGATCGACCAAATGCAGGCCGCGGCCGAATTCGTCGGTGGTCTGCGCCGAGCGGAGCTGCGGCAGTTCCCGGCTGCCGTCGCGGACTTGGCAACAGATGACCTCGCGGCGTACCACAGTGAGGCGGACGGAACCGTAGGCGTGAAGCAGCGCATTGCCGACCAGCTCGCTGACCAGGAGTTCGGCCGTGTCCGCAAGATGGTCCAGGCCCCAGTCGGACAGGGTGCTGCACACCGCTCTGCGGGCTTGACCACAGGCGTCCGGAGCCCGCGGAAGCCGCCAGGGACCGGCGACGGTCAGCTCCCGGTGGGGGGCGAAGCCCAGGGACGGGACAGGGACGGGGCGCGTTGCGGCGGTCGCGGCGGGCCGTACGAGGTGAGTGTGGTGCATGAAAGCCTCCACAAGGCCCTGGCCGGTTCTCCAGTCAGGGAGTCGATACAACCGCATTTACTACGGAGTAAAATCGTAATCCTGGTTTACCCCGAAGTAAAGTGGTGGACATGGCTGATCACCCGCCCAAGGCCGGCCCCACGCCACAGCGTCCAGCGGGCCGCCGCCGCGCCTCTGCGGCACGCCCGACCGACGAAGAGATGCTGGACGCGGCCTCCGCGGTCTTCAGCGAGGCCGGATTCCACGCGGCGACCATGGACGTCGTCGCCGCACGTGCGAGATCCACCAAACCCACGCTGTACGCGCACTTCGGCAGCAAGGAGGACCTGTTCGGCAAATGCGCCGACCTCGCAGCCGACACCTTGGCGAGCGCGCTCTTCGAGGCCTACGCGGCAGCGGCCGATCTCCCACTCGAACAGCAGGTGCGCGCGGGCGTGGCCTCGTTCTTCGATTACGCGGACGTCCATCCGGCGAGATTCCGCCTGCTCTTCGGCGCGCACGCGACAGGGTCGGCGGCCGAGGCCCGGCAACGGCTCATGTCGGCCGCCGACCGGGAGATCACGCGCCGGATCCGGTACTTCACCCAGCGCCACGGCCGTGGCACCTGGGGGACGAGTGCGGAGCTCTGCGCCTCCTTCGTCGTCGGCCTGGTCGTCGAGGGCGCGCGGTACACGCTGGTCGCCGACTCACTGGATCCGGCATCGGCCGCCGAGTTCACGACCCAGTTCGCCGTGGCGGCGCTCAGAAACATCGACCCGCACCTCGCCGACACTCTCGACGCACGCGAGTGAGCAAAGCGCGTCGGGGTGACAGCCCGGGACGGCGCTGCCGCCCCATGTTGTCGCGTCGGCCGAACCATTTGGTATGTACAGCCCTGTGCCGGTCAGCGCAGGTCTGCCCCCGCCACTTGGGCGTGGCGGGGTTGAGCCGACTCCGGACCCCGACCGGGACGTCAGAACGGAGCCGTCGGCAACGGCGCTGACATCTCGGTGATTTGGGACCGCACCGACTCGGTGTTGCAGCCGTCACCCGGACTGCGCCTGCCGGACGCGGTGGCCCCCGCCGGGCGGAGGACGAACCGCCGACGCCGTCCTGGGCTCGATGGCTCCGACAACCTGCCGCGCCCGACAGCTGCCTCACATCTCGCTTCCATTCCGGCGTCGCCACGGGGCGGTTCAGCCGCGCCCCGGCGATGTCCGGGCGATTCCCGGCCTGTGACGGGAGGCCTGCTGCCGCTCCGGGCATCAGTGTCCAGGCACAAGCCTTGGAACCCGGCACCACTGTGACCAAGCGTCAGCCGAACCGGCGGACACCGTCGGAGCCTCCGCGGTGCGGTGGCAGAACCGGCGTTCGTAGGGACCCCGCAGCAGCGCGGCGTAGACAACAGCGAACGCCGTCCACGCCGGACAGAGGCCCGCAAGGCCGAGCCCGGCGTGGACGCCGAGGAGTCGGCCGGCGGGATGAGGGGGACATGGTCGCCGGTCACGGAGGCGATCACGACAGTCCTGGTGTCACCGGCGGCGCGCAGCAGAGCGGCATGGGACATGGCGAGCGCCAGAGTGGCCATGCCGAGCAAGGCCAAGGGTGTTGCGGTCCAGTCGCGCTCGGGGTCGAGGCACCCCGGGGCGAGATCGCTGCGCCACACGTAACTGTCTGCGGCCTCCCGAACGGAGGGGCTCATTGCATACGGGTCGCTCGTTGCCGGGCCTGGCCGCGAGACAGCGTGACGAGCGCGTGTCGCTACGCCTCTGTCCTCACATTGTCCTCACACTAGGAGGACGGCCGTAGGGATGGGCCGTCACGATCAACTTCACGACTCGCCCGACCGGCAAAGATGCCGGTCGGAGATCCGTAACCACAGGCCTGCGGTGGGGCGGGTGGGACTCGAACCCACGGCCGACGGATTATGAGTCCGCTGCTCTAACCGGCTGAGCTACCGCCCCTAACGGCGCGTCGCGCACATTTGTGCGCGCCGTCTGCCGCAGCATAGCCGGTCATACGATCTCTCGCTTCGGATGCTCGGCAACCCGTGACCATGAAGACTGCGCTGGTCGCCGCCCCGGATGCCGTGCGGAAGACGCGAAAAAGGACCCTCGAGGGGTCCTCTTTCTCAGCTGCTCCCCCGGCTGGACTCGAACCAGCAACCCTCCGGTTAACAGCCGAATGCTCTGCCAATTGAGCTACAGGGGATCGCGCTCCCCCGACTGGACTCGAACCAGTAACCTGCCGGTTAACAGCCGGCTGCTCTGCCAATTGAGCTACAGGGGATTGCTGCGTTTGCACCGAACGTACCTACCCGGGGCGTCCCAGGGGGCGTGCGCTCGCTGCGACACATACATTAGCGCAAGCAGGGGGGTGCTCCGCCAATCGGTATGTCCCGGGGTGATCACGGGCCCAGCCGGGTAGGCGAGCAGCACCGACGCAACGGAAGGGTCGCAGCCATGCGGTACAAGCTCACGTTCGTCGCCGGACTGGCCCTCGGCTTCGTGCTCGGCGCACGGGCCGGGCGCGAGAAGTACGAACAGCTCAAGAAGTCCGCGCGGCAGTTCGCCCAGAACCCCGCGGTACGCAACGCCGCCGAGTCCGCGGCCCAGAACAGTCGCCAGGCGGCCGGCAAGGCGTTCCACAAGGTCAGCGACAAGGTCGGTGACCATGTGCCCGTCTCGGTGGCCGAGCGGGTGAGGGCACTGCGCGACAAGAACGGCAGTCTCGACGACGACTGGGGTACCACCAACACATGACGTGACTGTCGGCGAAGTGCGGCAGAATTCTGGACATGGGGATAGTCGCAGGGCTGGACAGCTCGTCCGAGTTCACACGCATCGTCGTCTGTGACGCAGACACGGGCGCCGTGCTGCGCCAGGGGTACGCTCCGCACCCCGTCGAGGCCAAGGCCACCGAGGTCGATCCTCAGGTGTGGCTCCTCTCCCTCGGCGAGGCCGCGGGAGGCGGGCTGCTCGAGGGCGTGCAGGCCATCGGCGTCTCCGCGCAGCAGAACGGTCTGGTTCCCCTGGATGCTCAGGGCGGGCCGGTCCGTCCCGCCCTGCTCGGCAACGACAAGCGCGCCCAGGTCGCGGCAGCCGATCTCATCGACGGGCTCGGCGGGCGGCAGGCCTGGGCCGAGGCCGTCGGCTGCGTGCCGCAGGCCGCCCAGCCGGTGGCGAAACTGCGCTGGCTGGCACGCTCCGAGCCCGAGGCCGCGCAGCGGATCGCGGCGCTGATGCAGCCGCACGACTGGCTGGTGTGGCAGCTGCTGGGCCGGCCGGCCCGGCGGACCACCGACCGCGGCGCCGCCTCGGGGACCGGCTACTGGTCCGCGGGCACCGGGTCCTACCGTCCCGACCTGGTGGAGCTCGCGCTCGGGCACCCGTGTGCGCTGCCGGAGGTGCTCGGTCCGGCCGAGGCCGCGGGCACCACGCCCGAGGGGCTGCTGATCTCCGCGGGGACCGGCGAGACGATGGCGGCGGCGTTCGGGCTCGGGCTCGGCGTCGGCGACGCGGTGGTGTCACTGGGCGCGTCGGGTTCGGTGATGGCCGTGCACCACGAGGCGCTGGCCGACCCCAGCGGGATGATCACCTCGTTCGCCGACGCGACCGGGATGCATCTTCCCGTGGTGCACACGCTCAATGCCGTACGGGCGCTGCGCGGCACCGCCGAGCTGCTCGGCCTGGGGGACCTCGCGGAGCTCTCGGATCTCGCCATGAAGTCGACGCCGGGCTCGTCCGGCCTGGTGCTGCTGCCGTATCTGGAGGGCGAGCGCACTCCGCAGCTGCCCCACACGGCGGGCACGCTGAGCGGGCTGCGGCGCGAGTCCATGAAGGCGGAGCATCTGGCGCGGGCATCGTTCGAGGGCATGCTGTGCTCGCTCGCGGACGCGATGGACGTGCTGCGCAGCCGGGGCGTAGAGGTGCGCCGGGTGTTCCTGCTGGGTGCGGCCGCCGAGCTGCCCGCCGTGCAGGCCGCCGCGCCGGCGATCTTCGCGGCGCAGGTCGTCGTGCCGCAGCCCGCCGACTATGCGGCCCTCGGTGCGGCGCGCCAGGCCGCGTGGGCGCTGGGGGTCGCGCAGGGGACGCTGTCGCCGCAGTCACCGCCGGCCTGGCAGGGGGCCGCGGTGCAGGTCTTCGAGCCGGGCGACGAGCTCGCGGTGGGTCAGGCCGTGCGCCAGCAGTACGGGGCGACCCGGGAACAGATCCACCCGGGGGCGTTCAGCTTCGGCGGCTAGGCTCTGTCCGGCCGCCGACAGCGGTTCCTTCAGCTGTTCTTGACCGGGCTTTGGAGGAATTCCCTTGAGGTTTCCCCTGCCCGGTGCCGGAAGATGGGGTGACCCCCCGATCTTGCCGAGCCCGAGAGACAGCGCGTGCTGATACAACTGCTGCGGACCTTCCTGGGTCCGTACAAGAAACCCGTCGCCTTCCTGGTGGCGCTGCAGCTGCTGCAGACCAGTGCCACCCTCTATCTGCCGACCCTGAACGCCGACATCATCGACAACGGTGTCGTGAAGGGGGACACGGGCTACATCCTGGCCCTGGGTGCCGTCATGATCGGCGTCAGCGTGGTCCAGGTGGTCTGCAACATCGGGGCCGTCTTCTACAGCGCGCGCACCGCGTCCGCGCTCGGGCGGGACGTCCGGGCCGCCGTCTTCGACCGGGTGCAGAGTTTCTCCGCGCGCGAGGTGGGGCACTTCGGTGCCCCTTCGCTGATCACCCGGACGACCAATGACGTCCAACAGGTCCAGATGCTGGTGCTGCTGGCGTTCACCCTGATGGTCTCGGCGCCCATCATGTGCGTCGGCGGCATCGTCATGGCGCTCGGCCAGGACGTGCCGCTGTCCGTGGTGCTGCTGGCGGTCGTGCCGGTGCTCGGTATCGCGGTGGCGCTGATCGTGAAGCGGATGCGGCCGTTGTTCCGGACCATGCAGGAGCGCCTGGACACGGTGAACCGGGTGCTGCGTGAGCAGATCACCGGCAATCGGGTGATCCGTGCCTTCGTACGCGACACGTACGAGAAGGAGCGCTTCCGCGGGGCCAACGGTGAGCTGACCGACGTGTCGCTGTCGACCGGTCGGCTGATGGCGCTGATGTTCCCGACCGTGATGACGGTGGTGAACGTGTCGTCGATCGCCGTCGTCTGGTTCGGTGCGCACCGGGTCGACAGCGGTGCGATCCAGATCGGCGCGCTGACCGCGTTCCTCGCGTATCTGATGCAGATCGTGATGGCCGTGATGATGGCCACGTTCATGTTCATGATGGTGCCGCGCGCCGAGGTGTGTGCCGAGCGGATCCAGGAGGTGCTGGGCACCGATTCGAGCGTCGTGCCGCCGAGCGCGCCCGTGCGGGAGCTGCGCCGCAGCGGTCATCTCGAGGTGCGCGGCGTCGACTTCCGCTATCCGGGTGCAGAGGAGTCGGTGCTGCGGGGCGTCGATCTGGTGGCGCGGCCGGGTGAGACGACCGCGATCATCGGGTCGACGGGCAGCGGCAAGTCGACCCTGCTGGGTCTGGTGCCGCGGCTGTTCGATGTGACGGGCGGCGAGGTGCTCGTCGACGGCGTGGACGTACGGGAGCTGGATCCGGCGCTGATGGCGCGGACGGTGGGGCTCGTGCCGCAGAAGCCGTATCTGTTCTCGGGGACCGTGGCCACGAATCTGCGGTACGGGAACCCCGGCGCGAGCGACGACGAGCTGTGGCAGGCGCTCGAGGTGGCGCAGGCCGCCGACTTCGTACGGGAACTCGAGGGCGGGCTGAACGCGCCGATCGCGCAGGGCGGCACCAATGTCTCCGGCGGGCAGCGTCAGCGGCTCGCCATCGCGCGCACGCTGGTGCAGCAGCCGGAGATCTATCTCTTCGACGACTCGTTCTCGGCGCTGGACTACGCGACCGACGCGGCGCTGCGCGGTGCGCTGTCCCGCGAGACGTCCCGGGCGACGGTGGTGATCGTCGCCCAGCGGGTGTCGACGATCCGTGACGCGGACCGGATCGTGGTCCTGGACGAGGGGCAGGTCGTGGGAACCGGAAGCCATCACGAGCTGATGCAGGGCAATGAGACGTACCGGGAGATCGTCCTCTCGCAGCTGACGGAGGCTGAGGCCGCATGAGCGGGGGACCTGCTGCACGGATGATGGCCGGCAGCTCGCCCGCCGAGCGGTCGATGGACTTCAGGGGCTCGGTCAAGCGGCTGCTGCGGCAACTCGCTCCGGAGCGGGCGACGCTGTGGGTGATGCTCGCGGCCGGCGTGCTGAGTGTCGCGTTCTCGGTGGTCGGGCCGATGATCCTGGGGCAGGCGACCGACCTGGTCTTCGCCGGGGTCGTCGGCCGGGAGATGCCGGAGGGGACCAGCAAGGAGCAGGCGATCGAGGGCCTGCGCGAAGGGGGCGAGGGCGGCCTCGCCGACATGCTCACCGGGGTGGACTTCACGCCCGGCGACGGCATCGACTTCGGGGCCGTGGGTGATGTGCTGCTGGTGGCACTCGCGATCTACGTGGCGGCCGGGCTGCTGATGCTGGTCTCGACCCGGCTGTCGATCCGGGTGATCAACCGGACCGTGTACCGGATGCGCGAGGACGTGCAGGCGAAGCTGTCGCGGCTGCCGCTGTCGTACTTCGACCGGGCCAAGCGCGGCGAGGTGCTGAGCCGGGCCACCAACGACATCGACAACATCTCGCAGACGCTCCAGCAGACGATGGGGCAGCTGATCAACTCGCTGCTCACCATCGTGGGCGTACTGGCGATGATGTTCTGGATCTCGCCGCTGCTGGCGCTGGTCGCCCTGGTGACCGTGCCGGTGTCGGTGCTCGTGGCGACCAAGGTCGGCAAGCGCTCTCAGCCGCACTTCGTGCAGCAGTGGAAGTCCACCGGCAGACTCAACGCCCATATCGAGGAGATGTACACCGGTCATGCGCTGGTGAAGGTCTTCGGACGGCAGGAGGAGTCCGCGAAGGACTTCGCCGAGCAGAACGATGCGCTGTACCAGGCCGGTTTCAAGGCCCAGTTCAACAGCGGGGTCATGCAGCCGCTGATGTTCTTCGTCTCCAACCTCAACTACGTGCTGGTGGCCGTCGTGGGCGGACTGCGGGTGGCCTCGGGCGCGCTGTCGATCGGTGATGTGCAGGCGTTCATCCAGTACTCGCGGCAGTTCTCGATGCCGCTGACCCAGGTGGCGTCGATGGCGAACCTGGTGCAGTCGGGCGTCGCGTCCGCCGAGCGGATATTCGAGCTGCTGGACGCGGAGGAGCAGGCTCCCGATCCGGTCGTGGGTGCGCGGCCCGAGGCACTGCGCGGTGCGGTGTCGCTGGAGAAGGTGTCGTTCCGCTACACGCCCGACAGGCCCCTCATCGAGGATCTGTCCCTGTCCGTCGATCCCGGTCACACGGTGGCGATCGTCGGGCCGACCGGCGCGGGCAAGACCACTCTGGTCAACCTGCTGATGCGGTTCTACGAGGTGACCGGCGGCCGGATCACCCTCGACGGTGTGGATGTCGCCACGATGTCGCGGGACGAGCTGCGTGCCGGCATCGGGATGGTGCTGCAGGACACCTGGCTGTTCGGCGGGACCATCGCCGACAACATCGCCTACGGCACGTCCCGCAAGGTGACACGCGAGGAGATCGAGGAGGCGGCGCGCGCCGCGCACGCCGACCGCTTCATCCGGACCCTTCCGGACGGGTACGACACGGTGATCGACGACGAGGGCTCGGGCGTGAGCGCGGGCGAGAAGCAGCTGATCACCATTGCGCGCGCGTTCCTGTCCGATCCGGTGATCCTGGTGCTGGACGAGGCCACGAGCTCGGTGGACACCCGTACCGAGGTGCTGATCCAGAAGGCGATGGCGCGTCTGGCGCACGGCCGGACCAGCTTCGTGATCGCGCACCGGCTCTCCACCATCCGGGACGCGGACGTGATCCTGGTGATGGAGAACGGGTCGATCGTCGAGCAGGGCACGCACGAGGAGCTGCTGACGGCTGAGGGGGCGTACGCGCGGCTGTACGCGGCGCAGTTCGCGCAGGCCGTGGTGGAGGTGGACTGACCGCCGTGCGGCGGAGCAGCCGTTATAGGCAAGTGGCCACTTGACAAGCAAGTGGCCACTTGCCTATAACGGGGGCGTGGGTGACATCTTCCACGCCCTCGCCGCGCCTGCGAGGAGAGCGATCCTCGACGAGCTGCACGACCGCGACGGCCAGACGCTGTTCGAGCTGTGCACCCGGCTGACGATGAAGCACGGGCTCGGCCTGTCCCGGCAGGCCGTGTCCCAGCACCTCGATGTGCTGGAGGCGGCCGGACTCGTGACCAGCAGGCGCGACGGCAAGTTCAAGTTCCACCACCTCGACACCGCCCCGCTGCAGAGCATCGCGGAGCGGTGGCCGCCCAGGACATGAGAGGAAGGGCGCCATGAGGATCAACATCACGAGCGTCTTCGTCGACGACCAGGACAAGGCCCTGGCCTTCTACACGGATGTGCTCGGCTTCGTGAAGAAGCACGATGTCCCGCTCGGCGGCGAGCATCGCTGGCTGACCGTCGTCTCGCCGGAGGACACCGACGGCACCGAGCTGCTGCTGGAGCCGGACGGCCACCCGGCCGTCGGCCCCTACAAGAAGGCCCTGGTCGAGGACGGCATCCCGGCCACGTCGTTCGCGGTCGACGATGCCCGGGCGGAGTACGAGCGTCTGAGCGCGCTCGGGGTGCGCTTCACCCAGGAGCCGCTGGAGATGGGCGGGGTGACGCTGGCGGTCCTCGACGACACATGCGGCAACCTGATCCAGATCGCCGCCCGGCACTGACCGCTCGCGCCCGGGCCCCCTCGTACGGCCGTGATCTCGGTGAGGAGAATGGTGCCTTCACGGACCATGACCACATCCGTGCGTACGGCCACATCCGCACAAGGGGGAACACATGACGGACAAGAGCAGGCCCGGCTACGGCATCGCGCTGTGGCTGCCGCTGGGCGTGGCGCTGGGGATCTCGCTCGGGCAGCTCACCGACAACCTGAGCCTGGGCATCGCGCTCGGGCTGGCTCTCGGCGTCGGTGTCGGCGCCGGAATCGACGCACGCGCCAAGCGGCAGGGATCCCCCGAGGACGAGGGCTGAGCACCTGTGCTCAGTCGAGGTAGCCGCGCAGCTGGTCGGCGAAGGCGTGGTCGCGCAGCTTGTTGAGGGTCTTGGACTCGATCTGGCGGATCCGTTCACGGGTCACGCCGAAGAGCCTGCCGATCTCCTCGAGTGTGCGCGGCCGGCCGTCGACCAGCCCGTAGCGGAGCTGCACGACCTTGCGTTCCCGCTCGCCGAGCGTGGACAGCACCGCCTCCAGGTGTTCGCGCAGCAGGAGGAAGGCTGCCGACTCGACGGGGGACGCGGCGTCGCCGTCCTCGATGAGGTCGCCGAGGGCGACATCGTCCTCCTCCCCCACGGGCGCGTGCAGCGACACGGGCTCCTGGGCGAGCCGCAGCACCTCGCTGACCCGCTCGGGCGGCAGTTCGAGGTGGGCGGCGACCTCCTCGGGGGTGGGTTCGTAGCCGCGCTCCTGGAGCATGCGGCGCTGCACCCGCACCACCCTGTTGATCAGCTCGACCACATGGACCGGGACGCGGATGGTGCGCGCCTGGTCGGCGAGCGCCCGCGACATGGCCTGGCGGATCCACCAGGTCGCGTACGTCGAGAACTTGTAGCCGCGGGCGTAGTCGAATTTCTCGACCGCCCTGATCAGACCGAGGTTTCCCTCCTGGACCAGGTCGAGCATCGTCAGCCCGCGGCCCACGTAGCGCTTGGCCACCGAGACGACGAGCCGGAGGTTGGCCTCGATCAGCCAGCGCTTGGCCATCCGGCCCATGACCACCAACTTGTCGAGGTCGACGGCGAGTTGGGAGTCCGGGTCGGGAGTGTTGCCGAGCCGCTCCTCGGCGAAGAGACCCGCCTCGACCCGGCGCGCCAGCTCCACCTCCTCGACCGCGGTGAGCAGCGGAATGCGGCCGATCTCCCGCAGGTACTGGCGGAAGAGGTCGGAGGAGGGACCGCCGCCGTCCAACCGGGCGACCGCCCGCGGCTCGGGCGTCTCCTGCAGCTCGGGCTCGTCCCCCGGCTCCGCCTCCGCAGCCGGTGCTGCGGCGTCGGGTACCGCTCCGGGGTGCGCTGCGGCCCGGCTCTGCGCAAGGACCTGCTCGGCCATGCCGGAGGCCGAAGCGGTGGCGGTCGTGGCGGCTACGGTCTCGGTCAGGGTCTGCACGGGGGCGACCTCCAGAATGATCGCTGCCGGTTCGGGGGCGTGCGGCAGCGGGACGGCAGCGGCCGCCTGGCCGTTTTCCGTCCCGTTCAGGATGAGCGGATCCGCGGGGATGTCAGGCCCACTTCGGGTGGACCGGCCGCGCTCCGAGGACTCGGACACCGCCCCCAGTGTGGGGTACGACACATCTCTGCCACGAGGGGCGTGCGGTGACTTTTTGAGACCCGTGCGTGACCGGCCGGTTACTCGGATGCCCGCTCGCACAGACGTCTGCCAGGATCGGCCGGTGCGCGAGAACTACGAGTACGAGACCCATGTGACGGTGCGCTGCGACGAGGACGGTGCGCAGCGGCTGGACGCGTGGGCCCGTGCCGCGGGACTGAAAGTGACCCATATCGTGCTGGCACGCGGCCGGATGCCGGTGCAGCCGATGCTGACCCTGAGGGGCACGGACGGCCTTGGCGGGCAGCGTGCGGCCGCGGACGTGCTGGTGGGGCGGCTGCGGGCGGACGGCTTCGATCCGGTGCGGGTGAAGATCGAGACGACGCCGTGGTCGCCCGAAGCCGGCTCGTCCGACGGGTACTTCGAGCATCACGTGAAGCTGGAACTGGACGAGGACTTCGACCGGGAGACGCTGACCGCGCTCGCGGTCCGGCACGGGGCGCACCTGTCGTGGAATGCCCGGCGGGTGACGTCGGTCGGGCGCCACGAGCGCTTTGTGACGCAGCGCTGCCACGGAGGTTCGGCCGAGGAGGCCGGCCGGGCGTGCGATGCGATGGTGACGGAGCTCGCGGCGGCGGGGTACGAAATCCGTTCCCAGGAACGGGAGTTCGTGCTGTACGACAGTGATCTGTCGGTGGACGACGGGTGGATCGACGGATGGATCGACAAGGGGGCGGGAGCATGAGCGGATCGTGGGAAACGTTCGGCTGGACCAGCGAGAGGGTGCCTCAGGCTCCGCTGGACGAGGCGACGCGCGCCAGGCGCCATCTGCCGCGCACGCTACGGCCCGTGGCTGGGGACGGCCTGGTGCAGCGCCCTGTCTTCGAGCCGGCGCTCAAGCAGTACGCCAACGCCTACCGGGCCGCGGACCCCCGGTTCGACGATCCGGCCGAGGGGGTGGCCTGGCGGGCGGCCCGGCGCGAGGCGCTGGACGTCGTGCTCGCCGCGATCTCCGGTTCCGATCGGGCCGAGTCGCTGGTGCTGCGCGGCAGCGTGCTGCTCTCGGCGTGGTTCGGCGGGGCGGCCCGGGAGCCGGGCGACCTGGACTTCGTCGTCGTCCCGTCGACCTGGCACATCGACGATGCGCGCACCAGCGAGCTGCTGGACAGCATCGCCGCTGCTGCGGAGCGCATGGCGCGTGGATCCGGCACTCAGGTGCGGATCTCCGCACAGGGCGCCGTGGTCGAGGACATCTGGACGTACGAACGCGTACCGGGCCGCCGGATGGTCCTGCCGTGGTCCGCCCCGGGCCTTCCCGGCGGGCATGTGCAGCTCGACTTCGTCTTCAACGAGAAGCTGCCGGCCCAGCCCGAACCGGTGGAGCTGTCCGCCGTCACGACCCTGTGGGCGGCCACCCCCGAACTGTCGCTGGCCTGGAAGCTGATGTGGCTGATCAACGACTGCTACGCGCAGGGCAAGGACCTGTACGACGCCGTACTGCTGGCCGAGCGCCATCCGCTGCCGTACCCACTGTTGCGCGACGTCTTCCGGCTGTCCGGCGAGTGGCCGCACCCTGACCGGGAGGAGATCCTCTTCGAGGACGTCGAAGAGGCTCTCGGCCAGGTGGAGTGGAACCACTTCGTCGCGGAGTACCCGCAGTTCGCGGACGACGAGCAGGCGTTCGTGCAGCGGCTGCTGAGCGCGCTCGCGCCCACGTTCACCGGCTGACGCCCCGGTGATCCGGCGGCGCCCTGCCCGAGGACGGCGCTTCGCCGTCCGGCGGCCGATCCGCTGAAGGGCCCGGACGTCCCGGACACCGGCGCCGCCGGCGGGCGCCGTGCTCGCGCCGCGTGTCGGCGGGCCGCCCGGCCGGTGCCCCCTCGCGCGTCGGCATCGAGCACGGGAGCCGGGTGCGGGAGCCGGGTGCGGGAGTGCCCCGCGTCAGAGCGCGTCCGCGCCCTGGTTGCGCAGCGACTGGGCGTACTGCTGGAGCACCCACAACTCGTTCTGCACGGCGGACACATGCTCCGGTTCGGCGTGCTGCCCGAGGCGGGCGAGCGTGCCCTGGACGTCGCGGATACGGCGGTCGACGGCGCGCAGCCGGACCTGGACCAGTTGCATGCCCGCATAGGTCTCGTCGACCGTACGGGAGTGGACGGCCTCCACGGCGAGCTCGGTGACCAGGGCGCGCACCGTGTCGTTCGGTGCCGTGTCGCGGACCCGGGCCAGATAGCCGGGGGTGTCCTGGGTGCCCTGCTCGGCACCGCCCGCCTCCATGATGGTCTCGCGGACCGCCGCGTACGGGGGGGCGGTGAACTCGTCGGCGCCGTACGCGTCGAAGGCCGGGGACACCAGCTCAGGATGCTGGAGCGCGAGCTTGAGCAGTTCGCGCTCGGTGCGGTGGGCGGGGCTGCGCAGATTGAGCGCGGGGCCGGCCGGGGCCTGGTGGGCGTGCTGGGCGTCGTACGCACGCGGCTGCTGGGGGGCCGCGGGGCCGCGGCCGCCGCGCTCTCGGGCCCAACGGGCGAGCTGGGAGACCCGCTTGACCACGAACTGGGTGTCGAGGATGCCGAGGATGCCGGCGAGCTGGACGGCCGACTCGTGCTGGATCGCGACGTTCTTGATCCCGGCGACGATGGGTGCGGCCTCGTCGAGGGCGGCGGCGCGGCCCGCGGGGGTCTCCAGGTTGTGCCGGACCACCATCTGGCGGATCGCGAACTCGAAGAGCGGGGTGCGCGATTCGACGAGCTTCTGCACGGCGGGGTCGCCCTCGGCCAGACGCAGCTCGCAGGGGTCCATGCCGCCGGGGGTGATCGCGATCGAGGTCTCGGCGGCGAACTTCTGGTCGTCCTCGAAGGCACGCAGGGCGGCCTTCTGGCCGGCCGCGTCACCGTCGAAGGTGAAGATCACCTCTGCCGTGGCGTTGTCCATCAGCAGACGGCGCAGGATCTTGATGTGGTCGCCGCCGAAGGCCGTGCCGCAGGTGGCGATCGCGGTGGTGACGCCCGCGAGATGGCAGGCCATGACGTCGGTGTAACCCTCGACGACCACGGCCGTGCTGCTTCTCGCGATCTCCTTCTTGGCGAGGTCGATGCCGTACAGCACCTGCGACTTCTTGTAGATCGCGGTCTCTGGGGTGTTCAGGTACTTCGGGCCGTTGTCGTCGTCGCGCAGCTTGCGCGCGCCGAAGCCGACGACCTCTCCGGTGATGTCGCGGATCGGCCACATCAGGCGGCCGCGGAACCGGTCGATGGGTCCGCGGCGGCCCTCCTGGGAGAGGCCGGAGAGGAGCAGCTCCTTGTCACTGAAGCCCTTTCCGCGCAGGAACCGGGTCAGATGGTCCCAGCCGGCCGGGCTGTAGCCGACGCCGAAGTGCTGGGCGGCGCCCTGGTCGAAGCCGCGCTCGGCGAGGAACTTCCGGCCGATCTCCGCCTCGGCGCCGTCGAGCTGCTCGACATAGAACTGTGCCGCGGCCTTGTGGGCCTCGACCAGCCGGATCCGCTCGCCGCGCTGGTGGGTGGGGTTGTACCCGCCCTCCTCATAGCGCAGCGTGATGCCCGCCGTCGCGGCGAGGCGCTCGACCGTCTCGGAGAAGGAGAGATGGTCGATCTTCATCACGAAGGCGATGGTGTCGCCGCCCTCCTGGCAGCCGAAGCAGTGGAAGAGCCCCTTGCTGGGGCTGACCTGGAAGGAGGGGGACTTCTCGTCGTGGAAAGGGCACAGGCCCTTGAGGTTTCCGCCGCCGGCGTTGCGCAGCTGGAGGTACTCGGACACGACGGCGTCGATCGGGACGGCGTCCCGCACCGCCTTCACGTCGTCATCGTTGATCCTGCCTGCCACGCGTGAAGTCTACGGCGGTGCGGTGACACTCCCGTCAGCCGTTGAGGGAAGCCAGAGGCACCGACGGGTCGCCGAGGGCGTCGGGGTCCACCTGCGCACCGGAGCGGACGAGCTGCTGGATGGGGTCGGTGACGTCCCACACATTCACGTTCATCCCGGCGAGCACCCGGCGGTCCTTCAGCCAGAAGGCGATGAACTCCCGCTTGCCCACGTCACCGCGCAGCACCACCTGGTCGTAGGAGCCGGCAGGCGCCCAGCCCGAGTACTCCAGCCCCACGTCGTACTGGTCGGAGAAGAAGTAGGGGACGCGGTCGTAGGAGACGTCCTGGCCGAGCATGGCGCGCGCGGCTGCCGGGCCGGAGTTCAGCGCGTTCGCCCAGTGCTCGACCCGCAGCCGGATGCCCAGCAGCGGGTGGTGGACGGCGGCCACGTCGCCGGCCGCGTAGATGTCGGGGTCGGAGGTGCGCAGGCTCGCGTCGACGGCGATACCGCCGCCGTGCGCCCGGTCGGCCAGCGCCAGACCCGCGGTTTCGGCGAGCGCCGCGCGCGGGGCGGCGCCGATCGCGGCGAGCACGTCATGGGCCGGCTGCTCCTCGCCGTCGTCGGTACGGGCGGCAAGCACCATGCCGTCCTGGCCGGTGATCTCTGTGAGGCGGGTACCGAAGCGGAAGCGGACACCGTGCTCGGTGTGCAGCTCGGTGAAGACCTGGCCCAGCTCGGGGCCGATGACCTGGTGCAACGGGGTGGGCAGCGGTTCGACGACAGTGACCTCGGCGCCGTAGCCGCGGGCTGCGGCAGCGACCTCCAGGCCGATCCAGCCCGCGCCGGCGATGAGCAGATGGCCGTTGTCCCGGCCGAGTGCGGTGAGCCGGTGGCGCAGCCGGTCGGCGTGGGCGAGGCGGCGCAGATGGTGGACGCCCGCGAGGTCGGTGCCGGGGATGTCCAGACGTCGCGGTTCGGCGCCGGTGACCAGCAGCAGCTTGTCGTAGCGCACGACGGCACCGTCACCGAGGCGGACCGACTTCGCGGCGCGGTCGATGGCGACGACGGACTGGCCGAGATGGAGTTCGACGTCGGCCTGCGCGTACCAGGCGGTCTCGTGGACGAAGACGGAGTCGCGTTCCTCCTTGCCGGACAGATAGCCCTTGGACAGGGGCGGACGCTCGTAAGGATGGTCGCGTTCGTCACCGATGAGGATCACTCGGCCGGTGAACCCTTCGGAACGAAGCGTCTCGGCGGCCTTGGCCCCGGCAAGTCCACCGCCGACGATGACGAAGGTCCGATGTGCGTCGACCACGTGATACCTCCTCGTTGCTTCTGCGCTGCGCAGCCTTCAGCGAGCGTCCCGCACGGAGCGTGATGACGAAAGAGGGGCTACCTTCCGGGCGTGTCATATCAGGATGAACCGGTGGACCCTCCCGTGCTCAGCCAGGGTGCCGCCGGTCGGTGAGGCGGGCGTGGAGGGTGCGGGCGGAGGCGTCGGTGAGGCTGGCGATCTGGTCGACGATCACGCGCTTGCGGGCCCGGTCGTCCGGCGCCGCCTCGTACCAGGCGCGGAACTGCGGCTCGAGACCCTCCGGGGCACGGGCGGTGAGCGCGTGCGCCAGCTCCGCGAGCACCACGCGCTGGTCCGCGCGCAGGGTCTCCTGCTCTGCACGCTGCATGACATAGCGGTCGGCGACGGCCTTGAGCACCGCGCACTCGTTGCGGGTCTCGCGGGGGACCACCAGCTCGGCCGCGTACCGCGTGAGACGGCCGGAGCCGTACGCCTCGCGGGTCGCTCCCTCGGCGGCCAGGCAGAACCGGCCGATCATCTGGCTGGTGGCGTCCTTGAGGCGGGCCTGGGCGACGGCCGACCCGTCGTAGTGGTGCGGCCACCACACCTGGTCGACCAGCCGGTCCAGGGCGTCGGACAGCTCGTGCGGGTCGGTGTCCTCGGGTACGTACCGCCCGATCGCCACGGCCCAGACGGCCTCGCGCTCGGTCCGGGACATCAGGCAGTTCGGGTCGATGTGGCCCGCGTGCAGTCCGTCCTCGAAGTCGTGGACCGAATACGCGACGTCGTCGGACCAGTCCATGACCTGGGCCTCGAAGCACTTGCGGTACGCCGGGGCCCCCGTGCGCGCCCATTCGAAGACCGGCAGGTCGTCCTCGTACACCCCGAACTTCACCGAACCCGGCTCGGTGGGGTGTCCGCCACGCGGCCAGGGGTATTTGGTCGCGGCGTCGAGGACGGCACGGGTGAGGTTGAGGCCGACGCTGACCGGTTCGCCGGTGCTCTCGCTGTGGATGAACCGCTTGGGCTCGATGCGGGTCAGCAGCCGCAGCGACTGGGCGTTGCCCTCGAAGCCGCCGCAGTCCTTCGCGAAGTCGTTGAGCGCCTGCTCGCCGTTGTGCCCGAAGGGCGGGTGGCCCATGTCGTGGGCGAGGCAGGCCGCCTCGACGAGGTCGGGGTCGCAGCCCAGCGCCGCACCCAGCTCCCTCCCGACCTGGGCGCACTCCAAGGAGTGGGTCAGCCGGGTGCGCGGGCTGGCGTCCCAGGCGTGGCTGCGGGTGCCGGGCGTGACCACCTGGGTCTTGCCGGCCAGGCGGCGCAGCGCCGAGGAGTGCAGGACGCGGGCACGGTCGCGCTGGAAGGCGGTGCGGCCGGGACGCTTGTCCGGCTCGGCAGCCCAGCGTTCGGTGGCGGTCTCGTCGTAGATGTCGGGGTCGTACGCGTCGGGGCCGAAGGGTGAGAGGTGGTACGGAGCGGTGCCGTACGCGCCGGAGCCGTGCACGCCGGGCGTGGACGAGGCGCTGCTGCCGGTGGGGCCGGTGGTGCCATCCATGCACCGAAGGTATCCGGATCAGCTGACACTCGGGCTATGCGGCGGCCAGTTCGAGCCTCTGGGGCGTGTGCGAGCGGCTGAGCGCCTCGTCGTAGCGGTGCAGCAGCAGCCGGGCGAGGGCCGGGTGGGCACCGAGCGGCTCGGCCGCCACCCAGGGTGCGGCGGCGGCGCTGCGGGCGGCGAAGAGGCCGGGGGCGGCGAAGTACGAGGCGACGGCTATGCGGTGCCGGCCGCGGGCGGTGAGCGCGCGGACGGCCGTGGGGACGGTGGGTGCGAGGGCGGAGGCATAGGCGGGGACGACGGGCACGCCGCCGAGCCGTTCGCTGAGCAGGTCCGCGGTGCGGCGGGTGTCGGCGGCCGATTCCGGGTCGCGGGAACCCGCGGAGGCGAGGACCACTCCCGCACTGCGGCTGGTGCCGTCCTCGGGCCGGAAGCCCGCCTCGGCGAGCCGGGAGCACAGCGCTTCCACCAGGAGCGGGTGCGGGCCGAGCGGCTCGGCGACACGCAGCTGCGCGCCGGGGTGCGCCGCCGCGGCCAGCGGCAGGTCGTGCTTGACGTGGTAGCCGCGGCTGAGCAGCAGCGGGACGAGCACGCCGCGGGCGGGCAGGGCGGCGAGGGTGTCGCCGAGCAGCGGCTCGTTCAGCTCGATGTGGCCGAGCCGGACATCGAGCCCGGGGCGGAGCTCGCGGACGTGGTCGAGGAGAGCGGAGACGGTGCGCACGGCGCGCGGGTCGCGGCTGCCGTGGGCGACGGCGACGAGGGTGGGCCGGTCGGTCGGGGGCATACGCGGCGGGTTCCGTTCAGTCTGACGTGACTCAGCTGGGTGCCGAGCTGGGCGGTGATGCGCGTGAGCAGCTGCGCGGTCGAGTCGAGGGGCAGGGAGTCACGAAGGTGTTCCGGCTCCGTCATGCACCGATGGTGACCCGCGCAGGTTGCCGGGTTGTTGCGTGAGGGTGACGGGTCTTTTCCACAGGCTCACTGCCTCCCGCCGGCGCTGTCAGTCCCCTCACCTACTGTGATCGCCAACGGAACCGGCTGGGGTTCCGAGCAGGGTCGTGGGCGGTCGGGGACCGTCGGGGAGGCGGTCTCGCCATGGGCTGGATCGAGACGGAGCACGGCGGCTACGCCGTGACGCTGGACGGCACGCATGTGCTGTGCCGCAACGCCGCGGGGCGCACGCTGAAGCAGGTGCCGCCCAAGCTGAAGGACGACGCGGCGGTGGTGCGGCTGCGGCAGCTCGCCGAGTGGCTGGAGCGGCACGCGCGCGAGTGCCGGGAGCAGGTGGACACCTGGCTGGTGCGCTCGCTGCCGGTGCCCGTGGCGCTGCTGGCCAGAGTGTGGCCGGACGCGGCGTGGCAGGCGGCGCTGCGCGATCTGGTGGTGGCTCCGCCGGCGGCCGACGGGTCGGCGGACATGGCGCGGGCGGGATTCCTGCGGGACGCCGACCCGCAGAAGGGCGCCGGGATCGTCGACCTGGACGGCGACTCTCGGCGGCTCGCGTGCGAGACGGTGCTGATACCGCATCCGGTGCTGCTGGAAGACCTGGACGATCTGCGGGAGTTCGCGCTGGAGCTCGAGGTCGAGCAAGGCGTGGAGCAGCTGTTCCGGGAAGTGTGGCGGCGCCCGGACGACGCCGGCGGCCTGCACTGGCGCGCGTACGAGAACGGGAAGTTCGCCCAGCTGCGGCATGCGACCGGACGGGCGGTGGCGCTCGGCTACCGGGTGCGCGGCGGTGAGGCGGTGTGCCCGCTGGTGGAGTTCGGTCGTCCGCTGGAGGCGGCGTACTGGCTGGGCGACGAGTATCCGGACGCCGAGTCGCTGACAGGGTCACTGGAGTGGCGGGACCGGCACGGGCGTCAGGTGCCGCTCGCCGAGGTCGGGCCGGTGGCCTGGTCGGAGGGCGAACGGATGGCCGCGCTGGTGTACGCCGGGCGCGTGGCCGTTGACGAGGAGGGGGAGCTGCGGTGACGACGACGGGAGCGGCTGGATCGACGACGGCGGAATCGGGGGAACCGGTGGACGGACAGCAGGACGCGGGGCTGCGCGCGGCGCAGCTCCTCGAGGCCGGTGCGGTACTGCCGCTCGGCGCAGACGGCGGGTTTTCCGGGGACGGCGGCGGTGACGGGCTGACGGCGCGGGCGTACGAGCACCCGGTGCTCCAGGGGCGCACGGTGGTGCGGCTGGTGCCCGGGGCCATCGGGCCGGCCGAGGATCTCGCCCTGGAGTACCTGGGGTTCACGGGAGCAGGGGCCGAGCCGGTGGGGCGCGTGAAGCGCCGGTCGCTCGGGTTCCCCGCATGGGCGCTGGTCCACGACCCCGACCGCGGCCATCACGCGCTGGCCGTGGTCAAGGAGATGGAGCGCCTCACGCGGCTCGTCGCGACCAAACCGGGCCTGGCCAAGGAGGGGTTCGACGACATCGGGGCGCGGCTGGACCGTTCGGTGCCGCACTTCCTTCCGACGTTCTACGAGCAGGCCGGACGGCTGCTCCTGGCCGTCGACGCGAAGCAGCAGGCCTCGGTGTTCTTCGGCAAGGCGCGGGCAGCCGAGCAGCGGCACGCGCTGGCGGTCGACGAGGACCGGCTGCGCGAGGTGTTCCTGGAGTTCGCCGGGGCGGGCGCGCTCACCGCCAAGTCCCTGCGGGACTACGCGAAGGGGCTGGCCGTCCGGCTGGCGTCCGAGGAGGCGTACGCGCAGTTCCGTACGGTGTGCCTGGAGCGGTGCGCGGCCGGCCTGGCGCCGTACACGGGCATGGTCGAGGACCTGCGGCGGCTCGCGAAGAGCGCGGGGCTCGACGCGGCGGCCGAGGAGCGTGCGCTGATCGCACGGATCGTCCACACCGGCGCGGTGAACCGCGCGCCCGCGGCCTTCTGGAAGGCGGCGCTGCCGGCACTGACCGCGGTGGCCGCCGAGGACCGGGGGGTGCGGGAGCGGCTGCTGGAGCTGTTCCCTGACGCGGGCGGCGACCATCCGGAGCAGTTCGACGCGGCGTGGCTCGATGTGCTGGACAGGTGCGGCGCGGTGGAGCTGCTGCTGGACGGGACCGTGGCTGCGGCCGAGTGGCTGTCGTCGTGGGCACGGCACCGGCAGCGCGACTGGCGCGGTATGAAAAGGCTCGCGGCAGAACTGACCCTGCTGGAGCGGCTGGCGGCGCGCCTGGTCGCCGAGGGCACGCCGGTGCGTCTGATGAAGGGCGGCGGCTGGCGCACCACGGTCGACCTGGACCTGCTCGACGCGTGTCTGGCATCGGGCGTGCCCGTCGAGCCGCCCTCGGCCGGCGCGGAGAACCTGGAGCTCAGCCCCTGGCTGACGGACGAGGGTGACGGGCGCAGGGACTTGGCGGCGCTGACCGCCGATCCCCGGTTCGGCCCGCTGCTGCGCGGCGGGGTGGAGCGGATGGCCGGTACCAATGAAGCGTCGGCACGGCTCCAGCAGATCGCGGAGCACCCGGCGCTGCGCACGGTGCTGGCGTCCTGGCTCGCCGAACGAGCGGGCGAGCTGGGCCGGCCGCTGGGCCTGCCTGGGCTCGGGAAGCTGCTGAGCCGGGTGGAGAGGTTCTCCTCGCACGCGGTGCTGTCTGCGGCGCCGCAGGCCGTGGAGCGTATCGCCGCGTTCTCCCCCGCCGGGGCTCTGGCGCGCACCCTGCGCGCGGGGATCTTCGACGAGCTGGGCTGGCCGGCGCTGGAAGAGGCGCTGGAAGGGCTCGGCAAGGTCAATCCGATGGCGGCCGGGCAACGGCACGGCTATCTGGCCGACGCGTTCTACCGGATGGCGGACGCCTGGCCCGCGCTGATCGTCCGGGTCGGCACCCGGGTGGCGCTGGTTGGACCGGACGCCGTGCTGGAACGTCGCGACCTCACGCTGCCCGCGGCGTCCACGTCCGCGTACGACGTCCCGACCGTGCGCCATGTGGGCGGCCAGTGGCTGGTCGCCAACGGGCACGGCGCGGACCGGCGCGCAGTGTGGACGGGGCGGCCGGCCGATGTGTTCAGGCCCGGCGGCGAGTTGCACGACCACTGGACCTCCACCCAGTACGCGACACTGCAACTGCCCGACGGCAGCCGTACGTTCGGCGGCCGACCGGTCCAGCCGGGCGACACCTCGTTCGCACCCGAGCGGCGGCCGGTCGCGTCGGACGGCATCTCCTTGTGGGTGCTGCACGACAGGGAATGGTGGGACTACGACCCTGGGTCCGCGCGCAGGGGCAGGGTCTCGGTGCCCGCCTTCTTCGACTCGGCGCTGGCCGAGGGTGAGGGAGCGGCCCCAGGAGGCGGGAGCGTCCTTCTGGCCCACGCCTGCCGGCTGCTGCCGGTGCAGCCGGGCCTGGAGTCCTCGCCGTTCGGCAGCAAGGACGGCCTGGTCGGCTGGTGGGTGCGGCACGACCCGCAGGCCGGGACGCTCACCGCGTGCAGCGTGGACGGCACCCGCAGCCCGGCCGTCCCGGTGCCCCCGGACAGCCGGACCGATCGTCTGACGCACGACATTCCGCTGCCGCCGCTGCGGCTGCCGGGCGGGGCCGTCCTGCATCCACGCGAGACGCGCGGCTTCGACGCCGTGATCCATCTGTACGACACCGAGGGTGTGGCGCTGGCCGCCCTGCAGGAAGGCGACCGGGGCAGGGCCGTCGCCGAGGGCACGTCCCTGGTGCCACCGGTGAGCCACTGGCATGCACTGCGGCCGCGTGACGAGCAGGGCTCGGCGGCGCTGCGGTCGGTCACGGACAAGGACGCGGACCTTCTGCTGGCGGCCGTGGCGGCCGGGGCTGAACCACAAGCGGCCGTCAGGGAGTTGCTGCCATCGATCACCCACCCCTCCCTCGTCGCGGGCGTGGCCGGTCACGTGGCGGAAGCCGCGCGGCACGCCAGGCGTATCGGCGTCATCGCGGAGCGCTCGGCGAAGGCACCAAAGGTGGCCGAAGAGGCCGGGCCGAAGCAGGCCGTGCGGCATGCGAACGACGGCCGGCTGCGCGACGCACTCAGCGGATTCACCGGCTCCGCGCACTTCTACGGCGTCCGTTCCTGGGAGCGCAGCCCCACCACGGTCATGGACCAGCTGCGGGCGCTGCGCACGGTGCTGGCGCCTGACGGCGAGGCCGGCAAGGTGCCGCTGGCCGGCACCGGCGTGGGCTGGCTGACGCTGCCCGGCGAAGGCCTTGCGGCCGCCGCGGTGCGAGCGGCGTCGCCGACGACGGACGAGGCGGAGCGGGCCGCGCTGCTGGAGTTCCTCGACGCCGCCCTCGAGGTGCGTGCGGGTGCGCCGGAGGGCGGTGACGCGGTGCTCGCCGATCCGCGGGGCAGGCTGCGGATCGTCCAGCTGCGGGCGGAACGGGTCCCCAACGGCTCCCAGCGGCTGGGCGAGGTGCGGCACACCGGCAAGCGCCGTCTGCTGATCGTGGCGTGCCAACGCACGGACGAGCGGCACGACTTCTTCAACGGCATCGAGTACGACCCGGAGGGCGCCTTCGGCGCCTGGGACGGCTTCACGCTCATCGAGTCGGAGGTGCTGGGAGCGGCAGGCGACCCGGTGCGTGAGGAGGCCGTGCGCCGGCTGGTCGACGAGGTGCGGGCCCGCGGGCCGGTGCCCTACCGGCCGGAACAGGCACAGGAGTTCGCCGCCCTGGTCGGTGTCGGGGCCGTGACCGGCGCGCTGCTGCTGCTCGGGCTCCCCGGTCTGAACGGCTACGGCAGGGACGGGCTGCTCCCTGCGGAGTATCTCGCCCCGCTCGGCGCCAAGAGCGCGCACGCACAGGCCGGGCGCGGGGTGCTGACCTCCATGAAGCCTGCGGAACGGACCGCCTTCGCCGCACAGTTGCTGCCCGCCGAGCCGCAGCGGGTGAGCGAGCTGTGGACGGACGGCTTCGATCTGGCGCCGCTGACCGGGGCCTGGGTCGCGGCGCGCGGGAAGCGGCGCGTTGCTTCCGACGCGCTGATCGCCCGGATGGTGAGCGAGGTCGGCTCGGGCACGGTCCTCGACTCCGTGCTGAACCCGCAGGCGCAGCCGGCGATCACCGGCCGGACCGAGCAGCCGTGCGGCGACGACGGACCCATGCCCGTGGATCCACAGCTGCTGCTCACCACATCCGAGTTGACCTCGTACGTGTCCATGCTGCGCTGGCTCGCCTACCGGCTCCCGTACGGCGACCCGCTGCGCGAGGTGCTGCCCCTCACACTGCGGATGCTGCGCGAGCGACTGGCCGACCCGGGGCTGCTGCTCCACGTGGGAGTGGACTGGGACAAGGACGGCGCGTCGATGTCGATGCGGTTGCGCGAGGCGCACGGGCTGCCGTCGACCGCGGGCTCCGGGCCGCGTCCCAGTGGTTTGGTGGAGCTGTCGGACGCGATCGTGCTCGCGCCGATGCGGTACCGGTCGGAGTGGGAGTCGGTGTGGGTGCGTCCCGCAGCGGTCCTGTCGGGAGCGGTCGCCGGAGAGGGGGACACCGACCATCCGGCGCTGCAACTGCTGTCCGGGCTCGCGGGCGAATCGGTGACGCTCAGGGCGCTGCGCACGGTCCTGGGCGAGGAGCTCACGACGCTGGTCACCGCCGACGGGCCGACCGGTGCGCCGCAGCATCCGCAGGTGAGTGCGCCGGAGCTGGTGGCGGAGGCGGCCGGACGGTTCGGGCTCTCCGAGGACGCGGCCACGCTCTATCTGATGCTGCTGGCGCTGCCCGACCCGACCGACCGCAATCAGGCGGAGTGGACGGGCTGGAAGCCGGCCCGGCTGAAGAAGGCCCGTGCCGAACTGGCCGCCACCGACCTGGTGGTGGAGGCCAAGCGGGCGCGGGCGGGACGTTCGCTGTTCCTGCCCGGCGGCTGGCTGGAGCAGAAGACCCCGCGGCTGCCTGCCGAGAGCTGGAAAGCACCGCTGCTGCCCGCGATCGGGAACGGCTTCGTGGTACCCGACCGGCCGGTGGAGCAGCTGTACGCGGCAGCGTGGCAGCGGGTGGTGAGCGGTGACGCACCAGGGTTCGAGGAGTTCAAGGGCCGTGGCGGCCGGGGAGGTTCACGATGAGCACGCGGAACGGGTCGGGCGGTGGCGGCGCGGGGAGCGGGACGCGGCAGGTCGAGCTGCCGGAGGACCGGTACGCGCACGAGCTGGAGTTCCTCGCCGGGTACGACGAGGGGCCGAGGCCGCCGGGCTGGCGGATGACGCCGCGTGCCGTCGTGCTGTTCGTGTGCGGCTCGGGCGGCGAGCCGCTGCGCGCGCCGGACGGCCAAGAGCTGGTGGTGTCGCGCAAGTTCGTCGGCGACCGTGCACTGGTCGAGCGGTGCGTGGTGACGCTGGCGGGCGAGCGTGGACTGCTGCTGGTCGGCGAGCCGGGCACGGCCAAGTCGATGCTGTCGGAGCTGCTGTCCGCCGCGGTCTGCGGCACGAGCGCGCTGACCGTGCAGGGCACGGCGGGTACGACGGAGGATCAGCTGCGGTACGGCTGGAACTACGCGATGCTGCTCGCCAAGGGCCCGAGCCGGGAGGCACTTGTGCCCTCTCCCGTGCTCACCGCGATGTCGCGGGGCGCGGTGGCCCGGGTCGAGGAGGTCACCCGCTGTCTGCCCGAGGTGCAGGACGCGCTGGTCTCGCTGCTCTCGGAGCGCCGGATGTCCGTACCGGAACTGGCCGGTGGTGACGTCGCGGACGGCACCGTGCACGCGGTGCCCGGCTTCACGCTGATCGCCACGGCCAACCTGCGGGACAAGGGCGTGTCGGAGATGTCCGCCGCGCTGAAGCGCCGGTTCAACTTCGAGGAGGTCGGCCCGATCGGCGACATCGAGGCCGAGACGGAGCTGGTGCGCGGTCAGGCCACGGCGGCGCTGGCACGTTCCGGCGCCGCGTTCTCGGTGGACGACGCCGTGCTGGAGGCGCTGGTGACGGCGTTCCGGGATCTGCGGAGCGGGCGCAGCGCCGAGGGCTGGGAGGTGGAGCGGCCCTCGACGGTGATGTCGACGGCGGAGGCGGTACATGTCGCCACGGCGATGGGGCTCGGGGCGGCGTATCTGGGCGACGGGCGGGACGTGGCGCGCACCCTGCCCGGCCATCTGCTCGGCACCGTGCGCAAGGACGATCCGGCCGATCATGCACGGCTGCTCGGGTACTGGGACGGGCCGGTACGGCGCCGGGCGGAGAGCGGGGCACCGCTGTGGCGGACACTGTGGGAGCTGCGCGATGAGCTCAGGTGAGCAGCCTCGCGGGCCGCTCGGAGCGCGGGGGCGGTCCGGACCCTCCGAGGCACCCGGACCCACCGGAGCCGACGCACCGCCCGAAGCCACCGGACCATCCGGAGCCGCCGCAGCGGTCGGTCCGGCCGAACACGCCGAAGCAGCCCCGTCGGGCCGGCCATCGGGAGCCACGGGATCACCCGGGCCCACCGGAGCCGGCGACCCCGGGCCCAGCGGAGGATCGGCGTCGCCCGCGCGGGCGGTGGCGGAGCTCGCCGGGTGCCGTGATCCGTATCTGATCGGAGTACGGCACCACTCCCCCGCGCTCGCGGCGGCGGTGCCCGCCCTGCTGGCCGAGGCGGCGCCGGAGGTGCTGTTCATCGAGCTGCCCGAGGAGTTCGCGCCGTGGCTGGAGCATCTGGCCGACCCGGCGACGGTGCCACCGGTCGCGCTCGCGGGCAGTGGGGGAGGCGGCGGACGCGGACTGGTGTTCCTGCCGTTCGCAGAGTTCTCACCGGAGCTGGCGGCCATCCGCTGGGCACGGGAGGCGGGCGTGCAGGTGGTGCCGTTCGATCTGCCGCTCGCGGCCCGGTGGGATGCCGGTTCGGATGCCGGGACGGATCCGGACGCCCGTCCTGCCGAGGATCCTCCTGCCGGTCCGGGCCCGGAGGCCGGCCCGGACGCCGGACCGGGTCGGGGGGCGGCTACCGGCGCGCAGCCGCGGTCGGGTACAGGCGCACGATCCGGTGCGCAGACCGGTCCGCGGACCGCCAGGCCGACCCGCGCCGGAGCGCTCGCGGCCGCGCTGCGGGCCAGGGCCGGCGGACGGCCCGGGGACGATCTGTGGGACCGGCTGGTGGAGGCGACCGCACCCGGCTCCGAACCCGAGGCGCTGCGGCGCGCCGCACTGGCCGTCGGCTGGGCACTACGCTCGGACACGGGTGCCGTCGACGCTCACGACCTGCGGCGCGAGGCGAACATGCGGCGTCATCTGCGGGCCTGGACAGGCCGGCGGGCGGCTGCGGTGATCGGTGCGTTCCACGCACCCGCGCTGCTGCCGGGGTCCGTCACCGCCCCGGCGGAGACGGAACTGTCGGCGGAGGGACCCGCGGTCGTCACCTCGCTGGTGCCGTACGCGTACGCACTGCTCGACGAGCGCTCCGGCTACCCCGCCGGGATCCGGGATCCGGAGTGGCAGCGGGGTGTGTTCCACGCGGCCGGCGATCACGGGCGGCTGGACGAGCTGCTGACCGGCACGGCCGTGCGGATCTGCGCCGCTGTACGGGACGCCGGGCATCCCAGCGGGCCCGCCGATGCCCGCGAAGTGGTGCGCATGGCACGCGACCTGGCGACCCTGCGCGGGCTGCCCGCCGCCGGACGGGGTGAACTGGCGGAGGCGGCCCAGACGGTGCTCACCCAGGGCCAGTTGCTGGGGCGGGGCCGGGTCGTGGCCGCCGCGATGGAGCGGGTCCTGGTCGGCACACGGCTCGGGCGGCTCGCGCCGGGCACGCCGCGTTCCGGACTCGGTCCCGCGGTGGAGGCGCTGCTCGGCGAACTGCGCCTGCCCTGGCCCGGCGAACCCGGGCGACGCGAGCTGCGGCTCGACATCCTGCGCAGCGACCTGGACCGGCGCCGCGAGATCTGTCTGAGACGGCTCACGCTCTGCCATGTCCCCTACGGGGAGGAGTCCCACGTCGCCGGTGTCGGCGACGCCGCCGCGCTCACGACCCAGTGGGCGGCGGCCTGGTCACCGTCCACGACGGCGATGCTCGACATGGCGGGCGTGCACGGCGTGACCCTCGAACAGGCCGCCGCGGGGATGCTGCGACGGCGGCGCCACGAGCAGCAGCGGCAGGGCGGCCCGACCGCCGCCGACGTCATCCAGGGGCTGACCGAAGCGGCGCGCTGCGCGCTTCCCGAGATCGCCCTCTCGCTGCTGGCCGAGGCGGCCGTGCTGCTCCCGGCCACCGGCACACTGCCCGAACTGCTGGCCGGGATGACCCTGTTGGACCGCATCCGCTCCGGGCATCTTGCGGGTCTCGGCGAGGCGTGGGAGCGTGCGGCGGTCGACGCGGCGTACGAGGAGCTCTCGGCGGCCGGTGTGCGCGCGCTCGACGGGCTCGCGGGCTCCACCGAGCCGGACGACGCCCGTGCGCTGGTGGCGCTCGCCGGCCGGGCCGATGCCCTCGGCGGCGGTCTGCGCCTCGCCGACGCACTGGCCCGTCTGGACACGTCGGCGACGCCGCTGATCCGGGGTGCGGCCGGCGCGGCGCGGGTGCTGCTGGGGCAGCGGGACGCGGGCGAGTTCGGCACCCGGCTGGCGTCCCGCACGGACAGCGCCACATCACCGGAACTGCGGACCGCACTGACCGGGTTCCTGCGCGGCACACTGCTCGCGGCGGGCCCGCTGATGGAGGCGGGCCGGGCGCTGGATCCGCTGTTGGAGCGGGTGGAGTCGCTCCCCGACCGTGACTTCCTGAACCGGCTCCCGGCACTGCGCGCTGGATTCGAAGCACTCGCCCCGGCGGCGCGCGCCCGCCTGCTCTCAGTGGTGGAGGACCGCACGGGCACGGCGGCCGGCACTCTCACGGGCCCCGTCACCGACCCGACGATCCTGGCCCTCCTGGCCGCGGCGGACCTGACGGGCCGCGAGGCGCTCACGGCAAGGCAGTTGCCGCCGGTCGCGGCGGCGACCGGGCCGGAGACCGCCCCGCCGGGCGATCCCGAAACCGCCCTTTTGGCCAACCCCGGCGCGGCGGCCGTCAGTACGCGTGCCCGCGCGCACCGCCACAGCGCCGAGTCCGGTCACGGCCTCGTCGGACCGCTCGGTCCCGGTGCCGCCCCCGCCGCGAACACGCCCGGGGCGGACCCCGCCCCACCCGGACCCACGACCGACCGGACCACCGCGTCGGATGCCGCGACAGCAAAGGACGCCCCCGCAGGCGCGGCGACCACCGGGCCGGAGACAGCCCCGACCGGTGTCCCGGGCGACCCCGGAACCCCCGAGAGCGGGGCACCTGCTGCCCCAACCGCCCCGGACGGACTCGGGGCCGGCGAGCGGTGGCGGCTTCTGCTCGGGCAGGGCCGGGAGTTGACCGGCAGTGCCGGGCGGGTGGCCGCCGCACTCGACGAGTTGTACGGGCGCGGGCGCGGTGAGGGCTCGCGCGGTGAGGACGGGTACGGCGGCAGCGGTCAGGGCGGCGGCACCGAGGCGCCGTACCCCGATGTCCGGGCCTGGGCCGAGGAGCTCACGGCCCTCTTCGGGCCCGGTGTGCGTGAGGAGGTGCTCGCAGCCGCCGCCGACGCCGGACGGCTCGACGCCGCCCTCGAGGTGGACCCCGCCTCCGCGCGGCCTTCCGTGGAGCTGCTGCGCACGGTCCTGTCCTACGCCGGCGGCATGCCCGAGCAGCAGCTCGCCCGGCTCCGGCCGCTGGTGGCCCGGCTGGTACGGGAGTTGACCGCAGCGCTCGCGAACCGGCTGCGCCCCGCGCTCACCGGGCTCGCCCGGCCGCGTCCCACCCGTCGCCCCGGCGGCCCGCTGGATCTCCCGCGCACACTGCGGGCCAACCTGGCGACCGCGAGCCGGGACCCCGCCACCGGGGCCGTCACGGTCCTGCCGGAGCGGCCGGTCTTCCGCACGCGCTCGCGGCGCGCCGCCGACTGGCGGCTGGTGCTCGTCGTCGACGTGTCCGGTTCCATGGAGGCCTCCACCATCTGGTCGGCGCTCACTGCCTCCGTCCTGGCCGGGGTCCCTGTCCTGAGCACGCACTTCGTCGCGTTCTCCACCGAGGTCCTCGACCTGACCGACCATGTCGACGACCCGCTGAGCCTGCTCCTCGAGGTCCGCGTCGGCGGCGGTACGAGCATCGCCCGCGGCCTGCGCCACGCGCGCGAGCTGGTGACCGTGCCGTCGCGCACGCTGGTCGTCCTGGTCAGCGACTTCGAGGAGGGCGGCCCGGTCGGCCCGCTGCTGTCCGAGGTGCGGGCGCTGGTCGACGCGGGCTGCCATGTGCTGGGCTGCGCCTCCCTGGACGACCGGGGCCGCCCGCGCTACTCGGCGGGCGTGGCGGGCAGGCTCGTCGCCGCGGGCATGCCGGTGGCCGCCCTCAGCCCTCTGGAACTGGCCCGCTGGGTCGGCGAACGCGTAGGAGGTACGCACCGGTGACCAGCCCCTCATCGCCCGCGCTGCCCCCGGTCACCGCCGATGTCGCGGCCGGTGCTCTGGAGCTGCTCCCGCAGCGCCTTCGCAAGCGCATCGACCCGGCCGTGGCCAAGGCCTCCGGCTGGCCGGTGGAGGCCACGCAGGACGGGGTGCGCGTCCGGGTGGACGCGGACACGTCCGTGACGCTGAAGGTCACGGACGGGATCGTGGCCCGCCCGGAGGACGCGGTCTGCGACTGCCTGCTGGCGCCTGCCTGCCTGCACCGCGCCGCGCTGCTGTCCAGCGCGCCGCTGGCCGAAACAGGGGCCGCCGGGCCCGCCGCCGTGGACCAGGCGGCGGGGGCGAGCCCTCAGCCGGACACCGCGCCGGACGAGCCGGACGCGGCCGCCGCACCGGAGGAGCCGGACGCGCCGGACGGCGGCGTCCAACCCCTCACCGCCGCGCAGCAGTCCGCTCTCATCGGGCTGCGGCGCGCCGCCACCGGCGTGCTCGTGGCGGGGGTCGCCGGAGGCGGGGCCGTACAGCGGGTGGAACTGCTGCACGCCGCGCACTCGGCGCGCATCGCCGGGCTGCCGCTGCCCGCCGCTGCCGCAGTGCGGATCGCACGGCGGCTTGACGAGGCGCGGTCCGGCGACCCCGGCTTCCGGCTGTCCGAGCTCTCGGCCGAGCTCGCGGGTCTGCTCGATCTTCTACGGCGCCCGGCCGACGCCGTCACGCCCGCCCGCCGTGCCTACCGGCCCGCCAAACCGCTGCGTCTGCACGGCCTGTTCACCGAACCGGTGGTCACCGCCTCCGGGTATGCGGGCGCGACCGGCTACGCACTCGCTCCCGACGGCGGGCTGCGCACGCTCTCGGACATCGCCCCCGGAGGTCCCGAGCGGGCCGCCGCGGCAGCCCTGTCACCGGTGCCCGGTGGCTGTGCGCTGTCGCTGCGCGAGTGGGGCGACGGCGGCGCGGTGATCCTCACCGACCCGACCGTGTCACCGGAGGGCAGGGTCGGCGGGGGTGCCCGCCGGCGTTCCGTACGGGCGCCTGGTGCGGCCTGGCACGAACCACCGCTCGATGCGCTGTGGCAGCGACCACCCGCGGACCAGCTCGCATCCGCGCTGGACTGGCTGCATCTGCCGGCCGACGACCGTCCGGCGGGCGGCGACCTGTTGTTCCTCACCGGAGTCATGACCGGTCAGGGCGGCTTCGCCGTCACGGGCGGTCCCACGCTGCGGCTGCTCGCTCCGGACGAGCGGCCCGAGTTGCCGTACGCGGAGAATCTCCGGCTGCTCGGTTCGTACCCAGGGCTCGCGCTGCGGCTGGCCGGCCGGGTCGTGCCGGACCGCCCGGACGGCATACGGGCGCTCGCCGCCGCCTGGAGGGGGCACGACGGCGGGACCGTACGCGTGGACCTGGGTCTGCGCCGGGTTCACCGCACCGATGTTCCCGCTCCGTCGGCCGCCTTCGCCCCGTGCCCTCCGCCTCCCGCGCTCCCCGTCGAGCTGGATCTGCTGCGCCGTGCCGTCCATCGTGCGATCGCGGGCGGCCGGGCCGTCACGGCAGCGGCCGCCGACGGTGAACTGCCGCGCAGGCTGCGGGCGGTGGGCCTCACCACGGGTGCGGACTGTGCACGGGCGCTGGCCGCAGCAGCGGCCGAGCGACGGCACGACGCCCTCGGGCGGCTGCTGCCCGGCGACCCGGACGCGTTCGCGACGGCATGGCTGGCGGCCGCGGTCTACGTGTCGGCGGCGGCCGGTTCACTGCTGGCGGCGGCATGGTCGGCAGCCGGCCCGGACGCGAGCCAGACCCGCAGCGGCCCGGCCGGGGTGCAGCCCTGACGGATCGCGGCGTCCAGGTCGTCCCCGTGCTCGTACCCGACGACGGGCGTGCCCGGCCACCGTCGGGCGACGGCGCCCAGGCAGCCGGCCCAGGCGCCGTCCAGGTCGTCGTCCACGGCGAACAGGTTCGAGACGCCCGCGGCCCCGGCGCCGAGGTTCACCACGGCTCCGGCGACGATGCGCCCCTGCCGCGTGCCGGACCGGGAGTGCGCGGCCAGGAAGGTGATCGCCGGGTCGGACAGGAGCTCCGGGCGGAACAGGCCGGCCAGGCCCTGTCCGCCGTCCCAGGCGGCCGCCCACTCGGTGAGTCCGGCGGGGCTCGTCACCTGCTTCCACTCGGTCTCCGGCGGCGCCGCGGGGGCGGGCAGATCGCCCGGGCGGTGCAGCCACTGCGCCTCGAAGAGCACGTCGAACCCCTCCGCCGTCAGATCGAGGGCCGCGAAGCTGTCCTTGACCGAGCAGCCGGCGCTCGCCGTGTCGACCGTGCCGAGGACGTCGTCGGCCCTCGCGTCCCGGGTCAGCGTCACCGCGTCGGGGTACAGCAGCGGTGTCCGCCGCGCGCTGGTCCAGGCGCGGGCGCCGAAGCCACCCGGCACTGCGTGGGCGCGGCACATCGCGTCGCACCACTCTGCGTTGTTGCGGGCCCCCACGAGCGCCCTCTCGGCCATCATGGCGGTGATCATGTCAGGAAGCCGTGCGGCTGACCGAACCTTTTGCCGCGGGACGACGTCTGACCTGGCATGAGGGGACCTCTGAAGAAGCTGCGCCTGCCCAGGAGCCTGCCGAGACCCCGGCTGCCGCGTTCGCGGCGCGCCCGGCGGCGGACCGTGCAGGCGGTCATGCTCGGGTGCGTGCTCGCGCTCGCGCCCGCGACCTGGATGCACGCGGTCGCCGACAGCCGGGTCCGTACCGCCGCCGAGGTCCCCGCACAGGAGGTCGCCGTCGTCTTCGGGGCCGGGCTGTGGAACGGCCGGCCCACGCCGTATCTCGCCCACCGCCTGGATGCCGCCGCCGAGCTGTACCGGACGGGCAAGGTCAAGGTCGTGCTGGTCACCGGCGACAACAGCCGGGCGGAGTACGACGAGCCCGACGCGATGCGCACGTATCTCGCCGAGCGCGGCGTGCCGGACAGGCGGATCGTCAGCGACTATGCCGGGTTCGACACCTGGGACTCGTGCGTACGGGCCAAGAAGATCTTCGGGGTCGATCACGCGGTCCTGGTGACACAGGGCTTCCACATCCGGCGCGCCGTCGCGCTGTGCAACGCGGCCGGGGTCGACGCGTACGGCGTCGGGGTCGTCGAGCCGCACGACGCGACCTGGTACTACGGCGGCGTACGGGAGATGTTCGCGGCCGGCAAGGCGTCACTGGACGCGGCGCTGCGGCCCGACCCGCACTTCCTCGGGGCGAAGGAGCCGGGGGTGCACGAGGCCCTGGCCGACGCCACCGGCCGCTGACACGCAGCGGCGCGTTCCCCGCCGGACTCGCGTCCCGGTCCGCGGCGCGCAACAGTGAACCGTATGGAAAACGACGTGGCAACGCTCCTGGCCCGGCACTCCGAGGCGCTCGCCCTGTTCACCGACCGCGTGCACGCCGTGCACACCGACCAATGGGACGATCCGACGCCGTGCACGGAGTGGTCCGTGCGCGATCTGGTCAACCACCTCACCGCTGAGCAGCTGTGGGTGCCCGATCTGGTGAGCGACGGGGCGTCGATCGCGGAGGTGGGCGACGCCTATGACGGAGACGTTCTCGGCAGCCGCCCCAAGACCGCCTGGGACGAGGCCTCGCGGGCAGCACGCAAGGCCTTCGCCGCCGAGGGGGCGCTGGAGCGGACCGTGCGGCTGTCGTACGGGGAGACTCCGGCGGTCGCGTACTGCGCGCAGATGATCACGGACGCGGTGGTGCATTCCTGGGACCTGTCACGGGCGATCGGCGCATCGGAGCGACTGCCGGACGAGCTGGTGGCCTTCGCTCTGGAGGAGGTCACTCCGTATGCGGCCGAACTGTCGAAGTCCGGGCTGTTCGCGCCGCCGATCGAGCCGCCACCGGGCGACAGCCACCAGTCCCGGCTCCTGGCAATGCTGGGCCGGCGCGGCTGACCCGGGGCCACGGCCCACGAGGTGTCCTCACCGGGCGGCGGGGTGCGCACGGAGCCAGGCGTACCCCGCTCGTAATGCGAAGCGTCCGTCCGCGTAACACGGACGTTCCACGCTGGGCACCATGCGCGACGAGACCATCCCGACCCACTGCCCGTACTGCGCCTTGCAGTGCGGCATGAATCTGCGCGCCACGCCTGCCTCCGGTGCGGGTGCCGGTGGCGATGCGGTCGTCGAGGTGGTGGAACGGGCCGATTTTCCCGTCAACCGGGGTGCGCTGTGCGGCAAGGGCCGCACCTCCCCCTCCCTGCTCTCCTCCCGGGTGCGCCTGACCGAACCGCTCGTCCGATCCCACGCCACAGGCCGGCTCGAGCCGGCCACCTGGGAGGAGGCCCTGGCCGCGATCGCGGACGGGCTGCGCCGTACGAGGGCGCAGCACGGCCCGGACGCGGTGGGAGTCTTCGGCGGCGGCGGTCTGACGAACGAGAAGGCGTACACGCTCGGCAAGTTCGCACGGGTCGTGCTCGGCACCTCGCAGATCGACTACAACGGGCGCTTTTGCATGTCGTCGGCGGCGGCCGCGCACAACAAGGCTTTCGGACTCGACCGGGGGCTGCCGTTCCCGCTGGAGGACATCGCCCGCACCGGGTGCGTGATCCTCGTCGGCTCCAATCTCGCCGAGACGATGCCGCCCGCCCTGCGCTATCTGACCGAGCTGAAGGAGAACGGCGGCAAGCTGATCGTCATCGACCCGCGCCGCACGAAGACCGCCGAGCAGGCCGATCTGCATCTGGCACCCCGGCCCGGCACGGATCTCGCGCTGGCGCTCGGGCTGCTGCACGTAGTGGTGGCCCAGGGGCGTACGGACGAGGAGTTCATCCGGTCCCGTACGAGCGGCTGGCCGGAGGCGAGGGCCGCGGCGATGGCGCACTGGCCCGAACTGGTCGAGCGGATCACCGGCGTCGGCGTGCCCCAGCTGCGCGAGGCGACAGCGATGTTCTGCGACGCGCCGACCGGGATGGTGCTCACCGCGCGCGGACCCGAGCAGCACTCCAAGGGCACGGACACCGTCAGCGCCTGGATCAATCTGTGCCTGGCCACCGGCCGGGCGGGCCGTCCGCTGTCCGGCTACGGGTGTCTGACCGGGCAGGGCAACGGGCAGGGCGGCCGGGAGCACGGCCAGAAGGCCGACCAGCTGCCGGGCTACCGCAAGCTGGACGACCCGGCGGCGCGCGCCCATGTCGCCGCGGTGTGGGGCGTGGAGCCACAGACGCTGCCAGGGCCGGGACGCAGTGCGTACGAGCTGCTGGACGCGCTGGGCCAGGACGTGAAGTCACTGCTGCTGATGGGGTCGAACCCGGTCGTGTCCGCGCCGCGTGCGGCGCACATCGAGGAGCGGCTGCGCTCCCTGGACTTCCTCGCCGTCGCGGACGTGGTGCTGTCGGAGACGGCCGTGCTGGCGGACGTGGTGCTTCCGGTCACCCAGTGGGCGGAGGAGACGGGTACGACGACGAACCTGGAGGGCCGGGTACTGCTGCGCCGCAAGGCCGTCGACGCGCCCCCCGGTGTACGCAGCGATCTCGAGGTGCTGGGCGCGCTCGCCGGACTGCTCGGCCACGAGAAGGGGTTCTCCTGCGACCCGGAGGAGGTCTTCGGCGAACTGCGCCGTGCGTCGGCGGGCGGTCCGGCGGACTATTCGGGCATCACGTACCGCAGGATCACACAGGAGAACGGCGTGTTCTGGCCGTGCCCGGACAACCCCGCCGGTGAGGGGGAGGGGCACGTCCACCCGGGGACGCCGCGGCTGTTCCTGGACCGGTTCGCGACGCCGGACGGGCTGGCCCGGTTCGTCCCGGTCGGCCACCGGCCCGCCGCCGAGGAGCCGGACGCGGAGTACCCGGTGCTGCTGACGACCGGGCGGGTCGTGGCCCAGTACCAGTCCGGCGCGCAGACCCGGCGGGTCGACGAGCTCAACGCGGCCGCGCCCGGGCCGTTCGTGGAGCTGCATCCGCAGCTCGCCGAACGCCTCGGGGTCCGTGAGGGGGACTCCGTCGCAGTGGTGTCGCGGCGCGGCCGGGCGGTGGGCCCGGCGCGCATCACGGGCGGCATACGGCCGGACACCGTGTTCATGCCCTTTCACTGGCCGGGCGAGGGCCGGGTCAACAGCGTGACGAATCCGGCGCTCGACCCGACCTCACGGATGCCCGAGTTCAAGGTGTGCGCCGTCCGCGTGGAACTCGCGCAGCAGCCCGCGCCGGTGGCCGCGGCCTGAGGTACGGGGGGCTTCAGGCCGGGCCCGGCGCGGTCCGTCCCGGTCCGCCGGCCTCGCAACCGGCCGGACCGCCGGGCCGGACGCACCGGATCGCAGGCTGCGAACCTCCAGAGCCGGCTGCCGCCCGATGAAGTCGCCTCTGCCCTGGAGCAGTCGACCAGTTGGACTACCG
>NZ_JBEXSW010000020.1:0-141706 GCF_040613775.1 Streptomyces sp. NPDC006208 | reverse complement strand
TACCCGTCGCTCTTCCGCTCTACCCGGTCCGGGTGCGGCGGCCTCCGCCGTTCACGGCGTGGCGGTCGGCGAAGGAGTCGGCCGCGTGCCCGGCTGCTTCGAGGGCGACGCGGACGGCTTCCCGTCCGGACCGGCCGGCTTCCCGGACTCCAGTGCCGCGGCCATCTGCGCGAGGCGGTCCGGTCCCGCGGTACCGGTGACGACCGTCGTCGCCCCCTCGGCCTTCAGGACCAGGGCGTCGTACTTCGGGCCTTCCCACAGTTGCCAGGTCTCGCCGGCCACCTGCCGGGTCTTCCCGGTCTCCTTCGCCTGCTGGCTGACCTTACGGACGTACTTGCCGGACGCCGACGTCGACTGCTCGACCGCCACGTACTCGCCGTCCGGGTCGAGGAAGCCCAGATGCCATGCGTGCCCCTCGGACCGGTCGTACGAGACGGAGGTCGGCTTCCATCCCCCGGCCAGCCCCTGCGGGGCGGCCACCCCGTACGGTGCCGCGCGCTGCGCGGTCAGGAGCTCCACGCGGTAGTCGATCGCCTTGATCGGGTCCGCCTTCTCGTCGTGCGGAATCAAGGTGTAGATCCCTGCGACGACGACGCCGATCACCGCCATCGACAGCACCATGTCCCGCACCGTCTGTCTGCCTCGCATACCTGCCACGCCCACAATGGTCGCATTAGGGTGGCGTGCTCAAACGTGGGCCCCTCTGCTCAATATGTCGATGTACCGATAGAGTCGCATCACCCTCTCATCCGGCCGTCGTCGTACAGAAAGGTGCGCTCCGATGACCGAGCACAACTTGCCGCCCCAGCTCGAGGTCTCGCCCGAGGCCCCCGACCGCAATCTCGCCCTGGAGCTCGTCCGGGTCACCGAGGCCGCCGCCATGGCTGCCGGCCGCTGGGTCGGGCGCGGCGACAAGATCGGCGCCGACGGAGCGGCTGTCAGAGCCATGAGGACCCTCGTCTCGACCGTCTCGATGAACGGCGTCGTCGTCATCGGCGAGGGCGAGAAGGACGAAGCCCCGATGTTGTTCAACGGCGAGCGGGTCGGCGACGGCACCGGCGCCGAGGTCGACATCGCCGTGGACCCGATCGACGGCACCACGCTCAACGCGAAGGGCATGCCGAACGCCATCGCCGTGCTGGCCGCGGCCGACCGCGGCACCATGTTCGACCCGTCAGCGGTCTTCTACATGGAGAAGCTGGTCACCGGCCCCGAGGCCGCCGACTTCGTCGACATCAACGCCCCGGTCTCGGTGAACATCCGCCGTGTCGCCAAGGCGAAGAACGCCAATCCCGAGGACATCACGGTCGTCATCCTGGACCGCCCCCGCCATGAGGGAATGGTCAAGGAGATCCGCGAGACGGGCGCCCGGATCAAGTTCATCTCGGACGGAGACGTCGCCGGTTCGATCATGGCCGTCCGCGAGGGCACCGGCGTCGACATGCTGATGGGCATCGGCGGCACGCCGGAGGGCATCATCTCCGCCTGCGCGATCAAGTGTCTCGGCGGCACGATCCAGGGCAAGCTCTGGCCGAAGGACGACGCCGAGCGGCAGCGCGCGCTCGACGCCGGGCACGACCTGGACCGGGTGCTCCACACGAACGACCTGGTCAGCGGGGACAACGTGTTCTTCGTCGCCACCGGCATCACCGACGGCGAGCTGCTGCGCGGCGTGCACTACCGCGCGGAGACCGCCACCACGTCCTCCCTGGTGATGCGCTCCAAGTCCGGCACGATCCGCAAGATCGACTCGACGCACAGGCTGTCGAAGCTGCGGGCGTACAGCGCGATCGACTTCGACCGCGCGAAGTAGCCCCAGCACCTGGGCGGACCGAGCCACAGAAGCAAGAGGCGCCCCCGTGTGCGGCGGGGGCGCCTTCCTGTGTCCTGCGACGTCCTGCGAAACCTCGGGCGAAGCCTGTCGCCGGGCCGGTCAGGCCGCCGACGCGGGCTTCTTCAGCTCGATCTCGCGCCTGCGGCGCCGCGCCAGCACCACACGGCGCTCGGCCGCCGTGAGCCCGCCCCACACGCCGTAGGGCTCGGGCTGGAGCAGCGCGTGTTCGCGGCACTCGACCATCACGGGGCAGCGGGCGCAGACCCGCTTCGCCGCCTCCTCGCGGGACAGCCGCTCGGCCGTCGGCTCCTTGGACGGGGCGAAGAACAGCCCGGCTTCGTCCCGGCGGCACACCGCCTCCGCGTGCCAGGGCCCGTCCTGATCCTCCCGAGCCGGACTGCGCTGGGTCGGAACGGCGGCTACCTGCAGGGACTGATGCGGCAGTTGCAGCACGGTCTACTCCTGACGACGGCTTCGCGAGCGAGAGACGATGCACCTGTCCCTACCCGCTGTACGCGCGCCTATGCACTGAGTGGCACGCAGTTCCGAGGCCCGGAATCGCGCACGGGCGCCCCGCGGCGCAAAAGCGTTCCGAGGCCCGGCCGCGTCAGTGGAGGTGTTTGCGCAGGCGGTCGTGGAGATCGGAGATACGGCGGCCCCGCTTGGGCTTGGCCTCGACATTGCCGAAAACCGTGTACCCGTTGACGACCACGACGGGCGCCTCCGGATCCGCCGCCTCCAGCGTGTGGACCTCGAAGTTTCCGACGATCCCGGTGCCGCTGCCGCGCAGGGAGATGTTCTCCGGGACGCGCACCTCGACATTGCCGAAAATGGCCGTCGCGTTGATCACCGTGAGCCGCTGTCCGAACAGCGCCTCGGTGAGGTCGATCTCGATGTTGCCGAAGAGGGCGAAGGTGTTGGTCCTGCGGCCTACGCGCCAGCGGCCCTTGCGGGTGGAGCTGGAGAAGACGGCGATCAGGTTCTCGGCGGGGCCGGCGGGCAGCTCGGAGTCGTCGGCGCCCGCGACCCGTGCGGCCGCGCGCCTGGTCGCGGCAGGCAGGTCCTGCACCAGCGGCTCGAGCTCCCCCACGGTCTTGGCCCGGTAGGCGGCGTCGATCCGCTCGGCGTGCTCGTCGGCGTCCAGCCTGCCCTCGGCCATGGCTTCCCGGAGGATGTCCGCGATCCGGTCACGATCGGCGTCGGACGCGCGGATGGCGCCGGTGGTGTCCGCGGGGACGACCGGCTTCTGGGGCTGCTTGTCGAGGTCCACGGAGCCAGGGTAGCGAAACGCGATAGATCGCGACTAGTGGCCCATCCGGACGGGCGCGGCGCGCGGCGGCGCGGCCCCCGGGCGGACGCAGGTGCCGGCAAGTGAGCCTTACCTCACAGGAGCGGGACCCCCCGTGCGCTCTACATTGGATGGCGCTGCCAATGGAGGCAGCCGCGTCTGTGAAGTGAGGAATGGGCGAAATGCCGGAGTTCGCGTATACGGATCTGCTCCCGCTGGGAGAGGACACCACCCCGTACCGGCTGGTGACGGCCGAAGGTGTCTCGACCTTCGAGGCCGACGGACGCACCTTCCTCAAGGTCGACCCCGAGGCGCTGCGCCGGCTCGCCGCCGAGGCGATCCACGACATCCAGCACTACCTCCGCCCCGCGCACCTCGCCCAGCTGCGGCGCATCATCGACGACCCCGAGGCGTCCTCGAACGACAAGTTCGTCGCCCTCGACCTGCTGAAGAACGCCAACATCGCGGCGGCCGGCGTGCTCCCGATGTGCCAGGACACCGGCACGGCCATCGTGATGGGCAAGCGCGGCCAGAACGTGCTCACCCAGGGCCGCGACGAGGAGGCCCTGAGCCGCGGCGTCTACGACGCGTACACCAAGCTCAACCTGCGGTACTCCCAGATGGCCCCGCTGACCATGTGGGAGGAGAAGAACACCGGCTCGAACCTGCCCGCGCAGATCGAGCTGTACGCCACGGACGGCGGCGCCTACAAGTTCCTCTTCATGGCCAAGGGCGGCGGCTCCGCCAACAAGTCCTTCCTCTACCAGGAGACGAAGGCCGTGCTCAACGAGGCGAGCATGATGAAGTTCCTGGAGGAGAAGATCCGTTCGCTGGGTACGGCCGCCTGCCCGCCGTACCACCTGGCGATCGTCGTCGGCGGCACGAGCGCCGAGTTCGCGCTCAAGACCGCGAAGTACGCCTCCGCGCACTACCTGGACGAGCTGCCCTCCGAGGGCTCGGAGCTCGGGCACGGCTTCCGCGACGAGGAGCTGGAGAAGAAGGTCTTCGAGCTCACCCAGAGGATCGGCATCGGCGCCCAGTTCGGCGGCAAGTACTTCTGCCACGACGTGCGCGTGGTGCGTCTGCCGCGGCACGGGGCCTCGCTCCCCGTCGCGATCGCAGTCTCCTGCTCGGCCGACCGCCAGGCCGTCGCCAAGATCACCGCCGAGGGCGTCTTCCTGGAGCAGCTGGAGACCGACCCGGCGCGCTTCCTGCCGGAGACCACGGACGAGCACCTGGAGTCCGAGGCCGCCGACCGGCCCGGCGTCGTCGAGATCGACCTGAACCAGCCGATGGACGACATGCTCGCCGAGCTCAGCAAGTACCCCGTCAAGACCCGCCTTTCGCTGACCGGTCCGCTGGTCGTGGCACGCGACATCGCGCACGCCAAGATCAAGGAGCGGCTGGACGCCGGCGAGGAGATGCCGCAGTACCTGAAGGACCACCCGGTCTACTACGCCGGCCCGGCCAAGACCCCCGAGGGCTACGCCTCCGGCTCCTTCGGTCCGACCACGGCCGGCCGCATGGACAGTTACGTCGAGCAGTTCCAGGCGGCGGGCGGCTCCAAGATCATGCTCGCCAAGGGCAACCGCTCGAAGCAGGTCACCGACGCCTGCGGCGCGCACGGCGGCTTCTACCTGGGCTCGATCGGCGGCCCGGCGGCGCGCCTCGCGCAGGACTGCATCAAGAAGGTCGAGGTCGTCGAGTACGAGGAGCTCGGCATGGAGGCGGTCTGGAAGATCGAGGTCGAGGACTTCCCCGCGTTCATCGTCGTCGACGACAAGGGGAACGACTTCTTCACCGAGCCGGCCCCGGCGCCGACGTTCACCTCGATTCCGGTGCGGGGTCCCGGGCTCGCGTAAAGCGAGGACAACGCCCGACGGGCGTACCGGGTCCGGGGCGGCGCCCCGGACCCGGTACGCCCCGCGTGCCTACACGAAGCGCTGGTTCGCCGCGCCCGTGCACGCCTGCAGACGCACCGCTTCCTTCGCCGACGCCAGCGTCAGGCAGAGGGACCCGTCCGCCGCCGGGCGGATCGTGTCCCCCGTGCGGACGAACTGCTGGTTCGCGCCGCCGTGGCAGTTCCACACGATCAGGCCCGCGCCCGCCCGGTACGTGCCGCCGGACACGTCCAGACAGCGGTCCTGGGTCAGCTCCGTGTGCAGTGACCTGCGGGCGGAGTCGTACCACCAGCCCTGGTTGCGGCCGCCGTGGCAGTCCCAGCCGAGGACAGCGGTGCCGTTGCGGCTCACCGCAGCGTCGACGTCGACACAGCTGCCCGTGGCCTGGTTCTTCAGCGGCCGGTACGCGTCGTCCCAGGCCAGCGGGAAGAGCTGCGGCTTGCCGCCGGACGCCACATCGGCGCAACTCGCTTCACTCAGGCCCGAGTTGTAGATCTGGGTCAGGCACGACGCGAAGGCGGCGTGGCCCCGGATGTTGGGGTGGAAGGACTGGCGGACCGAATTGGAGTCCGGCGGGAAGGGGTTGGTGATGTCCACGTAGAGCCCGCGCGCCCAGGTGTCCTCCATGCAGACCTCGTGGCCGTGGAAGAGGCGGGAGTTGTCGAGGTAGACCGCGCCGGTGTTCCGGGCCACGGCGCGCATGCCGCGTTCGAAGGCGGGGACGGCGGTGTTGCGGCCCCACACGGTGTCGGAGTCGTAGCCCGTCCCGCCGCAGAACAGCTTGCCGGGGAAGTGCGGGTTGTCGCGGAAATCGGGGCCGATGGGGCTCGGGTAGCCCATGACGACCAGCTTGTAGTCACCGTCGGCGTAGCCGGCCTCTCGCATCACGGTGCGCAGGTCGCGGACCGTCTGCTCGACCTTGGGGGCCAGGCCGTCCACGCGCGCCTGCCAGCCGGGCGCATATTTCGGGGCGCACGGCCCCTGGATGGTCAGATAGCGCACCACGCAGTCGGTCATCACCGGGCCGAACTGCAGGTCGTCGTTGGCGCCGGCCACCAACAGCACCATCTTGATACGGGTGTTGCGGGCCTTGATGGCGAGGCTGTCGCTCTGCACGAGTTCGTCGGCGTGCTGCTTGTGGCCGCCGATCCTGATGTTTCCGGTGTCCGCGCCGGAGCAGGCGACGTTGTAGGTGATGTCGGCGGCGATGCCGGTGCGGTGGATGGCGGCGTCGGGCGAGCGGTGACACCAGTTGTCGGGGCCGTTGGTGCCCGGCTCGTAGGTGCCGACGCCCTCGCCGGAGATCTCGCTGTCGCCGAGCGAGATCAGGCCGGTCTTCCGCTGGGAGAACGGGCGTTCGGCGGGGCTGCCGTAGAGCGTGGTGGCCTCGGCGGCCCGGAGGGCCTCCAGCTCGGCCGGCAGGGGGACGGATGCGCTGTTCGTGGGGGCGGTGGCGTTCTCGGCCACGGCAGGGGCGGCGGACGCCGCCCCGCCGAGGACGGTGGCGAGTAACGCGGCGGCCGCGACCGTGGCGCCCAGTCTTCGAAGTCTGTGTCCGGTGCCCTTCATTGCGCCTCCCCGGAATGTGGTTTCCCGGGGTATTTACTGGCGGGTAGCGAAGATGGGAATAGACGGAACAAGACAACTGCTCACCTTTTCTGGGAGGTACGACACCGATGAGCGACGCGAGCGGGTTCCGGATCGAGCACGACTCCATGGGCGAGGTACGGGTCCCGGCCCACGCCAAGTGGCGCGCACAGACACAGCGGGCCGTGGAGAACTTCCCCGTCTCGGGGCAGCGCCTGGAGCGCTCGCACATCGCGGCCCTGGCCCGTGTCAAGGCGGCCGCCGCCAAGGTCAACGCCCAACTGGGCGTGCTCGACAAGGACATCGCCGACGCCGTCGCCGACGCGGCCGACGAGGTGGCCGAGGGCCGCTGGGACGAGCACTTCCCGGTGGACGTCTTCCAGACCGGCTCCGGCACCTCGTCGAACATGAACGCCAACGAGGTCATCGCGACGCTCGCCACCGAGCGGCTCGGCCGCGAGGTGCACCCGAACGATCACGTGAATGCCTCGCAGTCGTCCAACGACGTCTTCCCCTCCTCCATCCACATCGCGGCGACGGCGGCCGTGACCGGCGATCTGATCCCGGCGCTGGAGCATCTGGCGGCCGCGCTGGAGCGCAAGGCGGCCCAGTTCGCGGCGGTCGTCAAGTCCGGCCGTACGCATCTGATGGACGCCACCCCCGTCACCCTCGGCCAGGAGTTCGGCGGCTACGCGGCCCAGGTCCGGTACGGGATCGAGCGGCTGAAATCGTCCCTGCCCCGGCTCGCCGAACTCCCCCTCGGCGGCACCGCGGTGGGCACCGGCATCAACACCCCGCCCGGTTTCGCGGCCGCGGTCATCGCCGAGGTGGCGCGCACGACCGGGCTGCCCCTGACCGAGGCCCGGGACCACTTCGAGGCCCAGGGCGCACGCGACGGCCTGGTGGAGGCGTCCGGCCAGCTGCGTACGGTCGCCGTCTCGCTGACCAAGATCGCCAATGACCTCCGCTGGATGGCGTCCGGCCCGCGCACCGGCCTCGCCGAGATCAACCTGCCCGATCTGCAGCCCGGCTCCTCGATCATGCCTGGCAAGGTGAACCCGGTGATCCCCGAGGCCGTCCTGATGGTGACGGCTCAGGTGACCGGCAACGACGCCACGGTCGCAGCGGCCGGTGCGGCCGGGAACTTCGAGCTGAACGCGATGCTTCCGGTGATCGCCAAGAACGTGCTGGAGTCCGTCCGGCTGCTGGCGAACGCCTCGCGTCTGCTGGCCGACCGCACCGTCGACGGCATCACGGCCAATGTCGAGCGTGCCCGTGAGTACGCGGAGTCCTCGCCGTCGGTCGTCACCCCGCTCAACAAGTACATCGGCTACGAGGAGGCGGCGAAGGTCGCCAAGAAGTCGCTCGCCGAACGGAAGACGATCCGCGAGGTCGTCCTCGAGTCCGGCTATGTGGAGCGTGGAGCGCTGACCCTGGAACAGCTGGACGCGGCGCTGGACGTGCTGCGCATGACGCATCCCTGAGCCCCGGCCGCACGGATCCCGTGACGTGGGTCGCAGCGGGTCGAGGGGCCCTGCACCTAGGATCTGCGCATGACAGGCAGGGAACGCTTCGCACGCTGGACGGCAGGGGACCACATCCTCTGGCGTTACCGCGGCCATGCCCCGGACCTGCAAGGCCGCGCCCTGACCATCTGCCGCCCCGTGACCGTCGTGAAGGACACCGCCGACGTGCTGGCGGTGTGGATGGCCCCGGGGACGGAGTGCGTGAAGCCGGTACTCGCCGACGGCACCCCGGTGCACGAGGAGCCGCTCGCCACCCGCTACACGGCGCCGCGCACGACCACCCGGGACCGCTGGTTCGGTACGGGCGTCCTCAAGCTGGCCCGCCCGGGTGACCCGTGGTCGGTGTGGCTGTTCTGGGAGCCGGGCTGGCGGTTCAAGAGCTGGTACGTCAACCTCGAGGAGCCTCGTACCCGGTGGGCGGGCGGTATCGACTCCGAGGACCACTTCCTCGACATCTCGGTCTACCCGGACCGCAGCTGGCTGTGGCGGGACGAGGACGAGTTCGCACAGGCCCAGCAGGTCGGCCTGCTGGACGCGGCGAAGGCCGAACGGGTACGGGAGGCAGGCCGTGCGGCCGTCGCGGCCATCGGGTCCTGGACGGCCCCGTTCTGCGACGGCTGGGAGCACTGGCGCCCGGACCCGTCCTGGCCGGTCCCCCACCTCCCGGCGGACTGGGACCGGACCCCGGCCCGGCTCGCTTCCTGATCCGGCCGCCCGGCACACCGCGTCCGGCCGGGCGCGCCGGGCCGGGCGGCGGAAGTGAAGTGGCTGATTCCCGTTGGGGAACACGCTCCGGCGCATATGACGTCGTGAGACTCTTGATGCGCCCCCTGGGGTCAAACGTAGGATCGTCGTCCGCAAGGCTGCGCCGGACGAAGGAGCACTGAGCGCAGGGAACTGACCGACCGTAAGTCACAACGAAAGATCACGAGTCTCACACTGGGGGTGGAGCTGTGCCGGATGCCCGCCACCCTGTCGTGGCTGCCCGCAGAGCGGGTATACCGCCCCACGAGGCGGTTGCATCGCCCAACCGGCCCGGACGGACGGAATCCCACGCGTGACGGAGCATCCCACCTCCCACGAAGGCCGGCAGCCCCTGGCTGCCCGGTCCCAGGAACGCACCCGGCCTCGGGTCCAGGCGCCCGCGGCCGCGGCTGCCGCTGCGGCGGCCACGCCCTCGGGGCCGCCGCCGCAGCCGCGTGCGGGACAGGTACAGCCCCAGGTGCAGGCACAGGCACCCGCGCCGGACATCGCCGGGACCGCGCGCCGCGAAGGTGACCGGCTGCGGTTCGTCGGGGCCGCCACCCGGCGGATCGCGCGCGGGATCGACCTCGACGAGATCGTGCTCGGGCTGTGCCGGGCGACCGTGCCGACGTTCTCGGACGCGATCCTCGTCTATCTGCGCGATCCCCTGCCCGTCGGCGACGAACGCCCCGTCTCACCGTTCGTGCTGCGGCTGCGCCGCACCGACCGGCTCCGTTTAAGCGGTGAGGACGCGGATCAGGCCGTGGGCTCCGCCCTGCCGGTCCTCGATTCCCAGCACGAGATCGCCCCGGCCGCCGAGCTGTGCGAGGTGCGTTCCGGCGGAGCCCTGTCCGAGGTGCTGCGCGGGGTGCGTCCCGTCTTCGGCGACTCGGCCGCCGCCCGGGCGGCGCTGCCCGAACTGCTCGGCGACGGCAGGTCCGTGCCCCTGGGCCACCGGGCCATACTGGCCCCGCTGCGCGGCCGCCGGCGTGTCATCGGCGCCGCAGTGTTCCTGCGCCGTCCCGACCGGCCCGCCTTCGAGCCCAACGACCTGCTGGTCGCCGCCCAGTTGGCGACGCACACCGCGCTCGGTATCGACAAGGCCGTGCTGTACGGCCGCGAGGCGTACATCGCCGACGAGCTGCAGCGCACCATGCTGCCCGACTCGCTCCCCCAGCCGACCGGTGTCCGGCTCGCCTCGCGCTATCTGCCGGCCGCCGAGACCGCCCGGGTCGGCGGTGACTGGTACGACGCCATCCCGCTGCCGGGCAGCCGCGTCGCACTGGTCGTCGGCGATGTCATGGGCCACTCGATGACCTGCGCGGCGATCATGGGCCAGCTGCGTACCACCGCGCAGACCCTGGCCGGGCTCGATCTGCCGCCCCAGGAGGTGCTGCACCATCTGGACGAGCAGGCCCAGCGGCTCGGCACCGACCGGATGGCGACCTGCCTGTACGCGGTCTACGACCCGGTCTCGCACCGCATCACCATCGCCAACGCCGGTCATCCGCCGCCGGTCCTGCTGCACCTGGGCGGACGGGCCGAGGTGCTGCGGGTGCCGCCCGGCGCGCCCATCGGCGTCGGCGGGGTGGACTTCGAGGCGGTGGAGCTCGATGCCCCGGCCGGAGCCACGCTCCTGCTGTACACGGACGGCCTGGTGGAGTCACGGCTGCGCGATGTGTGGACGGGAATCGAGCAGCTGCGGGAGCGGCTCGCCGCCACCGCCCAGCTGACCGGCCCGGACCACTCGCCGCCGCTGGAGGCCCTCTGCGACGACGTGCTGGACATGCTCGGCCCCGGCGACCGGGACGACGACATCGCGCTGCTCGCGGCCCGTTTCGACGGCATCGCGCCGAGCGATGTCGCCTACTGGTTCCTGGAGCCGGAGGACGCGGCCCCGAGCCGGGCGCGCAGGCTGGCCCGTCGTGCGCTGGCCCGCTGGGGTATGGAGGAGCTGAGCGACTCGGTGGAGCTGCTGGTCAGCGAGGTGGTGACCAACGCCGTGCGGTACGCCGAGCGGCCGGTGACGCTGCGGCTGCTGCGGACGGACGTGCTGCGCTGCGAGGTCGGTGACGACTCTCCGCAGCTGCCCAGGCAGCGGCGGGCGCGGGACACCGACGAGGGCGGTCGCGGGCTGTTCCTGGTGAACCGGCTGGCCAGGCGATGGGGGGCGACCCGGCTTTCCACCGGCAAGGTGGTGTGGTTCGAGCTGCCTACCCGTACGTAACAAAGTTCTGGAATCCATCCAAATGTTGCCGACGTCGCATCGTCGGAGTTGACTGGGGCAGACGTCCGAAGCGACCAGAATTCCCTCAGAACGACGGGAGGACGCTTGTGACCGAGTCACCCCCCAGTACTCCGTACACGACGAACAACGCCGGCGTCCCGGTGGAGAGCGACGAGCATTCGCTCACCGTGGGTTCCGACGGTCCGATCCTGCTCCAGGACCACTATCTGATCGAGAAAATGGCCCAGTTCAACCGTGAACGGGTTCCCGAGCGGGTGGTGCACGCCAAGGGGGCGGGTGCGTACGGCGCCTTCGAAGTCATCAATGATGTAAGCCAGTTCACCAGGGCCGACCTCTTCCAGCCGGGCAGGCGCACCGAGATGCTGGCCCGCTTCTCGACGGTCGCCGGTGAACAGGGCTCCCCCGACACCTGGCGCGACCCGCGTGGCTTCGCGCTGAAGTTCTACACGGAGCACGGCAACTACGACCTGGTCGGCAACAACACGCCGGTCTTCTTCGTACGCGACACCATCAAGTTCCAGGACTTCATCCGGTCCCAGAAGCGGCATCCGGCCACCGGGCTGCGGAGCAACGACATGCAGTGGGACTTCTGGACGCTGTCCCCCGAGTCCGCGCACATGGTGACGTGGCTGATGGGCGACCGCGGCATCCCGAAGACCTACCGCCATATGAACGGCTACGGCTCCCACACCTATATGTGGATCAACGCCGGCGGCGAGCGGTTCTGGGTGAAGTACCACTTCAAGACCGACCAGGGCATCGACTTCCTCACCCAGGCCGAGGCGGACGAGCTGGCCGGGGCGGACGCGGACAAGCACCGCCGCGATCTGTGGGAGTCGATCGAGTCCGGGAACGCGCCGTCGTGGACCCTCAAGGTCCAGATCATGCCGTTCGAGGACGCGGCCGACTACCGCTTCAACCCGTTCGACCTGACCAAGGTGTGGCCGCACAGCGACTATCCCCTGATCGACGTGGGCCGGATGACGCTCGACAAGAACCCGGAGGACTACTTCATCCACATCGAGCAGGCCGCCTTCGAACCGTCGAACATGGTGCCCGGCATCGGGCCCTCGCCGGACAAGATGCTGCTCGGGCGGCTGTTCTCCTACCCGGACACGCACCGGTACCGGATCGGCCCGAACTACGCCCAGCTGCCGCCCAACAGGGCGCGCTCGCAGGTGAATTCGTACGCCAAGGACGGCCCGATGCGCTACGAGCCGGCGAACGCGGCCAGGCCCTACGCCCCGAACTCGTACGGCGGGCCGGCGGCCGGTTTCCAGCAGTTCGGCGAACCGGCGGGCTGGGCGGCCGCCGGCGAGCTGGTGCGCGAGGCGTACAAGCTGCATGCCGAGGACGACGACTGGGGCCAGCCGGGCACGATGGTCCGCAAGGTCCTGGACGACGCGGCCCGTGAGCGGCTGATGTCGAACGTCGGCGGGCATCTGCTCGACGGCGTCACCAAGCCGGTGCTCGACCGGGCTCTGGAGTACTGGCGCACCATCGACAAGGAGATCGGCGACCGGATCGCCAAGAAGGTGAACGGCGGCTGACCCGGCACAGGTAGGGCCCGGCGCGAATGCGCCGGGCCCTACCTGTGCCGGGACGGTCAGACCCTACGGCTGCTTGGGCGGCCGGACGCCACCGTTCGTCGTGCCGGTCGTTGTGCCGCTCGTACCGCCGGTGTCGGTGCCACCGGTGTCGGTGCCACCCGTGTCCGTACCGCCCGTGTCCGTACCACCGGTGTCGGTGCCCCCGGTGTCCGTACCACCGGTGTCGGTGCCGCCCGTGTCGGTGCCGCCCGTGTCCGTACCACCGGTGTCCGTACCACCCGTGTCCGTACCACCGGTGTCCGTACCACCCGTGTCGGTGCCGCCCGTGTCCGTACCGCCCGTGTCCGTACCGGGCGACTGCGTCGGGTCGGGGCTCTCGGTCTCCTCGGTCTCGGTCTCGGACTGCGCCGGGTCCGGGTCCGGGTCGGGGCTCACGCTCTCCGCGACCTCCAGGTCGAACTGCGCGTCGGAGCCGCCGTTCAGCGCGCCGAGCGTGTAGTCCGCCCAGATCCTGGCCGGGAAGCCACCGCCGTTGGCGCGGCCGGAGTTGGCGGTGCCGGTCAGCGTCACCTGCCCCCCGCCCTCCTTCGGCGACTCGCCGAACAGCGCGACGACCGTGGTCAGTTCGGGTGTGTATCCCGCGAACCAGGCCGACTTGTTGTTCTCCGAGGTGCCGGTCTTGCCCGCCGCCTGGTAGGCGCTCGTGTTGGCGGCCTGGCCGGAGCCGTACTTCACCACGCCGGTCAGCCCCGCGGTCACGGTGTCGGCCGCCTCACGGCTGATCACCCGGTCGCCGATCGGGTCCGCCGGCTCGAGCCGGCGGTCCTTGTGCTCGGCCTTGGCCACGATCGTCGGGGTGACCTTCTTGCCGTGGTTGTCGAGCGTGGCGTACACGCCGGCCATGTCCCAGGTCGAGGCGCCCATCGTGCCCAGTGTGATGGCGGGACGCTCGGGGAAGCCGTCGCCGTCCTTCATCCCGAGGTCGAGTGCGGTCTTCTTCGCATCGGCCGGGCCGACGTCGACGATCATCTGGGCGAAGACCGAGTTGATCGACTTGTTGAGGGCCTGCTGGACCGTGACCGGGCCGTAGCTGCGGTTGTCCTCGTTCTCCGGGTCGAACGGGGTGTCGCTGCCGACCACCGGGCGCTTGCTGGTGCCGTCGTAGACCGTGTTGAGGCCGATCGGACGGCCCTCCTGCGTCACGGAATCGTTCTCGAGCGCGGAGGCGAACACGATCGGCTTGAACGTCGAGGCGGGCTGGTAGTCGGAGCGGGTGGCGTTGGAGAGCCAGTGCTTGGTGGCGTCCACGCCGCCGTACAGGGCGACGACCTTGCCCGTCTTGGGGTCGACCGAGGTGGCGCCGGCCTGCACCGTGGCGTCGGTCTTGTTGTTCTTGCGGTCCAGCTGGTCCTCGAGCTGGCCCTCGACGGCCTTCTCCAGTGCCTTCTGGCGCTTGGAGTCGATGTTGAGGGTGATCGTCCAGCCGCCGGCCTGCAGGTCCTCCTCGTTCAGGCCCTGCCGGGCCAGCTCACGGTTGGCGGCCTCGACGAGGTAGCCGGTCTGGCCCTCCATGCCGGGGGCGGCCTTCGGCGCCTTGGGGGCGGGGAACTTCAGACCCGCGCGCTTGCCTTGGTCGAGCCACTCCTCCTCGACCATGTTGTCGAGGACGTAGTTCCAGCGCTCCGTCACCAGCTTCCTGCCGGTGTCGGAGGCGACCGCCCAGTCGTACTGGCTGGGGGCCTGGAGGACAGCTGCAAGGTACGCGCCCTGGGCGACATTCAGGTCGGCCGCGTCGACGCCGTAGTACGCCTGGGCCGCGGCCTGGATGCCGTAGGCGCCCCGGCCGTAGTAGCTGGTGTTGATGTACCCGGCGAGGATCTCGTTCTTGCTCTTCTTCTGATCCACCTTCAGCGAGATCACCAGCTCCTTGAGCTTGCGGGTGACCGTCTGGTCCTGGTTCAGGTAGTAGTTCTTGACGTACTGCTGGGTGATGGTCGAGCCACCCTGCTTGCCCTTGCCGCTGAGCGTGTTCATCAGGCCGCGAGCGGTGCCCTTGAAGTCGACACCGGAGTCCTGGAAGAAGCCCTTGTTCTCGGCCGCGACAAAGGTGTACTTGACTTCCTCGGGAATCTTCTCGAGCCCGACGATCTCACGGTTGACCTCGCCGTCTCGGGTGAGGATCTTGCCGTCGCTGAACTTGTAGATGTTGCTCTGCTTCTCGGCCTGCTCGTTCGGATTGGGCACCGGGACAAGCAGATAGATCACGAAGAACGCGCCCATCACCAGCAGGCAGATCCCGAAGAAGGTGCCGAGCAGCTTCCTCCAGGTGAAGAACCGGCGTATGCCCGTGGGCGCCGTCTTTCCCGCCCGGCGCGCACCGCGCTGCCGGACCGCCTGTCGCGCTTCCGCTCGGCCCATCGGATTCGTTGCTCCGCTCTTCGTCTCTGCGTCGGTCGCCCGTGTGTCGTGGTTCGCCGGACCTCTGCCTGGTGTCCGGAATCAGCTCAGAAAGTTAACACCGGTTACGCAGACAAAGGGGTATCGATCCATCCTTTTCCGGACGTGACAATCAGCACCCCGTCTGATGGAACCGACTCACGAGAGGCGCACAGGGTTGCGAGGAGCGGGGAAGTATTACGTGTTCGCCGGGTAGGCGCGTGGCGGCCGTGACGGGCGCAGCCCCGCCGGAAGATCCGCAGGGCAGCTATTCACCCGAGGTATACACGCGATGTATACATCGTGTGTAGTGTGGCGCTCATGTCCATCGGTCACGCACTCCTCGGGCTCCTCGAATCCGGTCCACGCCACGGCTACGACCTCAAGCGCGCCTTCGACGAACGGTTCGGCCACGACCGCTCCCTCCACTACGGGCAGGTCTACTCGACCATGTCCCGGCTGCTGAAAAACGGGCTCGTCGAGGTCGAAGGCATCGAGGCCGGCGGCGGTCCCGAGCGCAAGCGGTACGCCATCACCGACGCCGGAATCACCGATGTCGCACAGTGGCTCGCGCAGCCGGAGAAACCGGAGCCGTATCTCCAGTCGACGCTCTACACCAAGGTCGTCCTCGCCCTGCTGACCGGCCGGGGCGCGGCCGAGATGCTCGACACCCAGCGCGCCGAGCATCTTCGGCTGATGCGCATCCTCACCGACCGCAAGCGCCGCGGCGACCTCGCCGACCAGCTCATCTGCGACCACGCACTGTTCCATCTCGAAGCCGATCTGCGCTGGCTGGAACTGACCGCCGCCCGGCTCGACCAGCTCGCCAAGGAGATCCACCCATGACCCCAGCCGGCTCGCTGCTCGCCGCCGTCGGCCTGCGCAAGGCCTACGGGCCCACCAACGCGCTGGACGGCGCCGAGTTCTCCATCCACCCGGGCGAGGTCGTCGCCGTCATGGGCCCCTCCGGGTCCGGCAAGTCGACGCTCCTGCACTGCCTCGCCGGGATCGTCACCCCCGACGCGGGCTCCGTCACCTACGCGGGCCGGGAGCTGTCGACGATGAACGACGCCGGACGCAGCGCGCTGCGCCGCAGCGACTTCGGCTTCGTGTTCCAGTTCGGGCAGCTCGTGCCCGAACTCACCTGCGTCGAGAACGTGGCGCTGCCGCTGCGGCTGAACGGCGTGAAGCGCAAGGAGGCGGAGCGCACCGCGCGCACCTGGATGGAGCGCCTCGAGGTCGACGACCTCGGCGCCAAGCGTCCCGGCGAGGTCTCCGGCGGCCAGGGCCAGCGCGTCGCCGTCGCCCGTTCCCTCGTCACCGGACCGCGCGTGGTCTTCGCCGACGAGCCGACCGGCGCCCTCGACTCCCTCAACGGCGAGCGCGTCATGCAGCTGCTCACCGAGGCGGCCCGGTCCAGCAGTGCCGCCGTCGTCCTCGTCACCCACGAGGCCCGGGTCGCCGCGTACTCCGACCGCGAGATCGTCGTACGCGACGGAAAGTCCCGGGACATGGAGCGCGTCGTATGAGCGCCCGGACCTGGCCGCGGGACCTGCTCATGGGCGCCAAGTTCTCCGTGACCGGGGGCCGGGAGGGGTGGGCACGGACCCTGCTGACCGCCGTCGGAGTCGGCCTCGGCGTGGCCCTGCTGCTCTTCACCACCGCCATCCCCAGTGCCATCGAGGCCCGTACGGACCGGGCCGACACCCGCAACACCTACACCGTGGCCGAGCAGGCCGGCGACGACACCCTGCTCATCACCCAGAACGACAGCACCTTCCACGAGCGGAACGTCGTGAGCCGGCTCGTACGCCCGCAGGGCGACGAGGCCCCGCTGCCTCCCGGGCTGACCCGCTTCCCCGGCACCGGCGAGATGATGGTCTCCCCGGCACTCGCCGCGCTCCTCGACTCCTCCGAGGGCAGGCTGCTGAAGCCCCGCCTGCCGTACAAGAACGTCGGCACCATCGCGGAAGAGGGCCTGATCGGCCCCAACGAACTGGCGTACTACGCCGGCAGCAGCACCATCGAGGCGGGCGAGGACTTCGTCCAGCAGATCAACGGCTTCGGTGACGCGCCGCCGAAGGAGCCCTGGGACCCCGTCCTCCTGCTGCTCGTCCTGATCATCTTCGTCGTGCTGCTGCTTCCCGTGGCCGTCTTCATCGCCGCCGCGGTCCGCTTCGGCGGCGAACGCCGCGACCGGCGGCTGGCCGCACTGCGGCTGGTCGGCGCGGACGGGGCGACGACCCGCAGGATCGCGGCGGGCGAGGCGCTGGCCGGCGCCGTGCTCGGACTGCTCGTCGGGCTCGCCCTCTTCTTCGCCGGACGCCAACTGGTCGACCGGGTCGGCATCCTGGAGACCGGGATCTACCCCTCGGACCTCAACCCGAGCCCGACGCTCACCCTTCTCGTCGCCGTGGCCGTGCCCGTCGCCTCCGTCGCCGTCACGCTCTTCACGATGCGCGGCGTCGTCATCGAACCGCTGGGCGTGGTCCGCGTCTCCAGGCCCCCGCGGCGGCGGCTGTGGTGGCGGCTGCTGATGCCGCTGGCCGGTCTGGCGCTCCTCTACCCGATGATCGGGCAGGACGAGGACGAGCAGTTCAACCAGTGGCAGGTCACCGGGGGCGTGGTCCTGCTCCTCGTCGGCATCACGGCCCTGCTGCCCTGGCTGGTCGAGTTCGCCGTGACCCGGCTCGGCGGCGGCTCCGTCTCCTGGCAGCTCGCCGTCCGCCGCCTCCAGCTGGGCAATGGCATCGCCGTCCGCCCGGTCAACGGCATCGCCGTGGCGGTGGCCGGGGCGATCGCTCTGCAGTCCCTGTTCACCGGTGTGGAGAGCCAGTACACCAAGCCCACGGGCGCCGACCTCGAACGCGCGCAGCTCCAGGTGCTCGCGCCCTCCCAGGTGGCGGGCTCCAGGATGCCGAAGATCGTCGAGCACATCTCCTCCGCGTCGGGCGTGAAGCACGCCGTGTCCCTCGCCTCGACGGAACTCGGCGACAAGGCCCGCAACCCCGACTCGTTCGTCCCGCTCACCGTCGCCGACTGCGTCTCACTGCGGGAGATCGCCCGGCTCAGCACGTGCGAGGAGGGGGACGTGTTCCTGCTCCGGCCGGACCCGAAGCTGTCCGACGCCGGGCCCAGCACGAAGCCCGGCCAGAAGGGCTTCCTCAACCCGCTCACCGACGACGACGCACGGCGCGAGGCGGTCGCCTGGACGGTGCCGGCGGACGCCCCCACCGTGGACGTTCGCCACGACCCCACCGGCTACGCGCGCGGCGGCATCATCGCCACCCCGTCCGCGCTGCCCGAGCTCGCCGGGGACAGCCTCAGCCACACCACCTACGTCACCCTGGACGAGGGCGTGCCCGACGCCGTCGAACACGCCCGGAACGCGATCGCCCAGGCCGACCCGATGCTGGTGCCGATGACCCTGCGGGCGATCCAGGTCAACGACCGCTTCGCCTCCGTGCAGCGGGGCCTGCTGATCGGCTCGACCGCGGTGCTGCTGCTGATCGGGGCCAGCCTCTTCGTCTCCCAGATGGAACAGCTGCGGGAACGCAGGAAGCTGCTCGCGGCGCTCGTCGCCTTCGGCACCCGCCGCCGCACCCTCGGCGCCTCGGTCCTCTGGCAGACCGCCGTCCCGATCCTGCTCGGCCTGGCCCTCGCCTGTACGACCGGGCTCGCCCTCGGCGCGGTCCTGCTGCGCATGGTGAACCGTCCGGTGAGCGTCGACTGGGGCTCCGTGGCCGCGATGACCGGCATCGGCGCGGCCGTGGTCCTCGTCGTGACCGCGCTGAGCCTGCCGCCGCTGTGGCGGATGATGCGGCCGGGGGGTCTGCGGACGGAGTAGCGTCCCCGCCCACGGTGCGGTCCTTCCCTGGGGGAGGGACCGCACCGTGGTGCGAAATGAGGAGGGATCAGATTCCCCCCGTACAGGGCGGTGCCCCCGACCGCGTGCACCGCGGTGCAGCCCGTGCTCGCGCAAGCCACCGCGCCGCACAGTTGCCGCGGCCCGTGGTCGCTGCCGACCGCGGGGCGATGCCCCGGTCTGCCGCAGCGAGCGCGGCTTTACGGACATCGCCGGTCCCGGGACACCCTCACGTACCTGAGGCGGACAGCATCCGCACCGGGAGTCCCGCGAGGGCCTCCCTGAGGGCGTCCGCGAACTCCTCGAACTCGCCCTGCCGGGCCGCCCCGGCGCGCATCGCCAGGGCGACACGGCGCGCGGGGGCCGGATCGGTGAAGTACCCGGTCACCAGGCGGTCGTTGCGGCCCGTCTCGACCTGGACGGCGGTGCGCGGCAGAAGCGTCACGCCCAGCCCGCCCGCGACCAGCTGGACCAGCGTCGAGAGGCCGGCCGCGGTCGTGGTGACCGGGGCGCCCTCCGTGCGGCCCGCCTCGCGGCAGATGTCGAGGGCCTGGTCACGCAGGCAGTGCCCCTCGTCGAGCAGCAGCAGCGGAAGCTCCTTCAGCGCCTCGCGCGGGATGTCATGGCGGCCGCCGAGCCAGTGCTCCTGCGCCGTCACGAGGACGAAGTCCTCGTCGAAGAGGGGAAGTTCGGTCACGCCCGGCACCCCGAGCGGCACCGCGAGCAGCAGCAGGTCGAGCCGCCCGCCGGACAGTCCCTCCAGCAGCGACGAGGTCTGCTCCTCGTGCACTTGGAGGTCCAGCTCCGGGTAACGCTCGTGCACCAGCCGCAGCACGCTCGGCAGCAGATAGGGCGCGACCGTCGGGATCACACCCAGCCTCAGCACGCCGGTGAACGGGGCCCGCACCGCATCGGCCTCCTCCAGCAGTTCCCCGACCGCGTCGAGGACGGCCTTCGCACGGACCGCGAGCCGCTCCCCGGCGGGCGACAGCAGCACCTTGCGCGTCGTACGCTCCAGCAGCTGGACACCCAGTGCCTCCTCCAGCGCCGACACGGCTCCGGACAGCGCGGGCTGACTCATCCCGATTGCGGTGGCTGCGTCCCGGAAGTGCAGATGCTCTGCCACGGCGGCGAAGGCACGCAGCTGTGCCAGACTGGGCTGCTTTCCGGGCTGTTTGCCACGGTTCGCCGTATTCGTTCCAGCAGTCATCCCCGCCACTGATAAGCACCTCCGATCACGATGACCAAGTCTAGCTATTTCTCCGATCAATGCACTCTGTGCCAGGATCACGATCTGTCCAACCCCGCGGAAGTCCCCAAAAAGGAAACTTCCACTTTGCAAGGAGAGCGCGTGCTCACTGTTGGTGACCAGTTCCCCACGTTCGATCTGACCGCCTGCGTGTCGCTCGAGAGCGGCGAGGAGTTCGAGCAGATCAACCACAAGTCCTACGAGGGCAAGTGGAAGGTCGTGTTCGCGTGGCCCAAGGACTTCACCTTCGTCTGCCCGACCGAGATCGCCGCTTTCGGCAAGCTGAACGACGAGTTCGCCGACCGTGACGCCCAGGTCCTCGGCTTCTCCGGCGACTCCGAGTTCGTCCACCACGCCTGGCGCAAGGACCACGCCGACCTGCGTGACCTGCCCTTCCCGATGATGGCCGACTCCAAGCACGAGCTGATGCGCGACCTCGGCATCGAGGGCGAGGACGGCTTCGCCCAGCGCGCCGTCTTCATCGTCGACCCGAACAACGAGATCCAGTTCACGATGGTGACCGCCGGCTCCGTCGGCCGTAACCCCAAGGAGGTCCTGCGGGTTCTGGACGCCCTGCAGACCGACGAGCTGTGCCCGTGCAACTGGACCAAGGGCGAGAACACCCTGGACCCGGTCAAGCTGCTCTCGGGCGAGTGACCGGGATGGCTCTGGATGAACTGAAGTCCGCCGTACCGGACTTCGCCAAGGACCTGAAGCTGAACCTCGGTTCGGTCATCGGCAACAGCGACCTTCCGCAGCAGCAGCTGTGGGGCACCGTGCTGGCCTGCGCGATCGCGTCGCGCTCGCCGAAGGTGCTCAAGGAGCTGGAGCCGGAGGCCAAGGCCAACCTCTCCCCGGAGGCGTACACCGCCGCCAAGTCCGCCGCCGCGATCATGGCGATGAACAACGTCTTCTACCGGACCCGGCACCTGCTGTCGGACCCGGAGTACGGGACGCTGCGCGCCGGTCTGCGGATGAACGTCATCGGTAACCCGGGCGTGGAGAAGGTCGACTTCGAGCTGTGGTCGCTGGCCGTCTCCGCGATCAACGGCTGCGGGCAGTGCCTGGACTCGCACGAGCAGGTGCTGCGCAAGGCCGGCGTCGACCGCGAGACGATCCAGGAGGCCGTCAAGATCGCCTCGGTGATCCAGGCCGTGGGCACGACGCTGGACGCGGAAGCCGTCCTGGCCGAGTAAGGCAGGTACGAAAGGGGGGCCCTGCCCACTCCGGACCGGAGTGGGCAGGGCCCCTTTCGTTCACTTCTTAAGCTCGGCCATGAGGGACCGCATGTCGTTGACCATCAAGGGCGTGATCCCCGACAGGTCCTCCGCGTCCCCACCGTCCTCGCCGTCCTCGCCGTCCAGGTCGCCCTCATATCCGGCAGACGCGTGGAGAGCGAAAACCGCCTGGCCGTCCAGCACATGCATGGTCGGGTCTCCGTCGGGCCCGTCCTTGACGACCAGGGCACGCTCGCCCAGTCCCTGCACGTCCTCGATCTTGAGGTCGGATCCCGGGAAGAAGTGCTCCGCCCTCACCGCGGCTTCGAACTCCGGCCCCGGGTCGGTCTTCTTGTGGAGCACGTACTCCACCCAGACGCTCGCCGGCTGCCCCTCGTAGGCGTCGTCGCCGAGATCGACCGGCACTTCCTCTTCCTCCCCCAGGTCGGCGTAGCAGCTCGCCTTGCTCAGGCTCTGGTGGTTCGACGACGCGGGCGACTTCGAGTGCATCGCGCCGAGTTCCGAGGTCAGGGACGCCAGCTTCGCGTCCTCGCACAGATCCTTGCTCGCCCGGTATCCGCCCAGGTCCGGGTCCGGCGTTCCGTACGCGTACAGCCCGCCGGCCCACACCGCCGACGCGACCACCGCACCGCCGAGCGCCCAGAGCCAGGCCGGGCCCGGCGCCCGCCGTCCGCCCGGGCCCCCGCCCGGACGTGCGTCGCCGTCGTCCCCCACCGTCTCGGTGCTGCCGCTGCCGCCGTCCGCCGTCGTGGCGGACCGCGGGCCGGGAAGCTCGGCGGCCCCGAACGGTTGCTCCCCCACCAACTCCGGTTCGGATATCACTCCTGCTCCTCCGTCTTCGGACGGGCGCCCGGCGCCGGTCCTGTTGCCGGTGCGGCGTCGGTCGCCGTCGCACCGTGCGGCTGCGGCGAGTACCGCAGCGCCTGTTCCTTGCCGTAGGCGCGCAGATAACCGACGACCGTGTTGGTCACGGCCACCAGCGGTACGGCCACCACCGCGCCGCCGATCCCGGCGGTCAGGCCACCCGCCGCGACGGCGAGCACCACGGCCAGCGGATGCACCCGGACCGCGCGCCCGAGGATGAACGGCTGCAGCACATGCCCCTCGAGCTGCTGTACGGCGAGGACGACGAGCAGCACCATCAACGCGGTGAACACGCCCTGGGTCACCAGCGCGACGACGACCGCGAGCGCCCCGGAGATCACGGCGCCGACGAGCGGGATGAACGCGAACAGGAAGATGAACACGGCGAGCGGCACGGCCAGCGGCACATCGAGGAAGTAGATCCCGAGGCCGATGAAGATCGCGTCGATCAGCGCCACGAGCACCGTGCCGCGCACATACGCGGTCAGAGTGCGCCAGGCGCGCGGTCCCGCACCGGCAACGCCCTCCCGGGCCTGGGCCGGTACGAGCCCCAGCACCCACTGCCAGACGCGCTTGCCGTCGTACAGCAGGAAGAGCGTGGAGAACATGGCCAGCAGTATCCCGGTGAGGATCTCGACCATCACGGTCACGCCCTGCAGACCCGCGGTCGTGATCTCCTCGGTGTTGGTACCGATCGTGTCGCTGAGGTTCTTGGCGATGTCGTTGATCTGGCTCTCGGTGACATGGAACGGGCTGTCCAGCAGCCAGCGTTTGAGCTCCTCGATGCCGTCCCTGACACGGTCGGCGAGATTGTCGAGGTTGTCCATGACCTGCCAGACGACGAACCAGCCGACCAGTCCCATGACGGCGAAGCCGGCGATCGCCGTCACGGCGGTGGCGAGCCCGCGCGGCAGGCCCAGCCTTCGGAGCCGGGCGACGGTGGGCTGGAGCATCGCCGTCACGAGCAGGGCCGCGACGAAGGCCAGCACCACGAGCTGCACGGCGCTGATGACCCTCATCAACACCCAGAGCGTGCCTGCCAGGACGAGCAGCCGCCAGCCGGCCTCGGCCGCGACGCGGATCCCCCACGGGATCGCGGCGACGGGATCCGGACGGGCCGCCACGGCGGGGGCGTACGCGGGCGGCGGTGGCACACGGTCCGGGGCGGGGGGCTGGACCTCGGGCACGCCCTCCTCGACCGCCTCCTTGCGGCGCTCGTCCCAGCGTTCTCCCATCCGGGTCAGCTCGGCGCCCACTCGGCCGAGCCAGCCTGGAACCTTCGACATGATGCTCCCTCTCCCCCTGTCACTCCCCCGGGAGTTTCCGACTGACCGTACACGCACGGAACCCCTCACCGTAGGACGGTGAGGGGCTCCGGGAAGTTGAGCGTCCGCGGCGTCTAGTACCAGTGGTTGGCCTGCCAGAACGACCACGCGCCACAGGGGCTGCCGTAGCGGCTGTCCATGTAGTTCAGGCCCCACTTGATCTGGGTGGCCGGGTTGGTCTGCCAGTCCGCGCCGGCCGAGGCCATCTTGGAGCCCGGCAGCGCCTGGACGAGACCGTACGCGCCGGACGACGGGTTCTGCGCGCGGTAGTTCCAGGTCGACTCGTGGTTCACGATGTTGCTGAAGCACTGGAACTGGTCGGCAGGGACCATCTGCCGGGCCATCGCCTGTACCTGGGCGACGGTGTAGGAGCTCTGCGTCGCGAAGCTCGAAGCGTCGCGCACGGCAGTGCGGTTGGCGCGTGCCTCCGCCTCCTCGCGCTCACGCTCCGCCTTCTCCTCGGCGGCTTCCTTCTTCGCCTCGGCGGTCTTGGCGGCCTGGATGCGAGCCGCTTCCTCGGCAGACTTCTTGGCGGCGTTGTCCGCGAGGGCAGCCTGCGTTTCGGCCTGCTGCGCCAGGGACGCCACCTGCACCTGGGCCTGCTCGCCCATGGGTATGTCTGCCAGGAGTGTCGCGTCGGCGGCAGACGCCTCGAGGTTGTCCCCCGCGGGCTGAGTGCTGCCCGACGCAACGCCCACTACGGCGCCGACGGTGGTGACCGCAGTGGCTGACGCCACCGCGAATCCCCGGACCGAGATCCGGCTCACACGGTTTCCTTCCAGCACCGCCCGCATAGGTGACCTTGCGGGCGCGATCGTGCCCCTGACGCTGGCCTCCCCAATGCTTAGGTCACGGGAGGCACGGGCCCGGTGGGCAACTCCCCTGCGGGAGTGCCACGTGGTGCTCGCGGGCGGCATGCGACGGCGGGTCTTGAGTTGTGTGGTGCGGTGCACCTCTGGAGGTGCGGGTGTGTCACATGCGGGGCCTGACGGAAGCAAGACTCTGCCGGAAGGCGGCACCGCAAGGCAATTCATCGCTGCGTGTGAAAGCTCACACCTTGTTTGTGTCAGGGGTTTTGTGGAAACCGGCGGACAGCACGGCGCCGCCCGGCTACGCTCTTGCGCTTTGCCGGGCGGCGCCAACCGACTTGTCCTGTTTGCCGGAAGAGCCCCCTGGCTCATTCCGGCCAGATCTACCCTTCCTCCAGCATTTCGGTCACCAGTGCCGCGATCTGCGAACGCTCGGAGCGGGTGAGGGTGACATGCGCGAAGAGCGGATGCCCCTTCAACTTCTCGACCACGGCGACGACTCCGTCGTACCTCCCGACCCGCAGATTGTCGCGCTGCGCCACATCATGGGTCAGGACGACACGGGAATTGGCCCCGATACGGGACAGAACGGTCAGCAGGACGTTCCGCTCCAGCGACTGGGCCTCGTCGACGATGACAAACGCATCGTGCAGCGAGCGGCCGCGGATATGGGTGAGCGGCAGCACCTCGAGCATGCCGCGGCCCAGCACCTCCTCGATCACTTCACGGCCCGCCACCGCGGACAGCGTGTCGAAGACCGCCTGCGCCCAGGGGCTCATCTTCTCGGCCTCGGTGCCCGGCAGATAGCCGAGCTCCTGTCCGCCGACCGCGTACAGCGGCCGGAAGACCATCACCTTCTGATGCTGCCTGCGCTCCAGGACCGCTTCGAGACCGGCGCACAGCGCCAGCGCCGACTTGCCGGTGCCGGCCCGGCCGCCCAGCGAGACGATGCCGACCTCCTGGTCCAGCAACAGGTCGAGCGCGATGCGCTGCTCGGCGCTGCGGCCGTGGATGCCGAACGCCTCCCGGTCACCGCGCACCAGCCGGACATTGCCGTCGGGCGTGACGCGGCCCAGCGCCTTGCCTCGCTCGGACTGCAGTACGAGGCCGGTGTGCACGGGCAGGTCGGCGGCCTCCGGGACATACAGCGTGTCCTCGCCGTACAGCAGATCGACCTGGTCCGCAGAGAGGGGCAGTTCGGCCATACCGGTCCATCCGGACGTGGTGATGGCCAGCTCCGCGCGGTACTCCTCGGCGAGCAGACCGACCGAGGATGCCTTGATGCGCAGGGGCAGGTCCTTGGAGACGACTGTGACGTCGTACCCCTCGGCCTGCAGATTGCGGGCAACCGCCAGAATCCGTGAGTCGTTGTCCCCCAGTCTGAAGCCGGCCGGAAGGACACCGGGATCGGAGTGGTTGAGCTCCACACGCAGCGTGCCGCCGAGGTCGCCCATGGGGATGGGGGCGTCGAGGCGGCCGAACCGGATACGGAAGTCGTCCAGCAGGCGCAGTGCCTGACGGGCGAAGTAGCCGAGCTCCGGATGGTGCCTCTTGGCCTCCAGTTCCGTGATCACCACGATCGGGAGCACGACCTCGTGCTCGTCGAAGCGGCTCAGGGCGTTCGGATCGGCCAGCAGGACGCTGGTGTCGAGAACATAGGTGCGCCTGTCGGGCATGCGGCGCTTTGTGCTGTTCACCACGGAAGGACGTACCCCCTCGGACGAGGTCGGGGTGCGACGGCGTCATCGCGGGCCATGTGTCGCTGCGCCGAAGCGGGCGACGGGCCGGGCTCAGGCCACGGTGCGCGGGCCGAGCGCCGGCCCTCCGCGTGGTCCGCACCAGGGGTGCAGTCCTTCGTATGCAAAGGGCCTCCCGGGTGAGCGGTATCGGCCGCTCACTGAGATACGACGTTCGTGGATCGGACGTCGACCTGCTTGGGATATTCCCTCGAACAAGTGCGGCCATGCAACGGCTGACGGCAACGCATTGATGAACGGAACGTGACTCGCGCTGCGCCGGGGGCAGGTGAGGGTCCGTGGGGCGCGGCAAAAGAGGCGAGGTGGCAGAGCCAGACCCGCCGGGCGGCGCTAGGAGCCGTAGCGGCGGTGGCGCGCAGCGTAGTCACGCAGCGCACGCAGGAAGTCGACCTTGCGGAAGGCGGGCCAGAAGACTTCACAGAAGTAGTACTCGGAATGGGCGCTCTGCCAGAGCATGAATCCGGACAGCCGCTGCTCGCCGCTGGTGCGGATGACGAGGTCCGGGTCGGGCTGACCGCGGGTGTAGAGGTGCTCGGAGATGTGCTCCACGTCGATGATCTCGGCGAGCTCCTCGAAGCTCGTGCCCTTCTCGGCGTGCTCGAGGAGCAGGGAACGGACGGCGTCTGCGATCTCCTGGCGCCCGCCGTAGCCCACGGCGACGTTCACGAGTATTCCGTCGACGGCGGCGGTCGCCTGCTCGGCCCCCTTCAGTACGGACTGGGTGTGGGCGGGCAGCAGGTCGAGGGTGCCCACGTGGTGCACGCGCCAGCGGCCGTCGGCGGCCAGGTTGCGCACGGTGTTCTCGATGATGCCGAGGAGCGGGGTGAGCTCCTCCTCGGGGCGGTCGAGGTTGTCCGTCGACAGCAGCCAGAGCGTGACGACCTCGACGTCCGTCTCGGCACACCAGCCGAGCAGCTCGGAGATCTTGTCGGCCCCGGCCTGGTGGCCCTGGGCCGCCGTGCCGCCGGACGCCTTCGCCCAGCGACGGTTGCCGTCGAGGATGACTCCGATGTGCTTGGGCACCTGGGCATGGTCGAGGCGGCCTTCCACCCGGCGTGCGTAGAGCCCGTACACCAGGTCGCGCAGGTTCACTGTTCTTGCACCCCATCCATGCGGCAGTCCCCGAGGCGGCCACAGTACTGCGCTCCCGGCGCGGCGGCCCAACCCGGCCTGTCACAAGTCCGTGATAAGGAGAGAAGCGTGACTGAATCATCCCTCTACCGGGCAGATGCGGACCGCTACGAGTCCATGGAGTACCGCCGCAGCGGCCACTCCGGCCTCAAACTGCCCGCGATCTCGCTCGGCCTCTGGCACAACTTCGGCGACGACCGCAGCCTGGAATCCCAGCGGGCGATCCTGCGCCGCGCCTTCGACCTGGGTGTGACCCACTTCGACCTGGCGAACAACTACGGACCGCCGCCGGGGTCGGCCGAGCTCAATTTCGGCAAGATCTTTGCGCAGGACTTCACCCCATACCGCGATGAAATGCTCATTTCGACCAAAGCGGGCTATCTCATGCACCCCGGCCCCTACGGCGAGTGGGGTTCGCGCAAGTACCTGCTGTCGTCGCTCGACGCCTCCCTGAGCCGGATGGGCCTCGACTACGTCGACATCTTCTACTCGCACCGCTTCGACCCGGACACTCCGCTCGAGGAGACGATGGGCGCTCTGGCCTCCGCCGTGCAGCAGGGCAAGGCGCTGTACGCGGGCATCTCGTCGTACAACGCGGAACAGAGTGCCGAGGCGGCCCGGCTGCTGAAGGAGATGGGCGTCCCCGCCCTCATCAACCAGCCGTCCTACTCGATGATCAACCGCTGGATCGAGGACGACGGGCTCCTCGACACGCTGGAGAGCGCGGGCATGGGCTGCATCTCCTTCGTGCCGCTCGCCCAGGGACTGCTCACCGGCAAGTACCTCACCGGAATTCCGGAGGGTTCGCGCGCCGCCCAGGGCAAGTCACTGGACCCCGGCCTGCTGTCCGGCGAGGTCCTGCGGCGTCTGAAGGGGCTGAACGACATCGCGGCCAAGCGTGCGCAGTCGCTCGCGCAGCTGGCACTCGCATGGGTGCTCCGCGATCCGCGGATGACCTCCGCGCTGATCGGCGCCTCCAGCGTGCAGCAGCTGGAGGAGAACGTCGCGGCACTGGGCGGACCGCCGCTGAGCGACGCGGAGTTGAAGGAGATCGACACCTTCGCCGTGGACACCGCGGGCACCAACATCTGGGCCGCGCGCGGCTGACCGCGAGAGCGGGAAGGGCGCAGGAAGGGCGCAAGAACGGCCCGGGAACGAAAAACGGGCCGGTCCGTGGGGGGGATACGGACCGGCCCGAGGGGGGGTTTCCACCATAACCCTTCGTAAGAGGTGCTGGGTGCCGCGCCATGCCACAACTACGCTCCGAATGCGGCGTACGACGGCCCCTCCCCGGCATTCCTGCGGTGCGCGAGCACGCTCCGGGTGCATTCGTGTACCTCCCACGGGGGACCCCAGGCCGGCGGCGCCGCATTGACGCCTCACCATGAGGAGCCGTCAGATCATCGGCCCGCGTGCGAGATCGTGCACGCAGATGGCCGAATGCGGACAGGTTCTGGCCTGTATGGAGCCTAGAGTCGGGCGCATGGCGACCTCCGGTGCAACGACGCCCCATGTGACATGGAACGAAGCCAACGCGCGGCGGCTGATACGACAGGGTTTGGCCCGCCCCGCCCGGAGCTCCCCCGCCGAGATGGCCGTCGCGATGCTCGGCGCGCATGCCCAGGTGCTGTCCGCGGCCGAGCTGTCCCTCGCCCTCCGGCTCGAGAACGCCCCCACCCGTCAGGCGGTACGCGAGGCGCTGTGGACGGACCGCACTCTGGTGAAGACGTTCGGGCCGCGCGGGACCGTCCATCTGCTGCCCGCTGCCGATCTGCCACTGTGGACGGGCGCACTGTCCGCGATTCCGGCCGGCCCCCGTCCGATGCCCGCGGGACAGGGGATGACCGAGGAGCAGACCGACCAGGTCGTGGCGGCCATCGGGGAGGCGCTCGACGGCGCCGCGCTGACTGTGGACGAGCTGACCGACGAGATCATGGCGCGCACCGGCTCATGGGCCGGGGACCGGGTGATGGAGGCCTTCCAGGACAAGTGGCCGCGCTGGCGGCAGGTCATGCACACGGCCGCGCACCGCGGCGTGCTCGCCTTCGGCCCCAACCGCGGCCGCAAGGTCACCTTCACCGGTCCCGGCGTCACGCCGATGGCCGGCCCGGTCGCGCTCGCCGAACTCGTACACCGCTATCTGTACGCGTACGGTCCGGCCGGTCCGCAGCACTTCGCGAAGTGGCTGGCCGCGCCGAAGGGCTGGGCCGGTGACCTGTTCGCGGCGCTCGCGGACGAGGGGCGGATCGAGGAGGTGGCGTCCGTCGGCGAGCGGGCCTGGGTCGCCGCCGGTGACACCGAGTTCCCCGCCGCGCCGCCACGAGGTGTGCGACTGCTGCCGTACTTCGACGCGTTCGTCATCGCCTCGCAGCCGCGGGAGCGCCTGTTCCCGGGCGCGGCGTACGGTCGCGCCCTCTCGGGAGGCCAGGCCGGCAACTACCCGGTGGTGCTGGCCGACGGCGTGGTCGCAGGTGTGTGGCACCAGCGTCGCGCCGGCAAGCGCATCGCGGTGACGGTCGAGCCGATCGGCGCCGCCCTGGACTCGGCGGAAGCGCGCGGTGAGCTGGCTGAGCAGGCGGAGCGCGTGGGCGAGATCCTCGAAGGAAAGGTGGAGTTGACGGTGGGCAAGGTGACGGTCGGCCCGCACGCCTGAAGAGCCCCGCGGCTACCCGGGTTTGACCGCCTCGGTCAGGAACCGGGTCGTGGCGGCGGCGAACGCCTCGGTCCGCGAACGGCAGCGGCTGGCCCTCCTCGTGCGCCACGACCACGACGCCACGTGGGCGCAGCAGTGCGGTCGCCCGCGCGACGTTCGGCGGCCAGGCCCCCGTGGCCGCGGTCGTCCGGGGCAGGACCGGTACGGAGGCGAGGACTTCACCGCGGCCCGTCCGGAGATCGAGCGCAGCCGTGGCACGACCCGCACGCTCGCCGATCGAGCGGGCATACCCCCAGGAGGGGCCCTGCTCGGTCGCCCTCCCGTCCAGCCAGGAGAAGTCCCAGCCGTCGAGGCTGACGGTGTCCGCCTCGGCGACGAGTCCGTCGAAGGAGGCGAGGGCTTCGGTGAGGTCGACCGGCTTCTTCTGTTCAGAAGTGCGGGTGGTCTCCGCGCTGGGGCGGGGCCGGGAATCCGGGTGCAGATGCGGCGTCGCGGCGGCTGCGGCTGCGGCTGCGGCTGCGGCTGCGGACCACGGGGGCGGCGACGGCAGCGCCGAGCACGACAGCGGCGCCGCTTCCCCCGGCGATCCACAGTCCGGTCGCGTTGCCGTCGTCACTCGATGCAGAGGGCGCGATCGTCGCCCGGTCGCCTGCGGTCTTCTGCTGGGAAGGCTCAGGGGAAGGGGACCTGGCGTCGTCGTAGCTGAAGCCGGGGATCGGGTACGTGCCGGCGGGTCCGGGGTCGCCCGGGTTCTTCAGGGCGATGCGCGGGCGGACGACGCCGTAACCGACGACGTCGTCGCGGCCGAGCCCCTTGTCATTGCCGCCGGCGGTCCGCATCAGGACACGGAGGACCTGGTTGTTGGTCCAGTCGGGGTGCTGGGACCAGATGAGGGCGGCGGAGGCGGAGGCGAGGGCGGATGCGCCGCTGGTGCCGCTTCCTCCGCAGAGCTGCGTCCCTCCGGCACAGGCCCTGATCAAATCCTTGCCTGGTGCGGCAAGATCGACCTGAGGGCCCCACTGGGAATCCTTGAGGGGCTTGGCCTTGTCGTCCACTGCCGCCACACCCACGACGCCCGGGGTCGCGGCCGGATACTCGGCTGCGTTGGTGATGTCGCCGTCGTTGCCCGCCGCGGCAAAGATCAGCTTGCCCTTCCCGAGGGCATACTTCACGGCAGCATCCAACTCTGGCGTGCCGACATTCTTCATTCCGGAAGTGTTCGGGCTGCCCATGGAAACATTGATCACCCGGGCGTTGGAGTCGGCCGCAAACCTGATGGCCTTCACCATGGCAGCCGAGTAACTCGCTCGCGAGCTCTTCGTTCGAAAGCCATCGGTGGCGTACGGCATCTTGACGGGCAGGACCTTTACCCCAGGAGCCAGACCGTACGATCCGTTGACCCTTCCACGGGCCCCGGTTGCCGCGATCAGCGCAGCCATACCGGTGCCGTGACCCGCCTGGTCCGTCTTCTCGTCTCCGCCCTGACCTGAGTAGTCCATGCCGTCCAGAACCTGGCCACGCAGGTCCGCCACGGTCTTGTCGACACCGGAGTCGATGACAGCGACCGTGATGCCACGCCCGGTCGTGGTCTCCCACATCTCCTCGGCGTGCATCGCGTCGAGATGCCACTGTCGCTCACGCACGGTCACGGCATGAGCCGGTGCCGCAGCGACGCAGACCACCATCAGGCCACCCACGGCCGCCGACAGGGCGTGGCGAAGCCTGGCGACTCGCCTGCTGCTGGTCTGCATCTCGTACCTCTCACCCATGGTGGCATGGTCAGTCGATGACCGGGGGCACAGCACGGCGGCCGCGCTGCCTCCATGTCTCCTCGCCCTCGGCAAGGTAGTCGGGCCGAGTACCACTTCGCTGATCGCGGCGGCGCGACGCGCGGTTCCGAGACCTTGCGGTGGAACTCGGCATCCGCGGCGATCCAGAAGGCGGTCGTGCCGCTGCCGTCATCGGAGAATGCGGCTGCGGTTGTCTCCGCTCAGGACGCTCCGAGCAGGAGGCCCGCCAGCGTTCCCGCGATCATGAACGGCCCGAAAGGAATGGCGGTCTTGCGGCCGGCGAGGCGCAGGGCGATGAGGCCGAGACCGTAGAGCGAGCCCAGCAGGAAACCGGCGAAGGCGCCGGCGAGCAGCACCGGCCAGTCGTACCAGCCGAGCGCGGTGCCGAGAGAGAGGGCGAGCTTGACGTCACCGAAGCCCATGCCGGCGGGGTGGATCAGAAACAGCGTCAAGTAGGCGGAGCCGAGGACAAGTCCGCCGAGCAGGGCGGTGGTCCAGGAGCCGCCGGCGCCGGGCAGCAGCCCGGCGAGCCCGAGCAGGACGGCGGCCGCGGCGGCGAGCGGGAGGGTCAGCTGATCCGGCAGGCGGTGGACCCTTCGGTCGACGAGGGTGAGCAGTACGGCGACGGGCGCGAGCAGCACCCACACGACGAGCTCGGGCCGTGCCCCGGTGGCTGCGGCGAGGGCGGCACAGGCGACGGCCGTGACGAGGGGGACGGTGACGGACGGCCGGTACGGAACACTCGTCGCGGCAACGCCAGGAGTTGCCGCGGGCGTCACGGCGACGGCGCAGCTCCCACACCGGGCGGACCCGAACCAGCCGCCGACCACTCCGGTGATCGGGTGCCCTGAGGGACACGCGTCGCGCCACCGCTCGTCCGGCTCGACGGACAACCGGTAGGCGGCGCGCGGCAGAAGCATCCCGGTGAGAGCGCCCCAAGCGGCGGCTACGGCGATGAGAGTGGCGTCCACAGTCACGCCTCGACCCTAGACGCCCGTTCGCTACGGTCTGGCCCATGGGCAAATGGCGTGACGGCCGCGCAGTAGTGAAGATCCCCGGGCGCAACGCCCCGGTCGATCTGCTGATCGCCGCGTCGTACCGGGCGCGGACGCGCGGACTGCTGGGCCGCGACGGTATCGAGGGCGCGATCCTGCTGACCCCGTGCAGCGGGGTGCACACCTTCCGGATGCGGTTCGCGATCGATGTGGCGTATCTGGACGGACAGTTGCGCGTCCTGGCGGTCCGCACCATGAGGCCCGGCCGCCTGAGCCTGATCCGCTTCCGCGCTCGCCATGTCCTGGAGTCCGAGGCGGGCGCGATGGCGCGATGGGGGCTGCGACCGGGGGTGCGGGTCGCGATCGACGAGTGCTGATGTCGTGGGCGAGGCCGGCCGGTTCGGGGCCCCGGCGCGACGTCGGCCGGGGCCAGGTCGGCCGGCGCAGTGCGTCGGCGTCCTCATGAGCGCGACCGTAGCCGATGACCGGCCCGTCACTTCAACAGGCGTATCGCAGCCGACGGGACTGCTGCCCGCACCGGAGACCTCCCGGGCCGCCTGCGCCGGTCCGCTGAACCCGTCGCGCCTCAGCTCTGGTAGCCGTCCCAGGGGACACGGTCAGGACGGCGGTGCCACCACCAGGCGCGGGATCCGGGGGAGCCGGTGAGGCGGCCACCGTGCCATCGGGCGCGGCGGCCCAATACGCCGAGGGCCGAATGCCCTCGGCCGGGTACAGCACGGTCGTCCCCGGTCGCCGACACTCTCCGGCTGTCGGGTGCGTGCTGCCACCCAACTCGACTGCCCGACCCCATGGTTACTCTTCGAGCCAGGTTTCTTCCATGTCGAACGTGGTGTCTTCGGTGTGGCGGACACGGTAGACGGACATGGATCGGTTCTCACGGCTGAGCGGTGCGACGCGTGCGAGGGCGAGTTGCGCGAGACCGCCCCAGTTGAACACGTTGACGGCGTCGTCCAGGTCGACGTTCTGCTTGACAAGGGCCGCCCCCGGGATGCCGAAGGAGCTGACGACTGCCTTTGCATCTCCTTCGCAGTCCCAGTTCTCCTCGCCGTGCCAGCCGGCAGCGAAGAGGCTCGTCCCGTCCGGATGGAAGATCGCCCAGGCTCCGTAGGTCATGTTGTAGTCGATGGTGGCCGACGCGACGATGACCGCGTCGGGGAAGCGCTCGCGGAGAGCCTCCGACTGCTCCAGGACGGGGAAACTGTCTCCGCAGTGCCCGAGTGCAGGGTCGATGATCTCGCTCACGCTGCCCCAGCACCCCACCCTGACCAGGTCCAGGTCACGGCGTGTCCCCAGGGGCACCGGTTCGGTCGCTCTGATGGGGTCAAGCTCTTCCACGACGGCGTCGATGGTGCCGAAAGAGGCGACGAACTCGCGGGCCCGGTCCGGATCGTGCGCAGGAAGAGACGCGGAGTTTCCTGGACGGGGTGCGTGGACGACGGTGAGGCGGAACTCGCCGTGCCTGACTATCTCTTGATCCTGATCGGCACTCCAGAAGCTGTCGTCAGTCATGACGGTCACCCTACGGCGGGCTCGGGATGTCGATCACGGTCGTTCGGATCGCAGGAGACCGCGCTCCTCGACGTCGGCATCGCCGACCGGATCGGCCGCGCACCGGCCGCTGACGCAGCGGAACCGCAGGCGAGGGCTACCCGGTCCTTCGGGCGTCCAGGTCACTCCCTCGGGAAGGAGACCTCCACGCGACGGTTCTTCCGCCGGCCCTCCTCGGTCGTGTTGCTGGCGATCGGGTAGTCCTCGCCGTACCCGCGGATCTCGTACGAGATCCCGTCGGCGCTGAGTTGCTGCGAGAGCAGGCTGTGCACCGCGTCCGCGCGCTTCTTGGACAGTACTTCGCCGTGCTCCTCGGAGCCGAGGTCGTCGGTGAAGCCGAAGACACGCACCTTCTTGGCGTCCTGGGCCTTGATCTCGGCGGCGATCGCGGAGATGCGGGACTGGGCGGCGCCGGAGAGCTTCGCACTGTCCCTGCCGAACAGCACCTCGGCCTGGAGCGCGAACTTGATGTCGGAGTTGGTCTCCTCGCGTCGCTCCTCACCGGAGATGTCCTCGACGACCGACTTGATGTCGATGACCTTGGGGTCGGCGAGCGTCGCGCCCTCGGGGAGTTTGAGGTCGGAGTCGGTGGCGTTGATCTTCATGGGGGCGGCGGCGACCGGCACGGGGTAGGGGCCGTCGTCACCGAGGGCGTCAGCGGCACCGATCAGGGTGAAGGAGAGGGCCCCGGCGGCGACGGTCGCTACGGCGCGGAGGCTGGGAGTGGTCGCGGCGCTCATCAGGAGAGCTCGATCGAAGCGCTGGGGAAGCCCGGGAACTGCAGGGCGACAGTGGTGGTGTCGACCGGTGGGGCGGGGAACTGTGCGAAGAAGGGCAGCGTTCCGCCACCCTCGATGAAGCTGCCGTACGCATACGTGGTCAGAGGCCGATTGTCCGTGTCACGCAGCACGTAGTAGCGCTTCTTGCCCTTGGAATCGACCAGCGTCATCCCTGCGAACGAACGGCCGGTGGAAGCGACGGATTGTTCCAGACCATTCCATTGGACGGGAACGGTGAACCCCTCGGATCCCGTGTTCTTGATCTGCCCGTCCAGGGTGAGAAAGCCGCCTTCGTCCCGCCTCGCAGAGAACACGGAGAGCTCCAGACCCGCATCGCCCTTGATCACCGCTATGGGCTCGCTCGGTGTGCTGGCCACAGGATCTGCGGAAGTCTCCTTGTCCCCTTCGTTCTTGGCAGGTGAGGAGGCCGCTTCACCGGGCTTCGGGTCTTCGCTACCCCCACCGCAGGCTGCCAGGGAGAAGACAAGGACGGCCGACAGCGCCGCTGCTGCCCTGACCCGGCCCATGGTCCTCATGTGCCGCATGCTCATCGATTCCGTTCCTTTGCGCTCATTGGAGTCAGTCCTCAGCCAGTCGGACGGTGAAGAGATCAGCCATATCGGGCAGGAGATCCAGGCGTTCGGGATCGATGTCCCAGTCCTGAGAATCGCAGACGATCGTGCCGGGGGACGGCTCGCTGTCCTCGACCTCGCCTTCCTCGCCCTCATCGGCAGGTGGCTCGGTCTCATCCGGCGACGGCTCGAACGTGCAGCGCGGCTCGATCACGGCTGTGGCTCTCGCCTCCGCGTGCTGATTCTCCGTACCGTCGATGATGCTGTTCCCCATCGACTCGGCCGACCTCGCCAGCACGGTGAATCCCCAACGGCCATCGGTCAGCTCACGACATTCCGCTGTGGCGTCGTTCCGGGCCGCAAAACGCTCGGCCTGCCCACAACCACCCGGCGGAATTGACACATCGCCCTCGACCAGGCCCTCCAGGTCATCGAGGAAGTCGGCAACGTCCAGTCGGTTCCGGGAATCCTGCGCTGCGGCCAGCGCCGCTGCGTCAGCTGCGGTCTGCGTTCCATTGCGTGTGATGTCGGCCTGCCCGAAGGCAAGGTACACAAGGGCCAGAAAGAGCAGACCGACGACCGCCGTTATGTAGAGCGGTGTGGCCTGCCCTCTGTCCTCGCTCCGCGGCAGGATCAACCCCCGGCTCCACCGCCACCCGCACCGCCGCCACCACCGTTGAGGACCGAGTTGATCTTCTGGGTGAAGGCGTTCGCGATGTCGTTGCCCATCTTGGTCTGCAGCAACAGCACGACGATGGCCACCACCAGAATCGTGATGCCCACATACTCGATCGAGCCCTGCCCCTTGTCCTTGCGGGCCCTCATGCCCTCCAGGACCGAGTTTCTCCAGGCGGCCACATGGACCCTGGCCGCCGTCACGGCCCTGAGGCCGATGTCCGTCATGGCGTTCCCCTCCGGGTTTGTACGCGTTTCCGGCTTTGTCCTGGCCGGACCCGCCGGCGCCATCGGCACCGTACGTCCATGACGTCCCCCTCGTCATGGGCCCTTGGGCCCAACTCCCCGACCTGTCCACGATAGGGGGCCACATGCGCCTACGCATCGCGGACCGCCCTCATCGTCCTCATCCGCGCCACCGTGTTCCAGATGGCGATCGCCTCTCCACGGCTGCTCGCGTGCAGCTTGGCGAAGATACGGTTGATGTGGTTCTTGACGGTCTTCTGACTGATGAAACAGGAGTCGGCGATCTGCTGGTTGGTCATGCCGGAGGCGATCAGATCCATCACCTCGACCTCCCGCCGGCTCAGCTCGCAGATTACTCGGTGCAGTCCCCCGGCTACCGAGGGGCTACCGGACGAATGTGCCACACCCGCTTGCACAAGCGAAGACGGTTCGGCGAATTGACGCGGCTTCGCCGCCAGTGCCGTGGACGCCGAGTGAGTGAAGTGGACACGGCCGTGTCTCATGTCCCTGACTGCGGTGAGCAGTTGGTCGACCGTGAACTCACCGTGCACGAGATAACCGCCCGCGCCCAGCCGCAGCGCTTCCTGCACCGTTTCCCGCTCGCTGCTGTACGTCATCATCAGCACCGGCGCCAGTCGCACCAGATGCGGCAGGGCGGACAGGCCGTCGACACCCGGCATCCGGACGTCCAACAGAATGACGTCCGGGCGGTGTTGGACAGCAGCGTCGTATGCCTGCCGGCCGTCGAGGGCTTGCGCGACCACCTCGCAGTCGTCGCGGCCCTGGAGCACTGCGGTGAGGCCTGCACGGACGACCGGGTTGTCGTCGACGACGAGCACTCTCAGCATGTCTGCGGCCTTCTCTCGGAAGGGATCGGGGGTGAGGGCGTCAGGTGAGCATCGGGACCCGGCGCTCGACCACCTGCGGCGGCCGCGGCACAGGCTGCCGCGGTACGTGCCCGAGCGGTGACGGTGCAGGTCCAGGTGCCCATTCCGGTGCCGGTGGCCGGGCCAGTACCGTCACGGGCAGCTCCAGCAGCACCTCCGTGCCCCTCGCCGCCCAGCCCCTGCCGATGCGGATGCGCGCTCCTATCGTGGCCGCCCGCTCGACCATCCCCACGAGTCCGAAGTGGCCCGTGCGCCGGAGGGAGTCGAGGGTGGTGCCCGGGGGAAGGCCCGGCCCGTCGTCGTACACGCTGATCCGCAGTACGTCTCCCACGACGCCCGCCGACACCTCCAGCCGACCGGGGCGGGCGTGCCGGTGCGCGTTCTCCATCGCCTCGGTCGCGATGGTCAGGACATGGCGGGCGACCGCGGCCGGTACGGGCGGCACAGCCGCCGCACCGAGCCGGTGGAACCCGGCCCGTACCCCGCACCGGCGCTCGAAGTCCATGACCTTGGCGGCCAGTTCGGTCACCATGTCGATTCCGTCGCCGAGTCCCGCCTCCCGCCGCAGGTCGGACAGCAGCTCCCGGGACTCGTTGGCGGCGCGCCGGGCCGAACGCGCCACCAGCTCCGCCTGGTGCTTCACGGTCCTCGCATCCATCCGGTCCGCGGTGTTCGCGAGACCGTCCGCGGCGAGGGCCAGGCCGTACAGGGTCTTGGCCACCGAGTCGTGCATCTCCCGGGCGAGCCGGGCCCGTTCCTTCTCCACCGCCTCGCTGACGGCCAGCCGGGCCCGGGTCTCGGTCAGCGCGTGGGACGCGGCGCCGAAGCAGAGCAGCAGGCTGCGCAGTGCGCTGCCGGCCGCGCCCGCCAGGACGCACAGGCCGACGATGAGCAGCGCGGAGGCGTCCGCCTCGATCTCCTGGTCGATGACATAGGCGGCGGCGAGCAGCAGCGACTGCAACGGCGCGAAGATCGCCGCGCCCCGCCAGCCGTACACCAGGCCGGCGAGCAGCGGAGTGCAGAGGGTTACGTAGGTGAGGGTGGAGCCGGGCGAGGCGGAGAACAGCAGCAGCGCGCCGAACAGCATGTCCACCGCAAGGAGTGACGGGTGGCGCAGCAGGACCGGTCCGAAGCGCTCCCAGTCGCGCAGCAGCAGGTACGACACCATCACTGTGACGAGCACGGCCGCACCGGCCAGCCAGGCGCCGAGGCCCGGTGCGACACCGGAGAGCGCGAACGGCGCGGCGAGCGCGACCATGGCCAGGCGGAAGCCGAACAGCTGGCGGCACAGCGCCTGGAGTGCGTTGACCTGGATCGGCAGGGGCGGGGCGGGCAACGACGACAGCAACGAACTCATCGGTTCAGCCTCCGAAGATGTCGTTGAAGTTGACGTTGGAGGCGTAGTAGAAACCGGCCACGATCAGGATCATCGTGCCGGGGAGCATGAAACTGGTGACGATCAGTGTGGCCTTGGGAACGGCCTTCGCCGCCTTACGGCGGGCGTTCTGCGCGTCGGTCCTGCGCATGTCGTTGGCGATCTGGATCAGGGTGTCCACGATCGGTGCGCCGAGCTCTTCGCCCTGCTGCAGCGCGGAGACGAACATCGACACCTGGTCGGACTCGTTGCGCCTGCGCAGCTGCTCGAAGGCCTCGCGCCGCCCCATGCCCATGTCCATCTGCCGCAGGGTGATGCGCAGTTCGTCGGCCCACGGGCCTTCGTACTTCTCCGCCACGCGCTCCAGCGCCTGGCGGAAGCCGAGTCCGGCGGAGACGACGACGGCCAGGACGTCGAGGAAGTCGGGCAGCGTGCGTTCGATGTCCTCCTTGCGCCTGCTGATGGCGGCGCGCAGCAGCACATCGGTCCAGAACAGGCCGTACAGGAGGAAGAGAACGGCGAAGACGAGGTGGCCGTTCATCAGCATGCCCAGGGCCACGAGGGTGCCGAGGACGCCGTAGACGGCGCGGCGGGCGGCGTACCGGTCCACGGTGATGCCGCCGGGGTTCCCGGCCTTGTCCAGCTTGCGGCGTATCGCGTCCACGCGCCGGGGCCCCATGAGCCGCAGAATGTGCGGCGCGTAGCGCATGCCGAGGCGGTCGACGGCGGAGCCTGTGAGGGTGGTGCGGGTACTGCCGACCTCGAGGGCCACAGCGAGGTCGCCGGGCAGTTTGGCCTCGGCCCGGTACATCCGGATGCCGTGGAAGGCTCCGTAGACCGCGAGCCCGAGGACGGCGGCGAGTACGAGTCCCATGGTGTGTTCCCTCCCTACGGATTCAGGTCGTTCGGATTCCGGTGGTGCGGATACGGGTGGTTCGGATCCAGGTCGTTCCTATGCGGATCGGATGTGGAACGGATGTGGATCGGATGCGGATCAGATGCGGACTCGCGTGAGCCGGTTGATCAGGACGAAGCCGAGCGCGTACAGCCCCGCCGCCACGACCACGGCGATCCGGCCGCCCAGCGCACTGGTCATGTCGTCGAGTGCGCCGTCCCGCATACCGTTGATGAGCAGCAGGAAGCCCATGCCGAGTACGGGAACGGCCACGGCGGTCACCTTGACCTGGGAGAGCAGGGTGGTGACCTCCCGACGGGTCTCCTTGCGCTCTTCCAGGGTCTCGGTGAGGTTGCGCAGCGACGACACGATGGTGCCGCCGGCACGGTTGGACAGGATCAGCGTGGAGACCAGCACGGTCAGTTCGCGTGACGGGAGCCGTTCGACGAGGTCGTCGAGCGCCTCGTCCAGCGAGCGGCCGAGGGCCAGCTGGTCGGCGACCCGGCGCAGTTCCTCGCGGGCCGGGTCGTCGAGTTCGTCCACGGCCATGCCGATGGCGGTGCGCAGGGCGAGCCCGGCCTGCGTGGCGTTCGCGAGGACGCGGGTGAGCTCGGGCAGCTGGTTGATGAACGCCTCGGTGCGTTTCATGCGCTGCCAGGTGAGAAAGCCGTTGGCGCCCCAGAGGCCGATGACGGCGGCGATCAGACCGAAGAACGGGGCGAAGACGGAGGCCATGACGGCATACAGCGCCAGCAGGGCGGTGACGACGTAGACGACGTACTCGCCGGGGGTCAGCTCGAGGCCGGTCGCCGAGATGCTGCGCTCGATCCTCTTGCCGAGCCGCGTCCTGCGCAGCCGCCGGTCGATGCCGCTGAAGCGGCGGCGGCCGCTCTCGATGGCCGGCGGCCCGGTCTGGGACATGCGTTCCACCAGGGCCTGCCGCTGCGCCCGGCCCGTGGCGTAGGTGACCGTACCGAGTACGGCGAGCACACAGCCGATCAGGGTGACGCCGAGCGTCAGGAGCGGGAGGTTGTCCATGGGAGGGATGGCCTTCTCGGGTCGGCGGGCGGACGGGGACGGGTGGCGGTCGGGCGGTCGGGCGGTCAAGCGGTAGGGCAGTCGGGCGATCAAGCGGTCGAGGTGCGCAGAGCGAGCTGTCCCTCCGACGCCGCGACGCCGAAGGCCGGGGGAATCGCCTCACCGGCCATATAGAGCCGGCCCGCGACCCGCCGCGGCAGCGGAAAGTAGGCGAACCGGCCGTGCACGCGCCCGTCCGCGGTCATGGGCCGCGCCTCGAAGCGGCAGACGGTGACGAAGCGGTAGTCCTCGCGCCCGTACGAGTCGACGACGGCGATCTCGGTGATCCTGCGAGTGCCGTCGGCGTGCCGGGTGAGCTGGACGACGATGTCGACCGCGCTGTTGATCTGGTCGTGGATGGCCACGAACGGCAGCTCGACCTCCGACATGGAGCTCAGGGTCTGCAGTCGCATCAGCGCGTCCTCGGCGCTGTTGGCGTGCACCGTGGCCAGCGAGCCGTCGTGGCCGGTCGACATCGCCTGGAGCATGTCGAGCGTCTCGCCGCCGCGGACCTCACCGACGATGATGCGGTCGGGGCGCATCCGCAGGGAGTTGCGCACCAGGTCGCGGATGGTGATGCGGCCCTTGCCCTCGACATTGGCCGGCCGGCTCTCCAGGGTGATGACGTGCGACTGCTGGAGCTGGAGTTCGGCGGAGTCCTCGATGGTGACGATGCGCTCGCCCTCCGGGATCAGCCCGGACAGCGCATTGAGCAGGGTGGTCTTCCCGGTGCCGGTGGCGCCGGAGACGATCACGTTGAACTTGGCGCGCACCAGCGACGCGAGCAGCATCAGGATGTGCTCGTCCAGCGAGCCGAGGTCGATCATCTCCTGGAGGGTGAAGGCCCGCGGGAAGCGCCGGATGGTGAGGATCGGGCCGGTCAGGGACAGCGGCGGAATGATGACGTTGACGCGCTCTCCACTGGGAAGGCGGGCGTCGACCATCGGATTCGCCTCGTCGACGCGCCGGTTGACGGTGGAGACGATGCGCTCGATCGTCTGCATCAGCTGTTCCTCGGAGGAGAAGCGCATGGGGAGCTGTTCGAGGCGGCCGCTGCGCTCGACGAAGACCTGATCGGGGCCGTTGACCATGATCTCGCTGATGGAGGCGTCTTCGAGGAGCGGTTCGAGGATGCCGAGTCCCAGAGCCTCGTCGACCACTCTGCGGATGAGCTGGGTGCGCTCGGCGGTGGACAGGACGGGGCCCTCGCGGCTGATGATGTGGCCCAGTACCCGCTCCAGCCGGGCTCTGCGGTCGGCCGCGGAGAGCGCGGACATCTCGGCGAGGTCGATCTCCTCGAGAAGTTTGGTGCGGTAGACGCCGACGAGCCGGCTCTCCTCGCCCTGCCCGCCCGTGGGCTCGGGGCCGTCCATACGCTTGATGCGCGCCTGCAGGCTCATGGTTCAACTCCCTCCTACTCGCCGGTCAGTCACCGTCACGACCCGGGTCGCGTGGCATGGTGGCGCTCTTGGTGGCCGTGCCGAAGTCGATGCCGACGACCTGCGGTATGTCGACCGTGACCGTGACGGTGACCTCGTCGCCGTTCACCGCCGTCTCGAAGCCGGCGCCGAGCCAGGAGCTGATCGACGCCCGGCCGGCCGCCTCGGGGTCGAGCTGTGCATCGTCCTGGGACGCCACCCGGGCGGCGGCCCGCGCGGCGGTGCCGGCCTGCTGCGCCGCGTACACCGCGAGGCCCACCTGCACCGCGACCATGGAGACGAAGAGCAGCAGGAACAGCCAGCCGCCGTACTCGATCACGGCCTGTCCCCGGTCGCGGCGTACCGCCTCCCTGCGCATGGCTCACTCACGCTCCAGCGCGGCGGCGGCCTCGCCGCGGACGGTGATCGGGAGGTCGAACCCGCCGGGGAACAGCAGCGGCACGTCCAGCCGTGCCTCGGCGGTGAGCAGGTCGCCCTGCGGCGCGCACGAGATCCGGGTCGTCCATGAGCCGGGTACGTCCTCCTGTCCCGCTCGCTCGCATGCCGCGACACGGTTTCCCTCGGCCACCGTCCCCGCGCGGACCGCCTTGTCCGCGGCGTTCCCGGCGAGTACGAAGGTGTAGCCGACGAGGGCGGACTGCCACAGCACCGCGAGGGTCACCAGGATGATCGGGACCATGCCGGTGAACTCGATGACGGACTGGCCCCGGTCGTCCGCTGCCCGCAGCCGGCCCACCGCCCACCTCGCGCTCACCGCCCGCAGCCGGCCCACCGCCCGCGCCGCGCTCACTTCGCCCGCCCCGACCGACGGCCACCCGCGCCGTACGGTGCACGCTCGCCGCGGAAGCGCCCGCCCGGCCGCTCGGCGCCCTGGGGGTTCTTCACCAGCCCCAGTTCGCCCGCAAGGCTCCACAGCGCCTGCTTGACGGTGGACTTGGGCTCCAGGTCCTGCAGCCGGCCGGCGTCGACGACCGCCTGCAGCTCCTTGAAGTTCGCCGGGACGGCGGCCCGCGCGACCCTGGTGGCGGTGATCTTCTCGACCAGCGAGGGCTGGATCTCCGTATTGCGCGTGTGCCGGTTGACGACGGTCACCGTCTCCTCCGCCTTGCGGATCTGCAGCCGGTCCCACAGCCGCACCATGCGCTTCGTGGCCCGTACGGTCACCACGTCCGGGGTGGTGACCAGCAGCGTGGTGTCCGCCATCTCGATGGCGGCCGCGTTGGCGGTGGTCATGTGTGTACCGCAGTCGATGACGACGATCTCGTAGCGGTGGCGCAGCGCGCTGACGATCTGGCGTACGAGACGGTCGCTGACGTCCTCGGCCCGCTCGCCCTCGGCCGGCGCGAGGAGCAGTCCGAGGCCCGTCTCATGGCTGAACAGGGCGTCCTGCAGGACGCGCGGCGAGATGTCCTGGATGGCGGAGAGGTCGGCGATGGACCGCCGGAACTGCACGTCGAGGTAGGAGGCGACGTCGCCGCTCTGCAGGTCCAGGTCGATGAGCGCCGCCGTGTGCCCGGAGGCCTGGGCGGCGAGCGCGAGCTGGATCGCGGTGATCGTGGTGCCGACGCCGCCCTTGGCTCCGCTGACGGTGACGACGGTGCCGCCGGGTCCGGTGAGGACCTCGGCGCTCTGGCCCAGATGGCGGCGCACGCCGGCGGACCAGCCGGCCGCCGACTGGATGCGCTGCGCCAGTACTTCGTACGACATCGGCAGCCCGACCAGTCCGCGGGCGCCGGAGTCCATCGCCGCCGAGTACAGGCCGGGGCTGGCGTCGGAGGTGACGAGCACGACGCCGACTGCGGGAAAGCGCAGCGCCACCTCCCGGATGAGTTCAAGGGCGGGGACCGGGCCGATGCGCTCGTGGACCAGTACGACTTCGGGCAGTTCGTCGAGCGACTCGGCGGCCAGCCGGGCCAGTGTGTCGAGCAGGGAGGTCGAATCGCCCACCGGTGCGGCCGGTTCGGTGTCCGGGAGCTGGCCGAGCAGGGTGGTGACGGATCGGGCGGCGTCGGGGTCACCGACGGCGGGGAGGATACGGGTGGTCATCCGGACCTCACTTGTTCCTGTCTTCGGAGAGGTCGTAACTGCCCTCGCCGGGGCGGAGTTCCGTGGCGCTGCCGTCGGGGAGCAGGGCGAGGCGTACATGCTCGGCGAACGACTCGGCGTAGGCGACGCGCTGGGCGTCGGCGGTGTCCAGGGCGAAGGTGATCGGGACGGCCTCGCTGGGCCCGTTGGTGCGCTCGCCGTTCCTCCGGTCCAGGGGGGTGAGCTCGCCGACGTCGATGACCCGGGCGCCCGCGACGATGATCCGGGACTGGTCCACCTCGCTTTTGTCGCGTGCGGCGAAGGTGGCGAAGATGTTGACGAGGCTGCCCGGCCTGATCTTTCCGGCCACGCCGGTCGCCGCGTCGATCATGATCGCGATCTCCTGCTGGCCGCTCTCGAGCTGCGGTTTCCTGACGATCATGTCGCTCTGCAGCAGCGAACCTCTGCGCAGCTGGGTGACGGCGATCCTTCCTTCGATCGCGTCGAGGTCGGTCACGGCGCTCGGCGACAGCCAGCGCTCGGGCATGGTGACCTTCTCGAACTGTCCTGCCGAAAGCGGCGTGTAGGGAGCGATGTCCGCCTTGACGCGGTACGCGGCGACCTCGGGCCCGACCTTGGCATTCACATCGCTGATCACCGAGAGCACGCCGGCGAACGCGCCGAAGGCGCAGAGTACCGAGAGCAGAAGGAGAAGTACGCCGCGGCGCTGCCGAGCATTCATGGGCGGGACAACCTCGTTCTAGGACGTGGACTGGGTCGGGAGCGGACAGGGAGCAGAAAGCGGACCGGTGCGGGCCGGCGGGCCCGGCCGCCAGGATCCGCGCGGACCGCCCGGGCGGCCTCTCACGACCCCTGGTGCGCAGCCGTGCCCCGGGGGAGGGCGCCGCGGGCGTGCGTGTGCTTCGGACCGGTGGCGAGCGGGGCCGAGCAGAATCCGCAGCGGTCACCGATCAGTTGGATGCCGCACCAGGAGCACACCTCTCGCCGTACGGACGAAACCAGTTGATGGAGAACGGAGATGTCCGGGAGGAAGGCGGCGAACTCGATCAGCCTGGCCGTGCCCCACCACCGGGGCGACTCGGCGGGCAGCTGGTGTTCGTGTACGCCGTGGACCTGCCAGGCGGGCGCGAGGGTACCGGTGACCCAGTCCGACTGGAGCTGGCCTCGGGCGAGCACCAGCTGCGTGGCGAAGGCGGGCCCGGTGAGTTCTCCGGTGCCGAGTCTGACCAATTGGGGCTGTGGGGAGGCGAGTACGCCGAACTGGGAGCCCGGCACCCATGACTTGGCGTGGGCCTTCAGGCTCACGGGGACCCGGTCGAGTCTGGCGACCGAGCCGAGCAGGGCGCCGGCGTAGACATAGTGGGCGAGCAGCCGGGCAGCGGAGGCCACGACTCCGGCGCTGAAGTCGCACAGCGACAGCTGGCGCATCTGGCGCACGAGTACGGCGACGCCGAGCGGCGGCAGGTCGAGCTTGAGCAGGGCGATCCGGTCGCTCTCGAGGACGGCGCGAATCGTATGCAGCCGGCGTTCGTGGGCTGCGGGGATGGACGCGGGGTAGAGGGCGATGACGGAGCCGTGCTGCTCCAGCAGCACGGTCATCTCGGCGAGCGCGGCTTCCAGCGGCTGGGCGTCCGGCGGCTGGAGCAGGGCGGCGGTGGGCGTCTGGTGATCCGTCGGCGGTAGCACCAGGTCGGCGCTGGTGACAGCTATTGCGGTCGGCACGCTGACTCCCCGTTCAGCTCCGGACACCGGGGTCCCGGCGCCCGCAGTTACTTCTGCTCCGTGCTCCTGCATCAGCACTCTAACCACGAGTTCCCAGGCAGAGAACACCTTTCAGAACTGAGCGCCTCATCGTGCGCACGCTCCGCACAGGAAAATTCGGATGAAGCGGTCGGGAGTTGACCGCTGTTACACGAGGGTGAATTCGGAGCGGCGCGGTCCGCCCGGCGGCCGGCTCCGCCAGGGGTGACGGGAAGGCCCGTATACCGAACGCCGCCAGAGGTCTTGACAACCTTATTGGTCTGGACCAACTTAACGCCCAGCGGTGGCCACCTGTCCTGGTACTTCCCCGCCACCGTGTCCCCCTACCCCCTTTCCCCACCCCTCCACACCCCCAACTCCCCCACCGGAGGCTGCAAGTGGACCCCACCACACGCGTACGGAGATGGCTCGGCAGCGCCTTGGCGCTCGCCGTCGGCACCGGCCTGACCATCATGGGCACCGCGGGAACCGCACAGGCCGCCGACGTCAACGTCGCGAAGAACGCTGGCTTCGAGTCAGGGCTCGCCAACTGGTCCTGCTCCGCCGGAAGCGGCGCCGCCGTCTCCTCGCCGGTGCACGGCGGAGCGGGCGCACTCAAGGCCACACCGGCCGGCCTGGACAATGCCAGGTGCACACAGACCGTGGCCGTACAGCCCAACGCGACGTACACGCTGAGCGCCTGGGTGCAGGGCGGGTACGCCTATCTCGGCGCGACAGGCACCGGCACCACCGACGTGTCCACCTGGACGCCGGACAGTTCCGGCTGGAAGCAGCTGACCACCAGCTTCCGCACGGGCGCGAGCACCACGTCCGTCACCGTCTACACCCACGGGTGGTACGGCACGTCCCCGTATTTCGTTGACGACGTGTCCGTCTTCGGCCCGGACGGGGGCGGCGGCCCGGACCCCGATCCGGTCGTCCCGGCCACGCCCGCGGGCCTCGCCGTCGGCTCCGTCACCTCGTCGTCCGTCAGCCTGAGCTGGACCGCCGTGACCGGCGCCACCGGCTACAACGTCTACCGCGACGGCACCAAGGTCCAGTCGGCGAGCGGCACTTCGGCCACCGTGACCGGCCTGGCGGCGAACACGTCGTACGGCTTCCAGGTCACCGCGACCAACACGGCGGGCGAGTCCGCCAAGTCCTCGACGGTCACCGGAAGGACCAGCCCCACCGGGCCGAACCCCAACCCGTCCGTGCCCAAGCACGCGCTGACCGGCTACTGGCAGAACTTCAACAACGGCGCCACCGTGCAGAAGCTGCGCGACGTGCAGTCCCAGTACGACATCATCGCCGTGTCGTTCGCCGACTCGACCACCACCCCCGGCCAGATCGTCTTCAACCTCGACCCGGCCGTCGGCTACGCGTCGGTGGCCGACTTCAAGGCGGACATCTCCGCGAAGAAGGCGGCGGGCAAGTCGGTGATCGTCTCGGTCGGCGGCGAGAAGGGAAATGTCACCATCAACAGTGACGCCTCCGCGACCGCCTTCGCGGACAGCGCCTACGCCCTGATGCAGGAGTACGGCTTCAGCGGTGTCGACATCGACCTCGAGCACGGCATCAACTCGACCTACCTGACCAAGGCCCTGCGCCAGCTGTCGGCCAAGGCGGGCTCCGGCATGGTTCTGACGATGGCACCGCAGACCATCGACATGCAGAGCACGAACACGGAGTACTTCAAGACGGCGCTCGCCGTGAAGGACATCCTCACCGTCGTCAACATGCAGTACTACAACAGTGGTTCCATGCTCGGCTGCGACCAGAAGGTCTACTCGCAGGGCTCGGTGGACTTCCTGACGGCGCTCGCCTGCATCCAGCTGGAGGGCGGCCTCGACCCGTCCCAGGTCGGCCTCGGCGTCCCGGCGTCCACGCGCGGCGCGGGCAGCGGATACGTCGACCCGCAGATCGTGAAGAACGCCCTCGACTGCCTGACCCGCGGCACGAACTGCGGTTCCTTCAAGCCGTCGAAGACGTATCCGGGCCTGCGCGGCGCGATGACCTGGTCCACGAACTGGGACGCGACGGCGGGCAACGCCTGGTCCGACGCGGTCGGCCCGCACGTCCACAACCTGCCCTAGTCACCCCCCGTCCGGCACCGGGCCCGTACCGCCGTTCCCCCGGCGGTACGGGCCCGGTCGGCGTCTTCGGGCGTCGCGGCCCCGGCCGGATCCGGACCGGTCACTCACCCATGACCCGGTGGGCGGTTCGCCAGGTAGTGGTGGAGTACGGGGCCCAGCTCGCCGAGCCACTGCGGCAACATCCCCTTGCTGCGGGCGACGACCCGGCACTCGTAGAGCATGCCGCCCCGGTGGGCGACCGCCACCATGAGAACCGCGCCGAACGGGGCCGGCGCGAAGTGGACGGTGGCGATCACCGCCCACGGGAACTCCAGGGTCCGGCCGTTGATCTCCAGGGACACACCCGAGGAGTCGACGATGACGGAGTTGTGTCGGTCGTGGGCAATGAACTCCGGGCCGTCGGCCGGGGGCGCCGCGGGTGGCTGCGGCGCCCCGTACGCGTGGCCGGGGACGGGTATCGGGGGTCCGAAGCCGGGGGGCGCCGCGCCCTGGCTGTGCTGGTGGTGATGGCCGCCGTAGGTCATGGCCACCAGTATCGCCGCCCCGCTCCCGTCGTCCGTGTCAGAAGAAGTCGGACCAGGGCAGGTCCACGATCTGCCTGACCGCCAGGATCAGGAACAGCAGGCCCGCGAGCGCCAGCATCGAGTTGCTCACCGTTCCGTTGCGCCATTCCCGCGGAGTGCGCTCGGAGTTGAGGAGCCAGACCAGCGTCAGCGCCAGGAACGGCATGAAGGCCGCGCCCAGGACTCCGTACGCGATCACCAGGCCGAAGGGCTCGTCCAGCCAGAGCAGGCCCATCGGCGGGAAGGTCAGCCACAGCATGTACGCGCGGAACGGCCATGAGCGCTCGCGGCGGCCCTCGGCGACCTCCGCCACCGCATCCTCGTCGATTCCCTGCCGGGTGCGCTGGATGCGCTCGGCGAAGTCGGCGAAGAGCAGACTCACGCCGTGCCAGACGCCGACGAGGGCCGAGAAGGACGTCGCGCAGAAGCCGATGAGGAAGAGCTTGGCGGTGAAGACCCCGAACCGGTCCTCCAGGACGCCGCCGAGTTCGAGCAGGCCCTTGTCACCGGACGTCAGCGCGATGTTCGAGGCGTGCAGCAGCTCGGCGCCGATGATGAGCATGGCGACGACGAAGACACCGGTGGTCGCGTAGGCGACCCGGTTGTCCAGGCGCATCATCTTCATCCAGGTGGCGTCGGTCCAGCCCTTGGAGTTGATCCAGTAGCCGTACGCCGCCAGGGTGATCGTGCCGCCGACGCCGCCGATGAGGCCCAGGGTGTAGAAGAAGGAGCCGTCCGGCAGGACAGGGGCGAGACCTGCGAACGCGGCGGGCAGGTCGGGCGCGACGCGGACGGCCACGTACACGACGATCAGGAACTTGACGCCGATCAGGACGGTCATCAGCTTCTCGAAGCGCGCGTAGCGGTTGAACCAGACGAGCGCGAGGCCGATGAGGCCTGCGGCGATCGCGAAGGTCTTGAGGCCGCCCGGCGTGTCCGGGAAGAGCGCGACCAGCGGCAGCGCGGTGGACGACATCGCCGTTGCGCCGTAGATGAATCCCCAGACGACGACATAGATCCCGAAGTAGACCGAGGTCCATCCGCCCAGGCTGCGCCAGCCGTCGAACATCGTGCGCCCGGTGGCCAGATGCCAGCGTCCGGTCGCCTCGGCGAGCGAGATCTTGACGATGCAGCCGACGATCGCCGCCCACATGAGCGTGTAGCCGAACTTGCTGCCCGCGATGAGCGTGGCGACCAGGTCGCCCGCGCCGACACCGGTCGCGGCGACGACGATCCCGGGGCCGATGTGTCTCCAACTCGCTTTACGGGTGGTCGGGGAGGCGGATTCGTCGGCGCTGTAGGTGTCGTCGGCGCTGTAGGTGTCGTCGGTGCTGTGATCGGTGGTGTCTGCCATCGCGACCGCCTTCCACTCGTCCCAGGACATGACGTGCGTCACCGGGCCACCAAAGCGGGGGCTGACGTGGTCGCGCAAGAACGCCGACCGCGCCGATTCTCCTCCGTTTTCGTGAAGGAACGGGGGAGCACCGGATCCCGCGGCAAGCGTTCGACGACGAACGGGGCGGTGCTGAGCGCGAGCGCGGACGCGGATCCGTCCGCTTCCGGCCGGCCGGAAGCGGACGGGCACGGCGGCCGGCGGGTGCCCATGCCGGTGCCGACCCGGCTGACCGGCGGTACGCGCCCCGTGGACACCCGATCGGCCGACACTCCGTCACCCGACGGTGCATACCTGGAGGGCACGCTGCCGGCGGGCTCGGCGGCGGACATCGGCCGTAACTGCCCGCCCCGTTCAACGCCGAGCGCCCTGCCGCGGCCGCCTGACCGAAGTGCGCCCTTGACCGGAGCATGCCAGGGCTCGACGATGTCCGCCAACAACCCGCACCACGCATGTCGCAAACTGAGCCATCCCCCACACCTCCCACCCAGGAGACAGCATGCGACTTCGCATTCGCGCGAGCGGACGGAAGGCCGCCACCCTCGCGGCCCTGCTGGCGCTCGCCGTGGCCGTGCCCCTCACGGCCAGTGCCTCGCCGCCGGAATCGACCGACTCGACCGCCCCCGTCGCGGCGGCCGAGACCGATGAGCAGACCAGGCAGTACCAGATCCACGGCCCGTCCACCGTCGCCGCCCGTACCGCCATCGCGGCGACCGGTGTGTCGATCGACGAGGTCGACGACCACACGGTCGTCGTCAGCGCCACCGCCGCACAGGCCAAGCGGCTGCGCGCGCTCGGCCACACCCTGAAGGCGCTTCCCGCTCCACCCGACCGGCGGACCGCCGCGGAGGTCAAGCCGTTCGACTTCCCGTCGGCCGACTCGAGGTACCACAACTACGCCGAGATGACGGCTGAGATCGACCAGCGGATCGCCTCGCGCCCGAACATCATGAGCAAGCGGGTCATCGGCAAGTCGTACCAGGGCCGGGACATCGTCGCCATCAAGGTCAGCGACAACGTGGCGACGGACGAGAACGAGCCCGAGGTCATCTTCACCCACCACCAGCACGCGCGCGAGCACCTCACGGTCGAGATGGCGCTGTATCTGCTGCGTGAGTTCGCAGAGGACTACGGGACCGACTCGCGGATCACCAATGCCGTGAACGGGCGTGAGATCTGGATCGTCCCGGACCTCAACCCGGACGGCGGCGAGTACGACATCGCCACCGGCTCGTACCGCAGCTGGCGCAAGAACCGGCAGCCCAACACCGGTTCGTCGTACGTCGGCACGGACATGAACCGCAACTGGAACTACCGGTGGGGCTGCTGCGGCGGCTCCTCGGGCTCCACGGGCTCCGAGACCTACCGCGGCCGGACCGCCGAGTCCGCACCCGAGGTGAAGGTGGTCGCCGACTTCGTCCGCAGCCGGGTCGTCGGCGGCAAGCAGCAGATCAGGACGGGCATCGACTTCCACACCTACAGCGAGCTGGTGCTGTGGCCCTACGGCTACACGACGGCCAACACCGCCCCGGGCCTGACACAGGACGACCGCGACGCCTTCGCCACCGTGGGCCAGAAGATGGCCGCCAGCAACGGGTACACGCCCGAGCAGTCGAGCGACCTCTACATCACCGACGGGTCGATCGACGACTGGCTGTGGGGCAGCCAGAAGATCTTCGGCTACACCTTCGAGATGTTCCCGACCAGCGTCTACGGCGGCGGCTTCTACCCGCCCGACGAGGTGATCGAGCGCGAGACCAGCCGCAACCGCGACGCGGTGCTCCAGCTGCTGGAGAACTCCGACTGCATGTACCGCTCCATCGGCAAGGAGGCGCAGTACTGCACAGGCTGACGGTCACTCGTCAGTGAGAGGGCGCCCGGAGACTTCCGGGCGCCCTCCCGCGTACGACCGTGCCGGCCGGCCGGCACGCGCTCACCGGCGGTTTGCGTACCGCTCCGCTCACACGGCCAGGCTCAGCCCCGCCGCCACCGCGAATCCCGCGACCGACAGCACCGATTCGAGCACCGTCCAGGACTTCAGGGTGTCGCGCTCGGAGATGCCGAAGTACTTGGAGACGATCCAGAATCCGCCGTCGTTGACGTGCGAGGCGAAGATCGAGCCCGCCGAGATCGCCATGATGAGCAGTGCCAGGAAGGCCTGCGAGTGGCCTGCGTCCTCCACCAGCGGAAGCACGATTCCCGCCGTGGTGACGATCGCCACCGTCGCCGATCCCTGTGCCACCCGCAGCACCAGCGAGATCAGATAGGCAAGGACGATGACGGGCAGACCGACGTCGTTGAAGGTGTCGGAGAGCGCCTGGGCGACACCGCTCGCCTTCAGTACGGCCCCGAAGACCCCGCCCGCGCCGACGACCAGCAGGATGTTGCCCACGGGCTTGAGGGACTGGGTGGACACGGACTCCAGGGACTTGCGGGACCAGCCGCGCCGGACGCCGAGCAGGTAGTACGCCATGAACAGCGCGATGGTCAGCGCGACGAACGGGTTGCCGAAGAACTCGACGACCGAGCGCAGGGTGGAGGGGTCCAGCGCGATGGAGGAGAACGTCGCGGCGAGGATGAGCACCAGCGGCGTACCGATGATGGTGAGGACGGTCACGAGCGAGACCGGCGACTCCTGGGCCGCCCGGCCGGTGGCGGCCTGTTCGGCGGCGACGGCGGCCTTGGCGTCCTCCGCGGCCTCGACCATGTCCTGCGGTACGTCGACGAAGATGCGCCTGCCGATCCAGGCGGCGTAGCCCCACGCGGCGAGGACGGCGGGGATGCCGACCACGATGCCCATGAGGATGACCCAGCCCAGCGAGACGTCGAACAGGCCGGCTGCGGCGACCGGGCCGGGGTGCGGCGGCAGGAAGGCATGGGTCATCGACAGGCCCGCGAGCAGCGGCATCGCGTACAGAAGAATCGATTTTCCGGACCGCTTCGCCGCCGCGTACACGATCGGGGCCAGCACGAAGATGCCGACGTCGAAGAAGACCGGGACTCCGAAGATCAGGCCGGTCAGCCCCATCGCGAGCGGGGCGCGCTTCTCCCCGAAGAGCCCGAGCAGACGGGAGCTCAGTGCCTCGGCGCCGCCGGACACTTCGAGGATCGCGCCGAGCATGGTGCCCAGACCGATGATGATCGCCACGTGCCCGAGGATGCCGCCCATGCCGGATTCGATGACCGAGACGGCGGCGGAGCGCTGGACCGTGCCGAAGAGTTCGGTGACGGAGAGACCGGCGGCGAGGCCGACGGCTATGGAGACCGCGAGCAGCGCGACGAACGGCTGCAGCCGGACCTTGATGATCAGGACGAGAAGCAGGGCGATACCGAGCGCGGCAACGGTCAGCAGACCGGCGGTGCCGTCGATGAGGATGAGCAGTCCGCCGGTGTGGGGCGTGGGTGGTGGGGGCACGTCAGCGGCGAGGAACAAGGGGGCTCTCCGAATCTGGGCGCGGCGGATCGCGGCACGGCGCTGCGGGGACGAGCGCCGTGCCGTGGGGGCGGGCGGACAAGGGAACGATCAGCCGGGCAGAAGGCAGGGTCAGCCGAGGACTGCCAGGGCGTCGATCTCGATGAGCAGGCCGGCGGGCAGGCCGACATAGACCGTGGTGCGGGCGGCGGGGGCCACCGTCAGGTCCTTGAAGTAGTCGTTGTAGATCTCGTTCATCTCGGCGAAGTGGTCGACGTCCGTGAGGTAGACGCGGATCATCATCACGTCGTCCCAGCTCGCGCCGCCCTCCTTGAGGACGGACTCGACGTTGGCGAGGGTCTGCAGGGTCTGCTCGCGCAGGGTGGGACCGGCCGGGGTCGGCGCCCGGCCCTCGACGGCCGGCAGGAAGCCGACCTGCCCGGCGACCTGGAGGATGTTGCCCTTGCGCACTCCGTGGGAGAACTTCGCGGGCGGCGCGGTGTGGGTGCTGGGGGTGATCGCGGTCTTCTCGGTCATGCGGTGTCCTTGCCTGGGGCTGCTACTGGGGGGATACGGATCCTGAGTACTCCCGGCTGACCGCGTCGGCGGTACGGCGCACCAGCGGGAGGAGGGCGAGGAGTTCTTCGGCGGTGACGACGACATTCGGCGCCGAGACCGACATGGCGGCGACGGCCCGGCCGTCCGCACCGCGGATGGGTGCGGCGATGCAGTTGATGGACTCCTCGTGGCCGCCGAGGTCGGTGGCCCATCCCTGTTCGCGTACGACGGCGAGCTCCTTGAGGAAGGCCGCGGCGCCGGGGGTCGAACGGGATGTGTACATGGGGTAGTCGAGCTTCTCGGCGAGGGCCCGCCGCTCGGGCTCGGGCAGGTCGGCGAGCAGCAGTTTGGCGACGGCCGCGACGGTGATCGCGACCGGCTTGCCGATCCGCGAGTACATCCGGACCGGGTAGCGGCTCTCGACCTTGTCGATGTAGAGGACGTCGCTCTCCTCGTACACGGCGAGGTGGATCGTGTGTCCGGTCTGCTCGTTGAGCGCGACGAGATGCGGATGGGCGATCTCGCGTACGTCGAGGTTCTCGACGGCTTCCTGCGCCAGCGCGAAGAGGCGGGCGCCGAGGCGGTAGCGCTGGTCCTGCTGGCGGTAGACGAGGCCGTGCTCGTGGAGTGTGCGCAGCAGGCGCAGTGCGGTGGACTTGTGCACACCGAGGCGTTCGGCCACCTGCCCGAGGTCGGCGGGCCCCTGCGCGAGCAGCGGCAGGATGCTCAGCGCGCGATCGACGGTCTGGCTCATGCGGTACGTACCTCCTCATCCGCGGCTGCCGACCAGCCGGGGCCGAGGTGAAGTGTCTCCCAGGCACCGTCGTCCAGGTCGGCCAGCCGGTCGGCGTGTGCGCGGGAGGGGGGCGCTGCGAGGTCGCCGGGGACGGTGAGGGTGGCGGCGGCCATGAGATGCCCGTGCCGCAGCCGGTGATGCACGCTCAGCCCGCGCAGGGTGGCGGACAGGAACCCGGCGGCGAAGGCGTCACCGGCACCGACGGCCGCGACGACCTCCACGCGCGGGGCGGGAACGTGGGTGACGGTGTCGGGGGCGATTCCTGAACGGCCCCCCGACGTCGGAGGCAGCACGAGGGTAGACGCGGAGCGGGCGAACACGGTCGCCCCCCGCGCCCCCTGCTTCACCACCAGCACCTCCGGCTCCGGCAACGCGGCCCTGATCGACGGCGCACCCCGCAGCCCCCATGCCTCCTCCGCCTCGTCCTCCCCCACGAACACGATGTCCGCGCCGCGCGCGAGGTCCAGCAGCACACCGGCACCGGACGGCGCGCGCCACAGCCCGGGCCGGTGGTTCACATCGAACGACACCGGCGGACGGCCCGTCCGCCGTGCGGTGAGGTGGCGCATCAGGGCGAGACAGTCGCCGGAGAGCGCGGCGGTGATCCCGGACAGGTGCAGAATCCTGCCGGACCGTACGGCTTCTGTCGGCACGGTCGACAAGGACATCGCGGAGGCAGCGGACCCGGCGCGGTAGTACAGGACTTCGTGCGACCCGGTCGCGCGGTCGGTCGCCGTACGGAAGTAGATGCCCGTGGGGCGCTCCGGGTCGCGCTCGACGGCCGAGGTGTCGACTCCGTACGCCGCGATCGCCGCCACCAGGTGCTCGCCGAAGCCGTCCGCGCCGACCCGGCCGACCCACCTGGTCCGATGCCCGGCCGCGGCCAGAGCGCACGCGACATTGGACTCGGCGCCGCCGATGCCGCGGACGAAGGACGGCACGTCGGCGAGGCGTCCCCCCTGCGTGGGCAGGAACGTGACCATGGACTCGCCGAGACAGACGACGTCCACGGGTCCGTGCACGGTCGCGGTCATGTTCGCGGGGGCTCCTCGCTCGTCGGGCACGGGCCACCATTGACCCGGTGTCGGCTCGGATGTTAGACAGCCATAAGCGATATACGCAATGGGCGTTGCATATAGTGCAACCCTTTATGAAGGAGGCCCTCATGCCCGCCGACCACGCCGGCAACGCCGACACCGCCGTCGAGCGGCTCGCGCAGCTGGCGAGCGAACGCGTCGACCACCGCTTCAAGGCACTCCCGCCCGACGCCGAAGGGCTCACCGTCGGCGAACTCGCCGCCGACCGCCGCAACCTTTTCACCGGCGGCTTCACCACCCCCGTCCTCGCCCTGTCCGCCGAGTCCCTCGAACACAATCTGGCACTCCTGGAGACCTACTCCGAGCGCCACGGCCTCGCTTTCGCCCCGCACGGCAAGACCTCCATGTCACCGCAGCTCTTCGAGCGCCAACTGGCGTACGGCGCTTGGGGCATCACCGCCGCCGTACCGCACCAGGCCCGCGTCTGCCGCGCGCACGGGATCCAGCGGATCTTCCTCGCCAACGAGGTCGTGGACGCTGCCGCCCTGCGCTGGCTGGCGGGCGAGCTGGACGCCGATCCGGACTTCCGCTTCATCTGTTACGTCGACTCCGTGCGCGGCGTCGAGCTCATGGACGAGGCCCTGCGGGGCACCTCCCGCCCCGTCGAGGTCGTCATCGAACTGGGGGCGGGCGAGGGCGCCCGCACCGGGGTGCGCACCGAGGCCGGATGCGCGGCCGTCGCCGACGCGGTCGCCGCCACCGCGACGCTCCGGCTGGTCGGCGTCGCCGGTTACGAGGGCGAGGTCCCGCAGGCCGACGGGGACCGGGTACGTGCCTGGGTACGCCGGCTGACCGCGCTGGCCGCCGACTTCGACAAGGCCGGACGCTTCGACGGCACCGCGGAGATCGTGATCAGCGCGGGCGGAAGTGCCTGGTTCGACGCGGTCGCCGATGTGTTCGGGGAGATCCCCGAACTGTCCCGCCCCGTCCTGAAGCTGCTGCGCTCCGGCGCGTACGTCTCGCACGACGACGGCCACTACCGCCACCTCACCCCCTTCAACCGCCTCCCGGACGAGGGCGCACTGCACCCGGCGTTCCGGCTGTGGGCCCAGGTCGTCTCGCGCCCCACCCCCGACCAGGCGTTCGTCAACGCGGGCAAGCGGGACGCCGCGTACGACCTGGATCTGCCCGAGGCGCAGGTCGTCCGCGACGGCCGCACCGGCGAGATCCGCCCGGCGGACGGCATCTCGGTGAGCGGGCTCTCCGACCAGCACGGCTGGGTCCGCACCACTGCGGAGGCGGACCTGGAGGTGGGCGACTGGCTGGGGATGGGCCTGTCCCACCCGTGCACGTCGTTCGACAAGTGGCAGCTGATTCCGCTGGTCGAGGCGGACGGCGCGGTCGTCGACTACATCCGCACGTTCTTCTGACCCGTGCGGGGTGCGTTTCCCCCGCCCCTCCCCCTGCGCCCTGGCGGGCGTGGGGGACGCCGACTTCCCGTGACCGGGGTCTCTGCCCCCGGACCCCCGCGCCTCAAAACTCCCCCCATGCCCTGCGGGCGAGGGAGGTGCTCCCCCAGCGAGGCTGAAGCCGCCGGTCAACTCCAGCCCCGTCCGGGGGAGATCGAGGGCACGGCCGAAGGCCGTACGGGTTTCCGGGGCCTGCCCCGGTTACGGGAAGGGCCGGGCCGGGGAGGACCACCCCCGCCGAAAGGTGGCCCCACCATGGATCTCGTCATCCGCGACGCCCGCCTCATCGACGGCAGTGGCAGCCCGTCGTACCGCGCCGACGTCCGCATCCGCGACGGCCGCATCGCCGCGATACGCCGTGAAGGCGACCCCGCCCTCTCCGGGGCGCGTACCCTCGACGCGCACGGCCTCGCGCTCTCGCCCGGCTTCATCGACATGCACGCCCACAGCGACCTCGCCCTGCTGCGCGACCCGGACCATTGCGCGAAGGCTGCCCAGGGCGTCACCCTCGAAGTGCTGGGTCAGGACGGGCTGTCGTACGCACCCGTCGACGACGCCACGCTCGCCGAGGTCCGCACGGCGATCACCGGCTGGAACGGCGACGGCTCGGACATCGACTTCGACTGGCGCACCGTCGGCGAGTACCTGGACCGTCTGGACCGTGGCATCGCCGTCAACGCGGCGTACCTGATCCCTCAAGGCACGGTCCGGATGTACGCGGTCGGCTGGGACGACCGTCCGGCGACAGACGCCGAGCTCGCGCGGATGAAGCAGCTCGTCGCCGATGGCATGGAGCAAGGCGCGGTCGGCCTGTCGTCGGGCCTGACCTACACGCCCGGAATGTACGCGGACAACGCCGAACTGACCGAGCTGTGCCGGGTGGTGGCGCGCTTCGACGGCTACTACTGCCCGCATCACCGCTCCTACGGCGCCGGCGCGCTCGAGGCCTACGAAGAGATGGTCTCCCTCACCCGCGCGGCCGGCTGCGCGCTCCATCTCGCCCACGCCACCATGAACTTCGGCGTGAACAAGGGCCGTGCGCCCGAGCTGCTCGCCCTGCTCGACGATGCGCTCGACGCCGGCGCGGACATCTCCCTCGACACCTATCCGTACACCCCCGGCTGCACCACACTGGCCGCGATGCTGCCGAGCTGGGCGAACGAGGGCGGCCCGGACGCGGTGCTCGCGCGGCTGCACGACGATGCCACCGCCGAGAGGATTCGCCACCACCTGGAGGAGACCGGCTCGGACGGCTGCCACGGCGTACCGATCGAGTGGGACACCATCGAGATCTCGGGCGTGAGCGGGGCCGGGCTCGCCGGCTACGTGGGCCGTACGGTCGCCGAGTCGGCGACCGTACGCGGCGAGGCCCCCTGGGCCACCGCCCGCAGACTGCTGATCGAGGACCGCCTCGGCCCGACGATCCTGCAGCACGTCGGCCACGAGGAGAACGTCCGCCGGATCATGCGCCACCGCGTGCACACCGGCGGCAGTGACGGAATCCTCCAGGGCGACAAACCGCATCCGCGCGCCTACGGCACGTTCCCGCACTATCTCGGCCGGTACGCAAGGGAACTGGGCATTCTCTCGCTGGAGGAGACGGTCGCCCATCTCACCGGACGCCCGGCCGCCCGGCTGCGGCTGCCCGACCGCGGCCTGGTCCGTGAGGGCTACCGCGCCGACCTGGTCCTGTTCGACCCGGACACGGTGGCTGCGGGCTCCACGTTCGACACACCGCGCACGCTGCCGGTGGGCATCCCGCATGTGCTGATCGACGGCCGGTTCGTCATCGAGGACGGCGTGCGCACCGACGTGCTGGCAGGCCGCTCCGTCCGGCGCGGTACCGCCCGGCCCCCTCGCGCCTAGGCCCTGACCGGGCGATCTTCGAGGATCAGCCTGCGGCGTCGGATGCGTGGGGCCTCCCCAGGCCGCCAGGGCCGAGGCATGGGGCCTCCCCAGGCCGCCAGGGCCGAGGCATGGGGCCTCCCCAGGCCGCCAGGGCCGAGGGGACGCATCGCAAGGCGTTTGGGGCACCGCCCGGCCGGAGGCCGGGGGAGATCGCCCGCGTACCGGACGTACTCGGGCGACTGGGACAACACAGCGGGGTGCCGCAGCTGCCGCCGCGGGCCCGACAAGATCGCCCGGACAGGGCCTAATTCACCCCGCGCGGGCGGAACTGGATGCTGATGCGCGGGCCCACAGGGCGCGCCGTCTTGGGGACGGCGTGCTCCCAGGTCCGCTGGCAGGAGCCGCCCATCACGATGAGATCGCCGTGCCCGAGCGGCCGGCGCACCGTGGCCCCGCCGCCGTGTCCCGGCCGCAGCACCAGATCGCGCGGGGCGCCGACGGACAGGATCGCAACCATGGTGTCCTCCCGCGCACCCCGTCCGATCCTGTCCCCGTGCCAGGCAACGCTGTCGTGACCGTCGCGGTAGAAGCACAGCCCGGCCGTGCGGAACGGCTCACCGAGCTCGTCGGCGTAGTGCCGCGACAGGGCGGCGCGGGCCCGGTCGAGGACCGGATGCGGCAGGGGATCGTCCTCCCCGTAGTAGGCGAGCAGCCGGGGCACGGCCACCTCCCGCTCGTACATCCGGCGCCGCTCGGCCCGCCAGGGCACGGTGTCCACGAGTTCGTCGAACAGTGCGTCCGCCCCTTCGAGCCAGCCCGCCAGTCCATCGATCCAGGCCCCGTCGCCGAGGACGGTCCGGCGCACTCCGTCGAGCGGGCCGAGGATGATCTCGTCGGTCTGGTCGAAGAGCGAACCCTGCAGATGCACTGCCATGTCCTCCACCCTACCCCCGAAACCGAACATATGAGCTATTCGGCTCGCGCGGCGCCCCGTACGGCGGCCGCGAGGACATCGAAGAGACCGTTGGGGTCCGACTTTCGGTGTGATCCGTTACCGGCCTTCGCTTCCCGCGTTGAACGGGGAGTGAAGGCCGCAAACCCTGCGGCCGACCTGTCGTCTTGCAAGGAGAAGTTGATGTCGCGTATCGCGAAGGCAGCCGCTGTTCTCGCCGGGTCTGGTGCTCTGATCGCCGGCGGCGCCGGCATGGCCGCAGCCGACGCCGGCGCGGACGGTGCCGCTGCCAACTCCCCCGGTGTCGCCTCGGGCAACGTCCTCCAGGTGCCGGTCCACGTGCCGGTCAACGTCTGCGGCAACACCGTGAACGTGATCGCCCTGCTGAACCCGGCCTTCGGCAACGTCTGCTCGAACGCCTAGTCCGGCCACTGCACCAGGGCGGCTGAGTACCAGCATCCCGGAACACTGCGGCCTCCCCTTCACCACCGGGGGAGGCCGCAGTCATGTCCGGCCCGGTACCGGCGTCCCGCCGGCCCCTCAGGACGACTTCCTCCCGCGGGGCCGCGGTTCACCCGACCGTCGAGCCGCACCGGGAGGGTGACGGGCTCGAAAGACCGTTCCGCCTGTCCCCCACCGCCCGACCCGAGCAGTGACTTCACCGACGGGCGCGCGTTGGCGGTCGTATGGCAAGGACTTCCACGCCTGCTCGATGGCAGCGCGTCCAGACGGGAACGGCCCCGGCCCCGGCGGCCGCACCGCCCGGCACCAGCCCGATCTACGAACAGCTGGCGCGGGAGTGGGCGGCAGCAGGCCGTACCCTGCCCGGCCGGCCGGACGCCGAGTGGACCCGGCTCACCCTGTACCCTCCTCCCCCTGCGGACGGGGCCGAGACCACACCCGTTCCCCCGCAGCCACGCCGGGGCTGGCTCTACGACCGGCATACGGCCTGATCTCCCTGGCCGCCGGGGGGCACGGCCCAGCAGGCGCCCGGCGGGACAGGTGTCCTCGCGTTTCCCTTGCGACTACAGCTCGTTACCCCTCACGACGGCGGAGAGCACCGCCGGGGAAAGGGATTCGAAACCATGAAGTACTCGAGGGCCGCAGCCGTCATCGCCGGTTCCGTCGTGGCGATGGGGGCGGCCTCGCCCGCTTTCGCCGCCGACACCACGCGCATGCCTGCCATGAGTCTCAACGGTGGTCTCGACCGGGCTCTGGCCTCGGCCCCCGATCCAAGCCTGGGCGACGCGGAATCGACGGTCGGCTCGGTCGCCTCCACGGCCACCGGGCTGAACAACGTCAAGGGCAAGGCTCCGGAGCAGCTGCTCAAGACGGCAGCGTCGGCCACCCCGATGCTGGGCGGTGTCTCGCTCGGCGGCGCCGGCTGATGTCGCAGTCCGCGAAGGGCCCCGGCGGCCGGACGGCCGCCGGGGCCCTTCGCTGTGCTCCTGAACGGGCGGCCGTTCAGCCTGTGGCGGTCCAGAAGTCCCACCACCGGGTCAGGATCAGCATGCCGATGATGCCGATCCACACCACCGGCGGCGCCCAGTGGAACTCCAGCAGCGCCCGGCGCAGTCCTTCGGGAACCCTGATGATGCGGTGCTCGATGTTGTGCAGGGTGATGTAGCAGAACATCACGATCGTGGCGACCCATGCCAGGGAGCACCACAGGCACAACGCGTTGATCTCGTACAGCGACTGGTACTGCAGCCAGCTGCAGAAACCCACCCCGAAGAGGGTGCCGGCGTTCAGCCCGAGCCAGTACCAGCGCCGGTGGGCCGCGCCGGCCAGCAGGCCGGACCCGATGGCGATCACCGCCCCGTACGCCACCAGGCCCAGCATCGGATTGGGGAACCCGAAGACCGACGCCTGTTCGCTCTTCATGATGTTGCCGCAGGAGACGACCGGGTTCAGACTGCACCCCGGCGTGAACGACGGGTCCTCGAGCAGCTTGAACTTGTCGATCGTGATCACCCACGCCGCGAGCAGTCCCGCCGCGCCCGTGATCACGAGAAGCCAGGCGAATCCTGGGGTGCCGCCGATTGCTTCGCCGCCCGGCCCCCGCTCCCTGCCCTTCCTGGCGGCCCGCCGCCTTCCTCGCTGTTCGACGGACAGACGTCCGGTCGTCGTGATTGTCATATTTCTTTCACCACTCGAATAGCGTGCTGGATTCACTTATTGTGCCTCAATTGGCGCAGCAATCAGGCCGGGAAATCCAATTCACGCAAGCGCCACAGGGCAGCATTCGAGTGAATGTACGGAACCGGACATGCGGGGAGGCGGTTGACCAGGCTGTTCCACGATCGGGCGTTCACAGCAAAAAGCGACAAGTGATCGAGAAGCCGCCCCCGCGCCGCCGGGGCAGGCCCCGCTGCGCACCGCGCCTCGGGGCGCTCGGGGCGCACACACGCCGGCATTCGAATAACGCGAAAAGCACGGGAGAGCGAGAATTGACCGGTCGCGGGAATCCCGGACCTCATGCGTGAATTATCGTGCGGCATACGAGTGACTTTTCGGGGCGGCAGCGACCGGTCGGTTTCCCGGCGGGAATGAAATCGTTACTCGTTCCGCAGAGGCGCATGCCCGCAGCCAGTGCGCGGCTGCGCAGCACGACGGTCGTGACTGCGTACGGCGCCATTGCCGAAAGGATCAAAATGAACCGCATGAAGGCTGCAGCCGTTGTCGCAGGTGTCGTCATGGCGCTCGGCGGCGCCGCGGCGCCCGCCATGGCCGACGCGGGAGCCGAGGCATCCGCCGTCGGCTCGCCCGGCGTCCTGTCGGGCAACGTCTTCCAGCTCCCGATCCACATTCCGCTGAACTTCTGCGGCAACAGCTTCACCGCGATCGGCCTGCTGAACCCGGCCGCGGGCAACGTCTGTATGAACGGCTGACTTTCACGCAGAACGGCCCTGTGGAGAAACCCTTCTCCCGGGGCCGTTCCGTTGCATTCCGGCGGTCACGGATTGCAGGAGGGCCGGCGGGGCTTCGTCCCGACCACGACGGTGGCATCGAGGTCCTCACAGACGACCACGCGCGGATCGAGCCCATGACGGGCGAACGCGGCCGATGTGAACGGAGCCTGGCGCTCGCTCGTCTCGATGAGCAGGGCGCCGCCCGGCGCCAGCCACTGCCCGGCCCCGGCGGTCACCCGCCGCTGCACGCCGAGCCCGTCCGGCCCACCGTCCAGAGCGACCAGCGGTTCGTGGTCGCGGGCCTCCGGCGGCAGCAGCCCGATCTGGCCGGTCGGTACGTACGGGGCGTTGACGACGAGGACGTCGATCCGCCCTGTGAGCGCGGCGGGCAGGGGTTCGTACAGGTCCCCCTCGTACACCTGTCCGCCGGCCGCGGCGACATTGCGCCGGGCGCAGCCGACCGCGGCGGGCTCGATGTCGGCGGCGTGCAGCTCACCCCGCCCGAGGGTCGCGACGACCGCCGCCCCCACCGCCCCCGACCCGCAGCACAGGTCCACGACCACGGCGTCGCCGGGCGGGGCAAGCCTGACGGCCTGTGCGACGAGGAACTCGGTACGACGGCGGGGCACGAACACCCCGGGATCGACGGACACTCGCATACCGCAGAACTCGGCCCAGCCGAGAACGTGTTCGAGCGGCAGTCCGCTGACGCGCCGCCCGACCATGTCGGCGAGCTCGGCAGGGTCACGCGCGGCGGACAGGAGCAGATCGGCCTCGTCCTCGGCGAAGACGCATCCGGCCCCGCGAAGGGTGGTGACGACGGCGGAGCGGCTGAGGGTGAGCGAGGGAACCAGCATGGAAAGCCTTTCGGGTACCGAAGGGCACCCTCACGGTCACCTATGCCCGGTGGACCGCACGGCCGAGAGATGAGGGCACCCAGCCTGCTGTTGCGGTAATGGGTCTCACCTCCGGGGTTCGTCGCTGTGCTGTTCGAAGCTGTGCTGTTGGCAGGACAGTGCTCGGGCACTGCCTGAGCGCGAAGATTACCCGACCGTGAGCAGTCCGGCTCCTGATTTCGCCACCCCGGCCGGCACCCGGACAGGGGCGGGGTCCCGGCCCTCCCGTCAAGGAGGGTGACCAGGGCAACACCTGTCCAGGACGACGCTTGAATCGCAGGCAGGTGCCCCCGCAGCACAGCGCTTTCGAAGGGGCCCGGAGGGCCTCACCCCGAGAAAGCAACAAAGCGGACATTAGCGCCATGGGGTCGGTGGTCCGAAACACGGAGCGATCAATGTGACGCCCCCGTAAGCTCACGGACATGCAGGTGATCCAGTCCACGAAGCTCGCCAACGTCTGTTACGAAATCCGGGGGCCCGTCCTCGAAGAGGCGATGCGCCTGGAGGCGGCAGGTCACCGCATCCTGAAGCTGAACACCGGCAACCCCGCCGCCTTCGGGTTCGAGTGCCCGCCGGAGATCCTCGAGGACATCCTGCGCAACGTCGGCTCGGCACACGGCTACGGCGACGCCAAGGGTCTGCTGTCCGCGCGGCGGGCCGTGATGCAGCATTACCAGACCAAGGGCATCGAGCTCGACGTCGAGGACATCTACCTCGGCAACGGCGTCTCGGAGCTGATCCAGATGTCGATGCAGGCACTGCTCGACGACGGCGACGAGGTCCTGGTCCCGGCGCCCGACTATCCGCTGTGGACCGCGTCCGTGTCGCTGGCCGGCGGGACGGCCGTGCACTACCGCTGCGACGAGCAGTCCGAGTGGATGCCTGATCTCGCGGACATCGAGCGCAAGATCACCGACCGCACCAAGGCGATCGTGATCATCAACCCGAACAACCCCACCGGCGCGGTCTACGGCGACGAGATGCTGCGCGGCCTGACCGAGATCGCCCGGCGCCACAATCTGATCGTGTGCTCCGACGAGATCTACGACAAGATCCTCTACGACGGGGCCACACACACCCCGACCGCCGCCATCGCCCCGGATCTGATGGTGCTCACCTTCAACGGACTGTCGAAGAACTACCGCGTCGCCGGATACCGTTCGGGCTGGATGGCCGTCTGCGGGCCGAAGGCCCATGCCGCCTCGTACATCGAGGGGCTGACGATCCTCGCCAACATGCGGCTGTGCGCCAACATGCCGGCCCAGCACGCCGTGGCCACCGCGCTCGGCGGGCGGCAGTCCGTCGAGCAGCTGGTGCTGCCCGGCGGGCGGATCCTGGAGCAGCGGGACGTCGCGTACGACCTGCTGACGCAGATCCCGGGCGTGACCTGCGTGAAGCCCAAGGGCGCGCTGTATCTCTTCCCGAGGCTCGACCCCAAGGTCTACAAGATCAAGGACGACCGGCAGATGGTCCTCGATCTGCTGCGCACCGAGAAGATCATGGTTGTGCAGGGCACGGGCTTCAACTGGCCCGAGCCCGATCACTTCCGCATCGTCACACTGCCCGCGGCGAAGGACCTTGCCCATGCGGTGACCAGGATCGGCGCGTTCCTCGACGGGTACGGGCAGCCCTGAGACAGGCAGATCCCGACAGCACTCAACTTTAGACTCGATCCAATGTAGGATGGTCTCCTGACCGTGAGCAGGAGGCCATCCCCCATGTACGAGCCGATCCGCACCAAGTCGGTCCACTCGATGGCCGATGCCCCGCAGTACCCCCACCGCACCCGCGAGGAAGAGCTGGACATCCAGCTCGCCGGACATCTGGCCGCCCTGCTGGCCGTCACCGACGAGCTGGGGCTCGGCCCGCAGGGCGATCGCATAGCCGAGCAGGTGGCCCGGCTGCGCGGGACGCCGCCCGCGCGGCACGCCGCGCTGGGCCACGCCGACACCGCGGCACTGCACAACCGCGCGCTCGCCCTGGCGGGCCGCGCACTCGTCGTCGCCGCGTCCCGTGCGGACACCGCCGCCGCGATCCTCGCCGCCGAGCGCATGGACGCGCACACCGCCGCCCTGCGCGACTCCCGGCTGGTCGGCGCCCCCTGACGGCCCCGGTCCGCGGGCCGGGTAGGCGCGCGGACCGGGTGCCACCCATCCAGGCGATCACGACTCAAGCGGCCCGTTGCAACGGTGCCGCAGGGACTTCACCCGCCGTCCACCTCCTTTCGCCCGGAATGTGGGTTTCCGCGAGCACTCTGCTCACGTGAGACGCATCGCAGGAATCGTCCTGGCGGTGCTGCTGATCGGCGGTGTGGCAGTCGCCGTCGTCGCAGGCCGCGAGAGCCAGGACACGAGCACGGCAACGAGGACCGTGCAGGGAGTGATCGGGTCGGAGAAGGCCGAGTTCTTCGCCGACCCTCAGGTGGTGAAGGCCCTGGCTGCCAAGGGCTTCACCGTGCGGACCGAGACCTCAGGGTCCTGGGCCATGGACCAGCAGGCCCTTGACGGGAAGGACTTCGCGTTCCCGTCGTCCAAGGCTCCCGCCGACCAGCTGCAGCGCAGGGCGAAGATCCAGGGCGGCCCGATCCGCCCCTTCTACTCGCCGCTTGTCGTCGTCGCGCACCGCAATGCCGCCGAGGTGCTCGCCGGCAACGGGCTCGCCACGCTGAGCGGCAGGTCGACCGGGACGCTGCGCATGGAGCCGTATCTGAAGGCCGCACAGGCGGACCGGACCTGGCAGCAGCTCAAAGGGACTGCCGGGCACGCCGAGTTGACCGGGACCGTGTTCATCACGAGCACCGATCCTGTCGCCTCCAACTCGGGTGCGCTGTATCTGGCCGCGGCCTCGTACGTCGCCGACGGCGGCAAGGTCGCCGCGAACGACGCCGCACTCGACCGGACCGCGCCGCTGCTGAAGAAGCTGATCACCGTTCAGGGCGCACAGCAGACCAGCAGCGACGCGCCGTTCCGGGACTTCATCAGCGGCGTCGGCAATCCGCTGGTGCTCGTGTACGAGTCGCAGGTGGCCTCACTGCTGCTGCAGAAGCAGGACGTGGGAGACCTCGTCGTCCTCTACCCGGACACCACCGTCTCCAGCGACCACACGCTCGTACCGCTCACCGAGAACGGACGCGCGCTCGGCGAACTGCTCGCCTCCGACGCCCGGTTGCGCGAGATCGCGGTACGGCACGGTTTCCGGCCGCAGGGCGCGGCCGCCGAGTTCACCACCGCGACCACCCACCACGCCGACTTTCTCAACCAGAAGCTGGCCGGGGTGCGCCAGGCGCCTGTGCCGACCGCCGAGGTACTGCACGCGATGGCGCGGCGGACCCGGTCCTAGGGGGACTTCACCATGACCGAACAGCAGAGCGCGGACGCGCTCGTCCTCACACCACCGGAGCCGGTCGCGCCGGTCCGCTCGGAGCAGGCGTCCGGGCTGGTCCCGCTCGACGACACCGTACGCACGGAGATGACGCGCCGGGCGGCCGACCACGTCTCGTCGCTGGCCGGACTCGACGCCCGCTCACCCGAGTTCGCGACCCGTATCGGCGAGATCGCCTCGCTCGGCGCGGCCGACATCCGAGGCGCGGCCCAGCAGTCCAACCGGATGCTGGACCGCACCGTGCGCTCGCTGTCCTCCGGGGGCGAGGACGCCCAGGCCCGTGTCGGCTCCTGCCTCGTGGAGCTGCGCCGCACCGTGGAGGACCTCGACCCGCGCGACACCCCGGGGAAGGGGGCGCGCCGGCTGCTGGCCAGGCTGCCGGGCGGCAACAGACTCCGGGACCATGTGGCCAAGTACGCCTCCTCCCAGGCGACACTCAACAAGATCGTGGGCGCGCTGCGCGGCGGCCAGGACGAGCTGCGCCGCGACAACGCCGCGCTGCACACCGAGCGGGCCCGGCTGTGGGAGACCATGGGCAGGCTCCAGGAGTACGCGGTGCTCACCGAGGCGGTCGACGCGGCGATCGGCGACCGTATCGCGAGCGTCGAGGCGACCGACCCGGTCCAGGCGGACGCGCTGCGGGCCGATGTGCTCTTCCCGGTCCGGCAGAAGCACCAGGACCTGCTGACCCAGCTCGCGGTGTGTGCCCAGGGCTACCTGGCGATGGACGTGGTACGCCGCAACAACGACGAGCTCATCAAGGGTGTCGACCGTGCCGCCACCACAACGGTCTCGGCACTGCGGATCGCCGTCATGCTGGCCTCCGCCCTGGACAGTCAGCGCAAGGTCACCGAGCAGGTCAACACCCTGCGCTCGACGACCGAGGACCTGATCCGCGGCAACGCGGAGATGCTCGCCACCCAGAGCGGCGAGATCCAGCGCATCGCGGCGGACCCGGCGGTGGGCGCCGAGACGCTGCGCACGGCGTTCCAGCAGATCTACCGGACGCTGGACGCGATCGACACGTACAAGGCCCGGGCAACCGAGGCGATGGCCACCACAGTCGAATCCCTGACCGGCGAACTCCAGGCGGCGAGCGCCTACTTGGAGCGCACCCGCACGGCGAACACGCTCGAGGGGGGCCTCGCATGAACGGCTCCTTCGCGGCGCGTCTGCGCAGAGCCGCGGCCCGCGCGATCGGCCACCCGACTCCGCACTCGCGGTCCGGGCGCCACCGCGTACACGGCGTGGTGTGCATGCTCCTCGGTGTCGCTCTCGTCGGCGGGTGCACCAGCAGTGGCAGCGGCGACGACAGGAAGGTCCCCGGCCGGAGCCCGGTCACCCTGCGCGTCCTCGCCTCCAGTGAGCTCGAGGACATGAAGCCCGTCCTGGAGGCGGCCCGCGAGGCTACCGGGGTCACCGTGGAGGCGACCTGGAGCGGCACGCTGGACGCCGTCGAGCAGATCGAGTCGGGGAAGGCCGACGGGAAGTTCGACGCCGTGTGGCTTTCGTCCAACGACTATCTGCGGCTGCGGCCGGGCACCGGTCCGCGGATCAGCTCCGAGACGCCCGTCATGACCTCGCCGGTCGCGATCGGTGTGCGCACCCAGGCAGTACGGCGGCTCGGGTGGCGGCCCGAGGACGTCACCTGGACCCAGATCCACCGCGCCGTCGCCGACGGCAGGCTCACCTACGGCATGACCGACCCCGTCCGCTCCAACTCCGGTTTCTCCGCCCTGATCTCCGTGGCGTCCGGTCTGTCCGGCGCCCAGTCCGCGCTCACCGAGGCGGACGTGCGCAAAGCGACACCGAAGCTCAAGGAGTTCTTCGCCGGGCAGCAGCTCACCTCGGGCTCGTCGGGCTGGCTGGCGGCCGCGTACACCCGCCGCACCACCGTCGACGCGCTCGTCAACTACGAGTCCGTCCTGCTGTCCATGAACCGCGAGAGCCGCGCCGGGCTCACCGTCATCCGGCCCAAGGACGGGGTGGTGAGCGCCGACTACCCCTTCACGCTGCTGACGTCCGCCCCGGCCGAGGCCCGCGCCGCCGGCCGGACCCTGACCGAGTATCTCCGCGGCAGCGACGCCCAGCAGGGGATCACCGAGCGGACACTGCGCAGGCCCGTGGTCGCCGGGGTGAAGCCGGCCGCTCCGCTCGCCGCCGGGATCCGGCGCGAACTGCCCTTCCCCGGCACCCGGTCCGTCGCGGACGGACTGCTGGACGCTTACGACAACAAGCTGCGCCGCCCGTCGCGCACGGTGTATGTGCTGGACACCTCCGGCTCCATGGCGGGTGACCGGCTGCAGCGGCTCAAGGACGCGCTGACCGAGCTGACCGAGGACTTCCGGGACCGGGAGGAGGTCACCCTGATGCCCTTCGGATCGGCCGTCAAGCAGGTCCGTACGCATACGGTCGACCCCGCCGACCCCGACGCGGCGCTGCGCGCGATCCGCGCCGACGCGGCGCGTCTGAGCGCCGAGGGCGAAACCGCGGTCTACAGCAGCCTGCAGGAGGCATACGAACACCTGGGCAGCGAGGACTCCACGAAGACGTTCACCTCCGTGGTTCTGATGACGGACGGCGAGAACACCACGGGCATCGAGGCAACGGCCTTCGACGCGTACTACCAGGGGCTGCCGGCCGACCGCCGCCACACGCCCGTCTTCCCCGTCCTCTTCGGTGACTCCGACCGCGCGGAGCTGGAGCACATCGCCGCCCTCACCGGCGGCCGCGTCTTCGACGCGACGACGGGGACGCTGGACGGCGCATTCGAGGAGATCCGTGGCTACCAGTAGGAAGGCGCTCGGCTGTCTCGAGTCGCGCAAGAACCTCACGGGCTGCGCCTTCGGCATCGCGGGGCTCGCCCTCACTTTCACCGGACTGGCGGGCGCCTACTGGCCGTTCGTGATCGCCGGGCTGTACGGGGCCGGCGCGCTGATCGCCCCTCCCGAGCGCCCGCCGGCCCCGGACTTCCCCGACCCGGCCGAGCAGCTCGACGCCCTGCGCACCGACCTCGCGAGGCTGCGCGCGTATCTGGCGTCCGTCGAACTGCCACCCGCCGCGGCCGGCCGGCTCACCGAGCTGACCGACCTGCTCACGGCGCTGCTCGACCCCGGCTGGGTGGCACAGGTGCTCGCCCAGGACCCGGAGGGGGTGCACGTCCTGGCCCGTACGATCCGCCAGGACGTCCCGGAGTCCGTCGACACCTTCGTCCGCACCCGCTGGTGGACCCGACTCACTCCGGGCACGGAGCCGCCGGAGCGCCATCTGGAGCGGCAGCTCGGGGTGCTGCACGCCGAAGCGGGGGCGCTCGCCGCGGCGCTGAGCGAGACGGAGTCCAGGCGTCAGCAGACCCACACCCGCTATCTGGAGGAGCGTGGCGGGTTCGCCTCGTAGCCCCCGTGTCTCACCCGTGCCCGACGCCCGGGAGAGTGCCCCTGAAAAAGGGTTCGGCCCCCGAAGCCGGTGAGGTGGCTTCGGGGGCCGGACGCGGCGGGCCGGTATGACCCCACAGGTCAGGGCGGAAGTCGGGCAGGCCCGCCGCGTTGGTCCAGCGTGAGCGGATCAGCCGAGCCGGGCGACCAGCGCGCGGTACTCGTCCCACAGCTCCTTGGGCGTGTGGTCACCGAAGGTGTTGAGGTGCTCGGGGACCAGGGCGGCCTCCTCGCGCCACACGTCGGTGTCGACCTTGAGCAGGAACTCGAGGTCCTCCTCGGCCAGCTCCAGGCCGTCGGTGTCCAGGGCCTCCTTGGTCGGCAGGATGCCGATGGGGCTCTCGACGCCCTCGGCCTTGCCCTCGAGGCGCTCCACGATCCACTTCAGGACACGGCTGTTCTCACCGAAGCCCGGCCACACGAACTTGCCCGCGTCGTTCTTGCGGAACCAGTTGACGTAGTAGATCTTCGGCAGCTTGGACTGGTCCGCGTCCTTGCCGACCTTGATCCAGTGGGCCATGTAGTCGCCCATGTTGTAGCCGCAGAACGGCAGCATCGCGAACGGGTCGCGGCGCAGCTCGCCGACCTTGCCCTCGGCGGCGGCGGTCTTCTCGGAGGCGACGTTCGCACCGAGGAAGACGCCGTGCTGCCAGTCGAAGGACTCGGTCACCAGCGGGACGGCCGAGGCGCGGCGGCCGCCGAAGAGGATCGCCGAGATCGGCACGCCCTTCGGGTCCTCCCACTCGGGCGCGGCGATCGGGCACTGCGAGGCCGGCACGGTGAAGCGGGCGTTCGGGTGGGCGGCCGGGGTCGCGGACGCGGGCGTCCAGTCGTTGCCCTTCCAGTCCGTGAGGTGGGCCGGGGCCTCCTCGGTCATGCCCTCCCACCAGATGTCGTTGTCGTCGGTGAGCGCGACATTGGTGAAGACGGCGTTGCCCCACAGGGTCTTCATGGCGTTGGCGTTGGTGTGCTCGCCGGTGCCGGGCGCGACGCCGAAGAAGCCGGCCTCGGGGTTGATCGCGTAGAGCCGGCCGTCCTCGCCGAAACGCATCCAGGCGATGTCGTCGCCGATCGTCTCGACCGTCCAGCCGGAGATCGTGGGCTCCAGCATGGCGAGGTTGGTCTTGCCGCAGGCGGACGGGAACGCGGCGGCGACGTACTTGGACTCGCCCTGCGGCGGGGTCAGCTTGAGGATCAGCATGTGCTCGGCGAGCCAGCCCTCGTCGCGGGCCATGACGGACGCGATGCGCAGGGCGTAGCACTTCTTGCCGAGCAGGGCGTTGCCGCCGTAGCCGGAACCGTACGACCAGATCTCACGGGTCTCGGGGAAGTGCGAGATGTACTTGGTGGAGTTGCACGGCCACGGGACATCCGCCTCGCCCTCGGCGAGCGGCGCGCCGAGGGTGTGGACGGCCTTGACGAAGAAGCCGTCGGAGCCGAGCTCGTCCAGGACCGGCTGACCCATACGGGTCATGGTGCGCATGGAGACGGCGACGTAGGCGGAGTCGGTGATCTCGACGCCGATCGCGGAGAGCGGGGAGCCGAGCGGACCCATGCAGAACGGGACGACGTACATCGTCCGGCCCTTCATCGAGCCGCGGAAGATGCCCTTCTCACCGGCGAAGATGTCCTTCATCTCCGCGGGGGCCTTCCAGTGGTTCGTGGGTCCCGCGTCCGCCTCCTTCTCGGAGCAGATGAAGGTGCGGTCCTCGACGCGGGCGACATCGGTGGGGTCGGACGCGGCGTAGTACGAGTTCGGGCGCTTGATCGGGTCAAGCTTCTTGAAGGTGCCCTTGGCCACGAGTTCCGCGCAGAGGCGGTCGTACTCGGCCTCGGAACCGTCACACCAGACGACGCTGTCCGGCTGCGTGATTGCTGCGATCTCGTCGACCCAGGAGATCAGTTCCTGGTGGTTGGTGGGGACGCTGCCGGGAGCCGCGTTGTCGCGCGCCACGATTGCTCCTAAGTGAGGGGTATGAATTTTGTTGCCCCGTGGGGGCTGCGACCCGGACGCTTCGTAGGCGCTCATCCGGTGCCGACCGCACTCATCTGATCATCGGTGCCTCATGCGCATATGTCCAGAGGACCTCTCACGTGAGCATCGCCACTCGGGAGTGTTACCTACGGTTGCGTAGGTAACATTCCGACCATGACTGCAGCAGCACCCGATGTGGATGAGATCGACCCGACGCCCGTGAAACCGCGGCTGCGCGGGTGGCTGCACGCCGTGATGTTCCCCGCCGCCCTGGTGGCGGGCGTCGTCCTCACGGCACTCGCCGACTCGACGCGCGGCCGGATCGCCTGTGGCATCTACGCACTGACAGCCTGCCTGCTCTTCGGCGTGAGCGCGCTCTACCACCGGGGCACCTGGGGCCCGCGTGCCACGGCCGTGCTCCGTCGGCTCGACCACGCCAACATCTTCCTGATCATCGCGGGCACATATACCCCGCTGACGCTGCTGCTCCTTCCCGACTCCACCGGTCGGGTACTGCTGTGGGCGGTCTGGGCGGCAGCGGTTGCGGGAATCGCGTTCCGGGTCTTCTGGGTCGGCGCGCCCCGCTGGCTGTACACCCCCTGCTACATCGCGATGGGCTGGGCCGCCGTCTTCTTCCTGCCGGACTTCATGCGCGCCGGCGGGATCGCGGTGCTGGTCCTCGTGATCGTGGGCGGGTTGCTGTACAGCGCCGGCGGAGTGATCTACGGGATGAAGCGGCCGAACCCCTCACCGAGGTGGTTCGGCTTCCACGAGGTGTTCCATTCCCTGACGCTCGCTGCGTTCATCGTCCACTACATCGGGATCTCGCTGGTGGCCTACCAGCACTCCTGAGCTCCTGAGCAACGACGAAGGGCCACCAGGACGACACGGTCGTCCTGGTGGCCCTCGACCTGCGTCCGCAGCCTGAAGAACCTGCGGGTCCGGGCTACCGGCGCTGGGGCACATCCCCCTTGGCGCAGGCCACGCCGTCGCGGTTCGGGTCGATCCGCAGGGGATCGTCCTTGCCGTTCACCTTCAGTCGCCCGTAGTCATGCGCCTTCAGCCAGCCGCACCGCGCCGCCGTCGTCGCCTTGACCTTCTTCGGGAAGACCGTCGGGACACAGACACCCGCCGAGCCGTAGTGCCGGTCGCAGCCCGCGATCTCCGGACTGACGGGGACCGAACTCCGCTTCTTCTGCGCCTTCCTGGGCGCCTTCGCCAGCTCGTCCGCGAAATCGTGGACATGCGCCGACGGGGCCTTTGCAGCCGCCGCCATCGCGGAGGGCCCACCCAGGTGCACCCACTTCGCCACCGACGGAATGCCGTTCGCGTCCACCGCGAAGAGCATGTACCAGCCGGGTGGCGCCATGTTCGGGTTGCTGGTGACATTGAGGTCGATGTTGTTGCCGTCGACCGTCATCGGCAGATCCACGAATCGCTGGTTGGGGTCCGACGAATGCGTCACCGCCGCCGGACGGATCAGCTCCGCCTTGGCGATCGGCCGGTCGACCGTGATCCGCTGGGTGTCTCCGTACGTCCACTCCCCGTCGATCACCGAGGTGATCTGAGGCCGGGGGCCCTTGAGGAGATAGGGCGGGGTGTAGACCGACACACTGTGGTTGTACGTGCCGTTGCCCGGGTTGTCGCCCACGGACATCACCCGGCCGTCGGGCAGCAGGAACGACGAGGAGTGGTACGTCCGAGGGATCGGGTCGGTGGCGAGTCCCGACTCCCAGGTGTTGGTCGCCGGGTCGAAGAACGACGCCTCGTACACCGGATCGGCCCGGTCGTGCAGTCCGCCGCCGGTCTCGAAGACCTTGCCGTCCGGCAGCAGCACCGCGGAGACGAACATCTTGCCCTCGGCCCCGGTCTGCGGCCGCCGGCCCTGGCCCTGGTCGACCTCGCCCTGCGGCAGCAACGGCCCGGGCGTGTACGCCGGGTTGGGCTGCTTCAGGTCGATGATGTCGGTCAGCCGGTTGGCGACCGGGTTGGTCTCGTTGTTGCCTCCGCCGACCGTGAGCACGCGCTGGTCCTGGGCCGGCGGCAGCAGCACGCTCGCCGACTCGTCGCGCTGGTCCTTGTTCTGCAGACCCGGCACATCGGTGATGGTGTTGGCGGCGTAGTCGTAGACGGAGGCGCCGCTGCCCTGGGTGCCGTTCCCGAAGACATGGCTGCCGGAGTAGAAGAGCCGGCCGTCCTGCATCAGGATCATCGACGGGTACAGGCCCCAGAACGACCACGTCTGGTTGACCTGCGACAGCGGCAGCCACTTGTTCTGCGCCGCGGAGAACAGCTCGGCGGTCACATTGCCGGTGGAGTCCTCCTTGAGACCGCCGAAGGAGATCACATCGCCGTTGCCGAGGATGGTCGCCGACGGGTACCAGTGGCCGCCGTTCATGTCATTGGTACGGGTGTAGGTCTCGGTCGCCGGGTCGAAGACGAACGAGTCCTTCAGGCCCTGGTAGCCGATCGAGCCGTCGGCGGACGGGTAGCCCTTGTTGCCGCTCATGACCAGCACCTTGCCGTCCTGGAGCTGCACATGGCCGGCGCAGAACATGTCGACAGGGGTGGGGATCGTGCGGAACGTGCCGTCGGCCGGGTCGTAGATCGCCGAGGTGAACGTGCCCGCCTCGAACAGCGACTCGTCGTTGCCGGAGCCCGCGATCACCAGCACCTTGCCGTTGTGCAGCACCACCGAGTGCATCGAGCGCACCGGGTTCTGGACCGGCAGGACGTCCCAGCGGCCCTTCAGGCACTCCTCGGGGGTGCCCGTGCACTGCGGCTCGGGCGTGGGCAGCGCCACCTCCTCCATGACGTAGTCGTCGGTGGTGACCGAGCCGGTGCCGTACACCGACACGCCCCAGGCGATCCGGTCGGTGCCCTGCGGAACGGCAGGGGTACGGACCTCGGCGCGCTGGTAGCCCGCGCTCATCTCGAGCGTCTTGAGATCGGTCCAGTACTGCCAGCCCGCCGTCGTGTCGTGCCGGAAGAGAGTGACGGAGGTGTCCGGCGTCGTGGACTTGTACCAGAGCGAGAGGTCGTACTGTCTGTCCGGCGTCACCTTCGGAGCACAGACCGAGTCCTCCATGATGAGCGCCTTGCGGTCACCGTCGACCCGCCGGGTCAGCGACACCTTCATCGCCTTGGTGCCGGAGTGCGCGTCGGAGACGGTCTCGAAGGTGAAGTCGTTGTCGCCCCAGCCCGACTTCTTCCAGCAGGCCGGCATGTCATCCGGGCCCGGCGTCTCGAAGCCCGGGTTGTTGATCAGGTTCGGCGGGCCGGCGGACGCCTGGGGTGCGGACATCAGCAGTGCCGCGGTCATGGCGCCCACAGCCAGCAGAGCTGTTCTGCGGCGGCTGCGCCCGCTCCCCGGGCGGCGGCTTCTCCGGATCGGTGGTGACATGGCAGATCCCTTCCGTGCGGCTCTTCCCTGCGGTGGTTCGGTGGCCGTCCGGTTCCGCGACGGCCATGCGGTGGTTCGGGGGGGGCCGTGGGGGGCTCAGCTGCCGTGGGGACAGTGACCGTGGGGGTCAGTTGCTCGCGGGGGTCAGTGGCTCGCGGGCTCGCTGCCCACCGTCTGCGCCTGCGGGGCAGCAGTGCCACGCCGGCCGGTCCGCGGGGCGGACTTCTTGCGCGGCAGGTACACCAGCGCCTCCGTCGCCGCGAACCGCAGGACGAACGTGGTCAGCAGCGCCAGCGCGGTCGCGGGCAGCACCGCCATGTCCATCCGTCCCACGAACAGCGCGATGAGCGGGATGCGCAGCAGCAGATCGGCATTGGCGAGCAGCGCGAACCTGCCCACCCGGTCGGCCCAGTGCCTGTGGCGCCGGCGGTCGCGGAACAGCAGCACCTCGATGAGGAGGAAGTTCCAGACCACGCCGAACTGGTTCGCGACGATCTCGGCCGGCAGATAGTGCATCCCGGCACCGGTCAGCAGATGGAGTCCGACGAGGTTCGGTACGAATCCGGTGAGGCCGATCAGTCCGAAGACGAGCATCCGGGCCACCGGCGACGCAGTGCGCAGCCCGACGAGATGCCCGAGGAAGCGCATCCCCTCCTTCGCCGTCGACTTGGACTCGCCCGCGAACCGGTCCTGGAAGACGAACGGCACCTCGGCCACCGTCTCCGGCCGGCAGCGCACCGCGAGCTCGAGCAGGATCTTGTAGCCGAGCGGCCGCAGCACGTCGGCGGTCACGATGCTGCGCCGGATGGCGAAGAAGCCGCTCATCGGGTCGCTGACACCGCGCAGCCGACGCGGGAACAGCGCCTTGGTGAGCCAGGTCGCGCCGCGGGAGACCGCGATGCGATAGCCGCCTGCGAGTCCCTCGCGGCTGCCGCCGCGTATGTAGCGGCTGGCGACGACCAGATCCGCACCCGACCGCTCCCCCGCGGCCACCAGCTCCGGTACGAGGGCGGGCGGATGCTGCAGATCGGCGTCCATCACGACGATCCAGTCGGAGCCCGCGCCCTTCATCCCCTCGACGACCGCGCCGCCGAGGCCGCCGGCCGGCTCGTCACGGTGGATGACGGAGACCGGAAAGGGGCAGTCCTGCGCGGCGCTGCGGATCACCTCCGGGGTGTCGTCGGTCGAGTCGTCGACGAACACGACCTCGCAGGGCAGCCTGGAGGGCACCGACTCGGTGAGCCTGCGCAGCAACTCGCGGATGTTTCCTGACTCGTTGAAGGTCGGGATGACGATGGTGACGGCGCCGGGTTCGGCGATCTGGGTAGCACTCAGCTCCGGATCGCCGAGTTCCTCGGCACCGGTACGGGGGGTGGTCACAGGTCGCCTCCAGCGATCCTTCGGATCTCGATGCGGTCCTCGCCCTCGCCGAAGACGGCGACCGGCGTCGAATGCTCAAGTGCTGACTTGACGTTGGGCAGATCGACGGCGTCACGCCGGACGGTCGGCGAGGAGACCACATAGTCGAGGTCGCGCCAGCCGCGCGGCATCGTCTTGGTCACCGCCGGGTCCAGGTCCGCCTTGTAGAACCAGATCGCCCCGGTCCCGGGCTCGAAACCGTCGTGCACCAGATCCAGCCACAGGGCGTCGTCGACCAGCACACGGGTGGACGCGGGATCGTCGACCTCGTTCTGCATCCACGCGGCGGCCGCGCGGTACGGGGCGTTGGCGTCGACGGTGAGGGCGGCGCGGTTGCCGTCGTACCACCGCGGCACGACATACGCGGCGGCGGCGAGGGCGAGCGCACCGGCCACCGCCAGGCGCGCACCGCGCACCAGACGGGTCCGTCGCGCGTGCTGTCCGGCCTCGGGAGCGGCCGCGGGCGCGAGCGCGTCCGGCACGTGTTCCGGCCCGGGCTGCTGCGGTACCGCAGCAGCGTGCACACGCTCCGGCGCCACCTCTGCCGCCGCATCGGGTGCGGCGGCGGCCCGGCCCGCCGGGCGGCGCAGCACCGCGTGCGCCACACTCGCGGTGCCGCCCGCCAGCACCAGGGCCAGGAAGGGCAGCGCCTGGATGACGTACATCGCCGGCAGATACCCGGAGGGGCGCATCGCGACGACCGCGAGGATCGCCACGGCGAGCGAGGGGCCGGCGAGCGCCCGTGCCGTCACCGACCAGCGCACGGTGAGCAGCAGCAGGACGGCGCCGGCGAGGCCGCCCAGCGGCAGCACCCGGTCGTAGTAGAGCCATGACCGGAACACCCCGTGCGAGCCGGAGCCTGTGTCGAAGATCGACCCGGAGCCCTCGCGGCTCATCTGGTACGTGATGCCGTCGATCAGCGACACATGGCCGGGTCCGGGGAACAGCTCGTTGTTGAGGAGCGCGAACAGCGGATATGACAGGCCGATCAGCGCGCACGCAGTGATCGCCCCGGTGACCGCGAACTTGCGGGTGTCGCGGTGGCTGTGCCGCCACATCGTCACCAGCAGCGCCGGCAGCACGACCAGCATCGTCTCCTTGGTCAGCACTCCGACCGCGGCGGTGAGACCGGCGGCGAAGTGGTGCCACAGATGACGGCTCGGCGACGCGGCCAGGCAGAACGCCAGCAGCATCCACATCACGGCGATGTTGTCGAGGAAGATCTCGCGCTGCAGCACCACGGAGAGGGGGGAGAGCCCGAAGAGCAGCATCGCGAGCCCGGCCGCCCATCGCGGCAGGAACAGCCGCCGCGCCAGTACGTACAGCAGCACCGCGCATGCCGCACTGACCGCCAGCATCGCGAACCGCATCGTGGCGACCGTCATCGCCTCGGGCGCGATGAGCGAGGGGATCCAGGTCAGGAAGGCGATCTGGATCCAGCCGAGCGGCGGATGGTCGTACCAGTAGGTGTAGTGGGCGAGCCCGTCGCCCTGCTGGACCGCCCACGCCTGGGCGAGATACGTGCCCTCGTCGTCGCTGAGGGTCGGGAAGTGCGTGATGTTCCAGCCCTGGACGAGCAGGATCACGCACAGCAGGCCGACGCAGAGCAGCAGATCGGGCCGCGAGCTGCGGAACCTCACGACCGGCCGGGTACTGCCGGGCGCCCAGGCGGTCCGCCGGATGCGCCTGGCCTTACCGGCTACGTCGGCGGTGGTGGTGGCGGCCGTGTCAGCGGCCGTATCGGGGGCCGGAGGCAGGGTCGTGGTCACCGGTGGGCGTCCTCTCGGGTCTCGGTCGCGGTGAGATGCGCACCGACATGACTGGTCAGCTCCCACTCGTTACGGCCCCGCTGCTCCCGCCAGACCGCGCGCACGGCGGCGCCCGCCAGCAGGACCTGGTAGAAGGGGCCGCCGACGATGAGCTTGAGGTAGTGGACGAGGCGGACGCGCAGGCCGTACTGCACCCCGAAGTCGTGCAGGCCGACGATCTCGAAGACGAAGGTGACCATCGCCGTGACCAGCGGAAGGAAGGTCACGATGGCGATCCCGACCGGGACGTCGAGGAACAGCGCGATGGCGACGTTGAGCGGGATGATCACGCCGGAGAACGCCTGCAGGAACGGCGTCATCAGCGTGTAGCGGGCGAGCATCCGCTGGCCGCGGCCCGGCAGTTGCCGCCAGTCCTTCTTCCGGTACACCTGAAGGAAGCCCTGGTTCCAGCGGGTGCGCTGCTTGAGCAGGCTCATCAGGCTGCCGGGGGTCTCCTCACGGGTGACCATGTCGCTGTCGTACGCGACGACGACCTTCTTGCCGACGGACGACAGCCGCACGCCCAGGTCGCAGTCCTCGGCGAGGCAGTTCGGGTCCCAGCCGTCCGCCTCGCGCAGCACCTGGGTGCGGACGAAGACGGTGTTGCCTCCGAGCGGGATGAAGCCCTTCTGGGCGTGCAGGTGGAGCCGGCTGCGGAACCAGAAGAAGTACTCCAGGCAGTTGCGCAGGCTGTACCAGCTGGAGTGGAAGTTGATCAGCTGTACGCCGCCCTGGACGACGTCGGCTCCGGTGGAGGTGAAGGCGTGGTCGACATGGGCGAGGAGCTCCGGGTGGACCTGGTCCTCGGCGTCGAACACACCGACGACGTCGCCGCGGCAGTGCGGCAGCGCGGTGTTGAGCGCTTTCGGCTTGTTCTTGACCTTGTGGGTGTCGGTGATGACACGCACCCGGACCGGGTCGCGGGCGGCTGCCCGTTCGGCGACGGCCGCGGTCTCCGGATCGTCATGGCCGACGATGACGATGATCTCGAAGTTGGAGTGGGTGGACTCCAGCAGCCGCTCGATGGTGTGCTCCAGCACCGCCTGCTCGTGCCGGGCGGGCAGCAGCAGCGAGAACGACAGCCCGACGCCCCCGTCGGGGCGGTCGAACCGGGTCGCGGCCAGCGTTTCCGGCGTGCGCCAGGCATGCATCTGCCACCACAGCGTGAACGCCGCCATCCAGAACAGCGCCAGCGAAATGGCAACGACGAACAACGAAACCAGCACTGAAGTCCCCCCTTGGACCTGCGCCGCGGCTAGGACCCCCCTGGCCTGCGGCGCACACTTCCCCCGCGCGCGCACTCCCCAGTACGCACGCCTGCTCCTGTTCGTTCAGGACAATAGAGGCGGAGGATTACCTTCCGGTGCCTCTCCGATAAATTCTGCCGGTCCGTGGGTACTTCATGAGATTCCGGGCAAGTTACGTGCCGCGTGTGGTACTTGGACGCCGTATTTCAGCCATTGAGTTGGCGGGACAGCTCACCCGCATCCGAAGTGGGCGCGTGACAGGTGAAGTTGCGGCAGACATACGCTGCCGGACGGCCGTCGAGCAGCGGACGCTCTCGCAGCAACGGGAACTCCGCACCATCCGCCTCACCGACGGCGACCACCGCTCCCGGGGCCCTCGACAGCAGCGCCGCACGATGCAACTCCCCGGTGGCCGGGTCGCTTTGAGGCCCGACGACCGCCACCTCGCGCGGCCCGTCCAGCAGCGCCTCCGCCACCGCGAGCCCCCACCCGATGAAGCGCGGAGCGCGCGGCCCGAGCGCCTTCACCACGCCCAACGCGCCCTCGGCAGCCGCACGATGAGACTCGGAGCCCGTGTGGGCTGCATACGAAAGGAGCGCTCCGGCGGCCGCCGACCAGCCGGAGGGAGCGGCATTGTCCGTCGGGTCCTGCGGCCGCCGGATCAACTGCTCGGCGTCATGGGCGGTGTCGTACAGCGCACCGCCCTCCGCCATGAACTGGTCCAGGACGATGTCCAGGAGAAAACCGGCGAACTCCAGCCAGGTTCCCTCACCACTGACGGCCGCGAGCGCCAGGAAGCCCTCCGCGACATCGGCGTAGTCCTCCAGCACGCCCGCGTTGGCGCCGGCCCTGCCGTCCTTGGAGGTGCGGACCAGCCGTACACCCTGGGCCGAGAAGTCCATGTGCAGCCGCACCAGCAGATCGGCCGCCTCAGTGGCCCGCTCGATCAGATCCGGCCGCTCGAAGTACGCGCCCACCTCGGCGAGCGCGGCGATCGCGAGGCCGTTCCAGGCGGCGACGATCTTGTCGTCACGCCCCGGCCTCGGGCGCTCCTCCCGGGCCGCGAGCAGCCGTGCCCGCAGCTGCGGATCGGCTTCCTCGCCCGGGAGTTGGAGAACCGACGTACCGTGCTCGAAAGTGCCGTCCCCGGTCACCCCGAAGACGTCGGCCGCCCGGTCCCCGTCCTTGTCGCCGAGCACGTCGCGCAGCTGCTGCGGCGTCCAGACGTAGAACGCGCCCTCGACATGCCTGCCCGTCGCGTCATCGCTGTCCGCGTCCAGCGCGGACGCCAGGCCCCCCTCGGCGGTGCGCAGCTCGCGCACCATGAAGTCCGCCGTCTCCAGCGCGACCCGCTTGGCGAGCTCGGAGCCGGTCGTGCGCCACAGACGGGCGTAGACCCGGCACAGCAGGGCGTTGTCGTAGAGCATCTTCTCGAAGTGGGGCACCACCCACTCGCGGTCCACCGCGTACCGCGCGAAACCGCCGCCGAGCTGGTCGTACATCCCGCCGCGCGCCATGGCCTCGCAGGTGTCGGCGGCCATCTGCAGCGCTCCCTCCGCGCCGGTGCGGGCGTGGTGCCGCAGCAGGAACTCCACGACCATCGACGGCGGGAACTTCGGAGCGCCGCCGAATCCGCCGGACCGCTCGTCGTAGTCCCGCGTCAGCCCGAGCAGCGCCTGTGCGAGCTCGGCCTCGCCCGGTACGCCCCGCCCGCCATGGGCGAGGGAACGCCCGGCCAGTTCCTGGACGATCCTCGCCCCGACCTCGGCGACCTCGTCGCGCCGGTCCCTCCAGGCCGCGTGGACACCCTCGAGCACCTGCCGGAAGGACGGCATGCCCTGCCGGGGCTCCGGCGGGAAATACGTACCGAAGTAGAACGGCTCTCCGTCCGGCGTCATGAAGACAGACATGGGCCAGCCGCCTTGGCCGGTCGCCGCCTGTAGAGCCTCCATGTACACGGCGTCGACGTCGGGCCGCTCCTCCCGGTCGACCTTGACCGAGACGAAGTGCTCGTTCATGTAGGCGGCGGTTTGTTCGTCCTCGAAACTTTCGTGCGCGAGAACGTGGCACCAGTGACACGACGAATAGCCGACGCTGAGCAGTACAGGCACCCCGCGCCTGCGGGCCTCCTCGAAGGCCCCTTCCGACCAGGGCCACCAGTCGACGGGGTTGTCGGCGTGCTGAAGGAGGTAGGGGGACGTGGCCTGCGCAAGTCGGTTCGCCATACCCCAATCCTTGCGCACCCGCCGGACGGGCGCCCACGCGCCGCACGTCCACTCCTCTGCGTGATCGACCCGATACCCGGGGAGTGGTGTCCGCCTCGCGCCGATGCCCCGTACACAGGAAACTTGACGGCGCGATATATGGGTACGGGAACGGAACCGGAGCTATCGGAGGGGGACATCGATGCGGGACGGCCACCGGGCGGAAGCGGAGCGGCTGTTGGTGCGTGCCGTCGAGGAGGAGGTGCGGCGTTCCGGTGGGCGGTCGGACCCGGGGATCCTGCTGGCGCGCGGGCAGGCAGCGCTGGACGGTATGGCGGCGCATGCGCAGGAGGAGTACGCCGCGTACGAGCAGGCGCTGGCGGAGACGGAGGAGGGGCAGCAGCCTCTGACACAGCGGTTCAGCCGGCAGAACCTGTCGACTCCCGCGCTGGTGACCGCCGTTGCGGCAGCCGCGGCGATCGGCGCGGATGTCGCGCTGGGCACGGCGACGGGTACGGCGCTGGGCGCCGGGGTGATCGTCGCCGCCGCCGGGGCCGTGACCACCGTCGCCAAGGTGACCGCCTCGCACTGGCCGGCGGCCCACCGCAGGGCGGGGGCGCTGGGGCAGCCGGGTGGAGCGGAGCAGCTGAGGCTTCAGTGGCTGACCGCGCTGGAGGTACGGGGCATCCGTCCGTTCCTGGACCAGCAGCGGATGCTGGCGGCCTCCGCGCGGCCGGCGAAGAGGGCCTCGGCGACGCCGCAGCTGCGCGGGGCGGACCGCAGTGCGGCGGCGCGGCGCAGATCGGTGCTGGAGCAGTCGTTCTCCCATCTGCCCGAGCCCGAGGGTCCGTTCGCGGGCCGCCGTGAGCAGCTGGCGCAGATCGCGCAGTGGGTGCATGCGGCGCGGGCATCGACCGAGACCCGGCCGACGGTGGTGGTGCTGCACGGCGAGCCGGGGGCGGGGCGGACCACGCTGGCGGTGCGGGCGGCGCACCATCTGAAGGACCAGTTCCGGGGTGCGTGCGTGGTGGATCTGCGCGGGGACGGCGATCAGCCGCTCTCTACGCGCGATGCGCTGTTGCACCTGCTCAACCGGCTGGGCGCGCCGCGTGAGCAGCTTCTGTTCCGGGGGTCCGACTCAGGCTGGGGCGGGAGAAGGAGCGGGGCGAGGGCCGAGCACGGCAAGGCGCGTGAGGAGAGCGAAGCGGTACTGCGCGCGACGACCGCAATGCAGCCAGGCGACAGCCATCGGCACGCGACGCCGCCCCGGCCTGAGTCGGACCCCCAGAGGGAGCGGTCGTCGGCCGAGCAGCAGGTACGGCGGCTCGGCGAGCTGTACCACCAGCATCTGACGGGTCTGCCGGTGACCGTGGTGCTCGACGACGCGAGCGACGCGGAGCAGGTGCGGATGCTGGTGCCGGAGCGTTCGGACAGTCTGGTGCTGGTGACGGCGCGCCGGGCGATCGAGCTCGACGAGGACTTTCCGGCATGGGTGCATCAGCTGCCGGTCGAGGCACTGGACGCGGCGGGTGCGGAGGAGTTGCTGCGCCAGACGGCGCAGCAACCGTCGACCGGGCCGTACGACGCCCAATCAGTCGATGCGGTAGGGGAGTTGTGCGGCGGCCTGCCGCTGGCGCTGCGGATCGCGGGCTCGTCGCTCGGTGAGCGCAGCGCGGACCGGCTCGCGGCGGATCTGGGGGCGTACGGTCCGGTGGACCCCGTGGAGCGGGCGCTGCGGCTGCGCTACGCCGACCAGTCCGAGCAGGCGCGGCGGCTGCTGCGCCGGCTCGCGCTGGCCGGCCGGGCGTCGCTGGGTACGGCCGCCGCCGCGGCGCTGCTGGGCGCCGGGGAGCAGGAGGCCGAGCTGCTGCTGGCGGATCTGGCACGGGCCGGGCTGATCGACCATGTACGGGCGAGCCGCTACAGGCTGCACGATGCGGTGCGTACGTTCGCCCGTGCGCGGCTGACCGACGAGGAGGACACCGCCGACCGTACGGCGGCGCAGGAACGGCTGATCCGGAACTACGCGGACCTGGCCGGCGCGGTGATCCGGATGGTCGACGGGAAGATGTCGACACGGGCGGGCCAGTTCGGGGCACACGGTTTCACGTCGCTCGATGCGGCGCTGCGCTGGCTGGACGACGAGTCGAGCTTCATCACGTCGGCGCTGCGGCATGCGGAGGGCGTGGACCAGCAGGCGGTGCTGGGGCTGCTGGGTGCGCTGTGCGACTACTGCCTGCTGCGCGGGGACCTGTACCGGCTCGGTGAGATCAGCGAGTTGACACAGGCGGTGGACCAGGGGCTGCTGGAGCGTTCGGTGCGCTGGCGTACGGGTATCGCCGCCCGGCAGCTCGGTGAGCTGGACAAGGCGCGGACGACGCTGTCGTCCGTGGTGGGCCTGTACCGGGAGGCTCACCACGACGCGGGGGCGGCGCTGGCGCTGTGTTCGCTGGGGATCACGCTGCACCACCAGGGCAATCTGCGGGAGGCGGCCGCGAAGCTGAACGAGGCGATCGAGCTGCAGTCCTCGGACGAGCAGGCGGAGGACCGCGCCTGGTCGCTGCATGCGCTCGCCGCGGTGGAACGGGACCGGGCCAACCTCGCGGAGGCGCTGGAGCTGCTGGCGACGGCGCTGGAGCTGCACCGGGAGGGCGAGTCGCTGCACGGCGAGGCCTGGACGCACTTCCAGCTGGGCCAGGTGTGTCTGCGGATGGGCGACGTGCCGCGGGCCGAGTCGGAGCTGCGGGAGGCGCTGGACCAGTACGGCCGCACCCATGACGGCCGGGGCGAGGCGTGGGCGCTGACCCAGCTGGCGCGGGCACGGCTGGTGGACGGCGATCCCGGGGCCGCGGCCGAGGAGTTGCAGGCTGCGGCGGCGCGGCACCGGGAGAACGAGGACGCGCGGGGCGAGGCCTGGACGCTGTACTACCTGGGCCAGGCACTGGAGGAGCTGGGCGACCGCGACCAAGCGGTGCGCGAGCTGGAGCGGGCGCGGACGATGTTCTCGCGGATGCGGGACGTGTACGGGCTGGCCTGCGCCCGCCACCACTCGGGCCGCGTCACCCGCGACCAGCGCGCCGCGCAGACGGGCAACCTGCGCAACTCCGGTTTCGCGCGCCAGTTGCTGGTGGACGCGCGTGCGGACTTCGCCCGGATCGGCGTGGCCCACGGCGAGGCGTGGACCTGCCTGGAGCTGGCGCTGATCGACGCGGGCAACAACCGGGCGGCGCAGGCGCTGGCGCTCACCGCCGAGGCGACGGCGCTGTTCGTGTCGTACGAGGACCGCCGCGGCGCGGACTGGTCGCGTTTCCTGCGCTGCACGCTGCTTCCGTACGCGTCCCCGGGAGGCACCGAGGTGGGCACGGTGGTGGCGCAGGAGGAGCTGGCCGAGCTGATGGCGTCCGCGCATCCGTCGCGGGACGGCAAGCTCGAGGACTGCGCGGAGGCGCTGGCGGTGGTGCTGGAGCGCGGTGTGCGCCTGGAGGACGGCTGGCAGGCATGGCAGCTGGGCCTGGTCCCGAGCCGGCACGCTCGCGAGGTGATGGGGGTGCCGGTCGAGGCGAAGGCGTAGACCGGCCGGGTCGGGGGCTCCGCCCCCGACCCTGCTTCCCGGACGCCGGAGAGGAGAGCCTCAGGCGCTCCGAGGCGTTCGAGCAGACACCGCAGTGGACACGGACGGCCGGAACCGGCCCTCGGAGTGCCGGGAGGAACGGGCCGACGGCGCCGGGCGCAGCTCACGCAGAGGCACACGGGCCGGCACGGCCCGACCACCTGGCGGGCATGCCGCGGCCCCAAGGGTGGCCCGCCGCAGCGGAGCCCGCCCTGGGGCCGGAGTCACACCTGTCAGGCCGAGGCCCGGCCCGTCGTGTCCTTGTCCCCGACGGGCGCCGGGTCCTGCGGCGCCTCCTCGAAGTTGACGCGGCCCATGTGGCGGTTCATCGACTTCATCAGCAGCCAGACGCCCACGGCCAGTGCCGCGAAGACGAGGAAGCCCAGGACGCCCGGGGTGACCTTGTTCTTGTCCAGCTCCGCGGCGAGGGTGGCCGCGTGGGTCATGGCGAGGTTTGCGCTTGCGCTCATGTCAGGCATTGTCGCGGATGCCCGCGAAGAGGTCGTCCTCGGGGAGGGAGGTATCGACGAGCGAGGTGGCCAGCTCGTACTCCTCCGTCGGCCAGACCTCCTTCTGGATGTCCATCGGCACCCGGAACCAGCCGCCGTCCGGATCGATCTGGGTCGCGTGCGCGATCAGGGCCTTGTCGCGGATCTCGAAGAAGTCGCCGCACGGCACGTACGTGGTCAGCGTCCGTTCGGCGCGCTGGAACTCCTTCCAGCGCTCGAGCCACTCGCCGTACGGGGACTCCATGCCGCGCGCCAGCAGTGCCTCGTGCAGGGCGACCGTGCGCGGGCGGTTGAAGCCCTGGTTGTAGTAGAGCTTCTGCGGCTGGTACGCGGGGCCGAACTCCGACTCCGGGAACTTCTCGGCGTCGGCCGCGCCCTCGAAGGCCACCATCGTGATCTTGTGGGTCATGATGTGGTCGGGGTGCGGGTAGCCGCCGTTCTCGTCGTAGGTCGTGATGACCTGGGGACGGAACGCACGGATCTTGCGCACCAGCTCGCCGGCGGCCTTGTCGATGTCCTCCAGCGCGAAGCAGCCCTCGGGCAGCGGCGGCAGCGGGTCGCCCTCCGGCAGGCCGGAGTCGACGAAGCCGAGCCACTCCTGCTTGACGCCGAGGATCTCGCGCGCCTCGTCCATCTCTTTCTTGCGGACCTCGTGGATGTGCTCCTCGATATAGGGGTCACCCTGGAGCCTGGGGTTGAGGATGGAGCCGCGCTCGCCTCCCGTGCAGGTCACGACCAGCACGTCCACCCCCTCGGACACATACTTGGCCATGGTCGCCGCACCCTTGCTCGACTCGTCGTCGGGGTGGGCGTGCACGGCCATCAGTCGCAGCTGCTCGGTCAAGACTCGATCCTCAATCGAAGTGGCGTACGGACGGCTTCTATAGTGACCGAATCGGGGGACGGAAAATTCCCTGCCCCGTCTCGAGAGGAACGATCATGGCGGCTGTCCGCGAGGACCTTCCGCAGGGGCGCTACGGCCGCTCCGCGGACGAGCGCGCCGACCGCACGCTGAAGGCCGCCGGCGCCGTGCTCGGCGTCCTGCTGCTCGGGGTGGTCGGCTGGTTCGGCTACGACTACATCGCGGGCCAGAAGATCAGCGCCGAAGTGATCAAGTTCGATGTCGCGACCGACCGCGAGGTCCAGGTGCACCTGGAGATGCGCAAGGCGGCGGACGCCACCGGTACCTGCACCGTCCGCTCTCTCGCCGAGGACGGCAGCGAGGTCGGCCGTCTGGACGTGCGCGTCGATCAGCGGGGCGAGACCCGGATCGACGCGGTCGTGAAGGTCCGTACGACGCAGCGGGCGACCAGCGCCGAGCTGGTGGCCTGCACCGCCGGCTGACGCTTCACTCTCCTGACCCAGGAGTCAGGTCGCTGACCTGCATGGACGCAATCCTGATGGGTTATGTCCTCCCCCTTCCGCCCCGAAATTGTTAGGCTCGTGGTTTCGCCCGCCCAATGAGGCACATCCTTTTGGGTAGGGCGTTGCTTTGTATTCCCAGTACCTACGAGGAGCAGCTGTGACCCAGACCAGCGACAACGCCACCTGGCTCACCCAGGAGGCGTACAACCAGCTCAAGGCCGAGCTGGAGTACCTGTCTGGTCCCGCGCGCACCGAGATCGCGAAGAAGATCGAGGCAGCGCGCGAGGAGGGCGACCTGCGGGAGAACGGCGGGTACCACGCGGCCAAGGAGGAGCAGGGCAAGCAGGAGCTCCGAGTGCGCCAGCTGACCCAGCTCCTGGACAACGCCAAGGTCGGCGAGGCCCCGGCGGACGACGGCATCGTCGAGCCCGGCATGGTCGTGACGATCGCCTTCGACGGCGACGAGGACGACACCCTGACGTTTCTGATGGCGTCGCGCGAGTACGCGAGCGCCGATATCGAGACGTACTCACCGCAGTCCCCTCTGGGCTCGGGTGTGAACGGCAAGAAGGTCGGCGACGACGCGGAATACGAGCTGCCGAACGGCAAGAAGGCCTCGGTGAAGATCCTCGCCGCGAAGCCCTACTCGGGCTGAGCGCGCCCCCATCGCATACGGCAGGGGCCGGACCGCTCGAAGCGGTCCGGCCCCTGCCGTATGTCCGGGTCGCCGTCAGGCGGCCGCCGAGCGGTACTTGCGCACCGCGAGCGTCCGGAAGAACGCGATGATCAGGACCGACCAGAGGACGGACGCGATCACGGGGTGCTGCATCGGCCAGGCGTCGGGCGTCTTGTAGCCGGGCGGCAGGTTGCCGAACAGCTCGCGGGCGGCCTGGACGGTCGCACTGAAGGGGTTCCACTCGGCGATGGTCCGCAGGACCGTCGGCATCCCGTCCGACGGCACGAACGCGTTCGAGATGAACGTCAGCGGGAAGAGCCAGATCAGCCCGCCCGAGGTGGCAGCCTCCGGAGTGCGGACGGACAGGCCGATCAGCGCGCCGATCCAGGAGAACGCGTACCCCAGCAGAAGCAGCAGGGCGAAGCCCATGAGCACACTGACCATGCTCTCGTGGGTGCGCCAGCCGATGATCAGGGCGACCACCGCGAGGACGACCAGGGTGAGCGCGGTCTGCACGAGGTCGGCGAGCGTACGGCCGGTGAGCACCGCACCGCGCGCCATCGGCAGCGAGCGGAACCGGTCGATGAGGCCCTTGTGCATGTCGTCGGCGATACCCGCGCCCGCGCCTGCCGTGGCGAAGGTGACCGTCTGCGCGAAGATGCCTGCCATCAGGTACTCGCGGTAGGTGGCGGGGTCGGTGTACCCCGCGACGGAGATCGAGCCTCCGAAGACGTAACTGAACAGCACGACGAACATGACGGGCTGGATCATCCCGAAGATGATCATCTCCGGGATCCGGGTCATCCGGATCAGATTGCGCTTGGCGACGACGAGCGAGTCGTTGACCGACTGGACGATGCCGCCACGGGGCTTGGGGGCCGCGACCTGTGCGACGTCCGTAGTGGTGCTCACTGCGCGGTCTCCTTCCTGGCCTTCTTCATGTCCTTCGGGCCGGTGGCGCCGGCCTGCTCTGCGGCGTCCTCGTCCCGCGCCTCGGCGGCATGGCCGGTGAGCGAGATGAACACGTCGTCGAGGGTGGGGCGGCGCAGCCCGATGTCGTCGATCTCCACGCCGCGGGTGTCGAGCTCGCGGATGACCTCGGCGAGCAGCTTGGCGCCGCCGATGACCGGGACGGTGAGCTTGCGGGTGTGGTCCTCGACGGCGACCTCGCCCTTGCCGAAGCCGTGCAGCACTTCGGTGGCGGGCGCGATCTGGTCGCGCTGGTGGACGACGACCTCGACGCGCTCGCCGCCCGTCTGGGCCTTGAGCTGGTCGGCGGTGCCGCGGGCGATGACCTTGCCGTGGTCGACGACGCAGATGTCGTCGGCGAGTCTGTCGGCCTCTTCGAGGTACTGGGTGGTGAGCAGCAGGGTCGTACCCCCGGCGACCAGTTCCTCGATGACTTCCCACAGCTGCTGGCGGTTGCGGGGGTCGAGGCCGGTCGTCGGCTCGTCCATGAACATCACGGGCGGCGAGACGACCAGGGCGGCCGCAAGGTCGAGCCGGCGGCGCATGCCGCCGGAGTAGGTCTTGGCGGGGCGGTCGGCGGCGTCGGCGAGGTTGAAGCGCTCGAGCAGCAGGCCCGCACGGACCTTCGCGTCGCGTGCGCTCATCTGGTAGAGCTGGCCGACCATCTGGAGGTTCTCGCGGCCGGTCAGGTACTCGTCGACCGCGGCGAACTGTCCGGACAGGCCGATGGACCGGCGCACCTCGTTCGGATGCTTGAGGACATCGATACCGGCAACGACGGCGCGGCCGCTGTCGGGCTGCAGCAGGGTGGTCAGCACGCGCACGGCAGTCGTCTTGCCGGCGCCGTTGGGGCCGAGAAGTCCAAGGACCGTGCCTTCGGGGACGTCGAGATCGACGCCGTCCAGTGCCCTTACGTCGCCGAAGGTCTTCACCAGGCCTTCGGCGTAGATGGCGCCTGGCATAAAGGGTCTCCCAGGGTGGCGGGTGGGTGGGGTTCTTCGTGGGCGGAGGAATGGCTTTGCCCGCTCGTGTCCCGCGCAGGGCAGGAGCAGGGCAGCGCTCTACGGTAACGCGATACATCGCGATACACAAGACTGTGTCGCGTCTCTTCGGTGTGCGGCGCCGCGCAATGACGGTGTCCGCTGCGCACGTCCCCCGCGGGTTCAGTCCATGACCCGGTAACCCGCCGCCCGCAGTGCCACCGCGACCTCCTCGCAGTGCTCAGGGCCCTTCGTCTCCAGCTGCAGCTCCACCTCCGCCTCCGTGAGACCCAGTCGCGGATCGGTCCGCACATGGCTCACGTCCAGGACGTTAGCGTCAGCCACTGACAACGCACCCAGCAGAGCGGCCAGAGCGCCTGGCCGGTCCGTCAGGCGCAGCCGCAACGACAGATAGCGCCCGGCGGCCGCCATACCGTGCCGGAGGATGCGCTGCATCAGCAGCGGATCCACGTTGCCACCGGACAGCAGGGCCACCACCGGACCCGCGAAAGCCTTCGGCTCGCTCAGCAGCGCGGCCACCGTGCTCGCCCCGGCCGGCTCGACGACAAGCTTGGCCCGCTCGAGACAGAGCAGCAGTGCGCTGGAGAGCGCGTCCTCGGAGACGGTACGGACGCCATCGACAAGATCGCCAATGATTTTGAACGGCACATCGCCCGGGCGCCCCACCTTGATGCCGTCCGCCATCGTCGTCGGCGCGTCGATCGAGACCGGATGCCCGGCCGCCAGCGACGGCGGATACGCGGCGGCGCCCTCCGCCTGCACCCCGATCACCTTCACATCGGGACGCACCGACTTCACCGCGACGGCGATCCCCGCCAGCAGCCCGCCCCCGCCGACGCCCACGAGGATCGTCCGCACCTCCGGGCACTGCTCCAGGATCTCCAGGCCGACCGTGCCCTGGCCCGCGACGATGTCCGGGTGGTCGAAGGGATGGATGAACACCGCGCCCGTCTCGTGCGCGTAGTCCTCGGCCGCGGCCAGCGTGTCCTCGATCCCCTGGCCCTGCAGCCGCACATCGGCGCCGTACTCCCGGGTCGCGGCCACCTTCGGCAACGGGGCACCGACCGGCATGAAGACGGTGGAGCGCACCCCGAGAAGCGAGGACGCCAGCGCCACACCCTGCGCGTGGTTCCCGGCGGACGCGGCGACGACACCGGCCGCCCGCTCCTCCGGGCGCAGCCCCGAGATCCGTACGTACGCACCGCGCAGCTTGAACGAACCCGTGCGCTGAAGGTTCTCGCATTTGAGGTGCACAGGGGCGCCGACCAGCTGTGACAGATGCCTGCTGCCCTCCATCGCCGTCATTCGCGCGACCCCGGCCAGCATCTTCTGAGCACCTCGGACGTCGTCCAGAATGACGGACCGCAAGGAGCCAGGCGTACTGAAGCTCATGACACCAAGTCTCGCAGCTCACCGCGGGCCCGCCCGCCCGGATCCCGGCTTCTTCACGGGTTTGTGCAGCGCCCGTACGCGGCGCCTTTCGGCCGCGTACTCTGTCCCCCACCAACCGACCACCGCACGAGAGAGCCCCCGTAGCCATGCCCACTTCTCAGGACATGACGACTGATTTCGGCCCCGGCCTCCTCGATGCCCTCCAGCACCAGGTCGCCGTGTTCGCCCGCCGAGCCGAACAGACGCGACTCGGCGGCGTCGGCCAGGTCCGCAACTCGATGGACCGAGCCGCGTATCTGCTGCTCAACCGGCTCGACCACGAAGGCCCGATGGGCGTCAAGGCACTTGCCGCGGGGATGGGCATCGACTCCTCGACCGTTACCCGCCAGGTTGCACCGCTCGTCGACACCGGCCTGGTCAAACGCACCTCGCACCCGGAGGACGGCCGAGCGGTCGTGCTCCAGCTCTCCCCGCGCGGCCAGGCACGCCTCGAGGAGGTCCGCTCCTCACGACGCGAGCTGATGGCCCAGGTGACGGAGGGCTGGACCGAGAGCGAGCGTGAGTCCTTCTGCACCCTGCTCACCCGCTTCAACATGGCGCTCTCCGCCCGCCAGGCCGGTCTGCCGGCCACGGAGACGGAGACCCTGCCGACCTCTTGACCCGGGCATCCTTTCTGGCCCTATATGAGGATGTGAGCGAGCGGCATTCAGCCATGGATCGCCGCCGCGCCCAGGAGTTCGAGGCCTTCGTCGCGGGCGCGGCCGGCAGGCTTCTGCACGCCGCGACACTTCTGACGGCCGAGCAGCCGGGCGCCAACCCGCACGCACGGCGTCTGCTGACCGGCGCGCTGGCCCGCACGTACGCGGACTGGGACCGGCTGCGCGGCGAGGACCCGTACGACCGCACCCGCCAGGAACTCGCCGCCCGCTTCGCCCGCAGCGCCTGGCGCTGGAGCAAGGTGCGCGGCGGCATGCTCGGCCGCCTCACCCCGCAGGAACGTCTCATCCTGGTGCTTCGCCTGTACGAAGGGGTGGCCGAGGAGCAGACGGCCGCACTGATCGGGCTGCCGGTGGAGCGGGTCCGGGCAATCTGCGCCCGTGCGATCGGGATCATGCGCAGCGCCCCGCCGGCGCCGCCGCTGCCGCGTGTGGAGGCGGCGTCATGAGCAGTTCGGACCGCAGGGAGGACGAGATCCGGCGGATGCTGGACGTGCGGCACACCGCGGTCCCGCCCGATCTGCTGCAGCACGCCACCGAGCGGGGCAACCGGCTGCTGCGCCGTCATCGCGCGCTGCGCCGGGCGGGCTGGCTGCTGCTGGTCCTGGCCGTGATCGCGTTCCTGATGTGGGCGTCGGTGGCCGAGCCCTGGGTCGTACCGCCGTCGAAGACGACGCCGCCCCTGGAAGGCTGGTAGCGGGCGGACGCCCCTGGCGGGCCGGTAGCGGCCGCCCGAGCGGGCCTGTCGCCCTCGTTGTCCGGACTTATCCTGGTGGTGAGCGGCCTACTTCCCGACCCCAGGAGGTGCCCATGACCAGGAAAGTCGCCGACTGCCGCAATCACCCGAGTGTCTCGGGCTGCACTCTCACCATCAGCGGTGAGGAAGAGGAAGTGGCACGGGCGGCCGCCGAGCACGCGATCTCCGTCCACGGCCACACCGACGGACCGGAGCTGCGGCAGATGATCCGCGAGTCCCTCGAGGACGAGAAGGTGGATGCCTGAGCCGGAGGGCATGCCCGGGTCCGTGGGGGTCACCTGCCGACCGGTGCCCCCCACGGACCTGTTCGTGACCTGCTAGCCCAGCGCCTGCTTGAGGTCCGCCAGCAGGTCGTCGACCGCCTCGATACCGACCGAGAGCCGGACCAGATCGCCCGGCACCTCCAGCGCCGAGCCCACCACGGACGCGTGCGTCATCCGGCCCGGGTGCTCGATCAGCGACTCCACACCACCCAGCGACTCGCCCAGCGTGAACAGCCGGGTGCGGTTGCAGACCTCGACCGCCGCCGCCTCGCCGCCTTCCACCTGGAACGAGACCATGCCGCCGAACGCCTTCATCTGCTTCGCGGCGACCTCGTGACCCGGGTGCTCGGGCAGCCCCGGGTACAGCACCTTGGTGACCTTCGGATGCTCGGTGAGCATCTCGGCGACCCGTGTCGCGTTCTCGCTGTGCCGGTCCATCCGGACGGGCAGCGTCTTGATGCCGCGCAGCACCAGCCAGGCGTCGAACGGCCCGGCGACGGCGCCCATCGCGTTCTGGTGGTACGCCAACTCCTCGCCCAGCGCGTCGTCGTTGGCGATCAGCGCACCGCCGACCACGTCCGAGTGCCCGCCCATGTACTTGGTGAGCGAGTGCACCACGACATCCGCGCCGAGCGCGATCGGCTGCTGGAGATAAGGGCTGGCGAAGGTGTTGTCGACGACCAGCTTCGCGCCCGCCGTACGGGCCACGTCCGCGACCGCCGCGATGTCGGTGATACCGAGCAGCGGGTTGGACGGCGTCTCGACCCAGATCACCTTCGTTCGGTCGGTGACCGCGGCGCGCACCGCCGCCGGGTCGGAGGTGTCGGCCACCGACCACTCCACGCCCCAGCGCGAGACGACCTTGGCGAAGAGCCGGAACGTTCCGCCGTAGGCGTCGTTGGGGATCACCACATGGTCGCCGGGCACCAGCAGCGTACGCAGCAGGCAGTCCTCGGCGGCGAGACCTGAGGCGAAGGCGAGGCCACGCCGGCCACCCTCGATGGCGGCGAGGTTCTCCTCCAACGCCGTACGCGTCGGGTTGGCGCTGCGGCTGTACTCGTAGCCGCCGCGCAGTCCGCCCACACCGTCCTGCTTGTAGGTGGACACCTGGTAGATGGGCGGCACGACCGCGCCGGTCAGCGGATCGGCTGTGTTGCCCGCATGGATGGCGCGGGTCTCGAAGCTCTGAAAGCTGTGCGGATCGCTCATGAGGTCCGAGCGTAGTCCCGCGCAGTCCCGCCCGCGGTACGGGGAGTGGCCAATACAGTGCACCGGAGCAGTGGACCGGAACAGGGCGGGGGACGTGCGTGGTCCGTCCCGATCGGCGTCCGGGACAATGGGGTCATGGAGATTCTCTGGTTCCTGCTCGCGATGTGCATGCTGGTGGCGGTCCTCGGCCCGTTCATGCTGCGCCGCCGCGGCGGCATCCGCCTCGCCGTGCCCGGCTCGCCCGACGCCGCCGACCCGGACACGTACGGTTTCGTCCGCGAGGAGGAGCTGGACGTCCGGCTGCCCGGCCCGGACCAGGACCTCCTCGACGTACTCGACGTCGTCCAGCGCACCCAGGACTGGCGGGCCGCGTCGCAGCTGCTCGCCGGCACCCCGAAGGAGGGCGAGATGCGCTGGCAGCGCGTCCAGGCCTTCGCAGGGGCCGCGTCGCTGGAGCTGCAGCAGCAGCCCGGCGCCGGCGGGGCATGGCTGCGCGCCTGGCGCTCCGAGTCCCCGAAGGACGCGGGCGGAGCACAGGTGCACGCGGAGTTCCTCGTGCAGCAGGCCTGGCGCTCGTCGGCCGCCGGCACGGACGACTTCCGGATCATTCTCGAAGAGGCCCGCAGCGTCTGCGCCGAGGCCGCTCTGCTCGCACCCGGCGACCCCGTCCCGTACATCGTGGAGCTGGCCGTCGCCCGCGGACTGGGCTACCCCCACGAGCAGTTCGACCAGCTGTGGGCGAAGGTGATCGACCGCGCGCCGGAGCACATGGGCGCGCACCTGGCAGCCCTGCACTATCTGTGCGAGAAGTGGCACGGCTCCCGCGAGGAGGCGGACCACTTCGCCACGACCGCCGCGGCGCGGGCGCCGCACGGCTCACTGCTCGCCGCGCTGCCCCTCTTCGCGGTGTACGAGCACCTGCCCGAGGTCAACCTGGTCCGGAGCTTCTACCAGAGCGCGGTGGTCACCAAGGCGGTGGAGGGCTCGCTGTTCGCCGTGCACTCGGCCCGCCCCGACGACCCGATGCTGGCGCACGTACGCCATCTGCTGATCCTGTTCCTGGTCCGCTCCGAGCGCTGGGCCGAGGCGATGAACCAGGTGGTGCATGTCGACGGCCATGTCGGCGCACTGCCGTGGACGCACAGCGACGACCCCGCGGCGGCGTACACGATCCACCGGAACCTGGCAGTGGCGGGGTACGAGGCGAACGGCGGCAGTCCGGCGACGCTGCCGCACTGAGGGCGGTCCCCGCCCGGGTCACGGCACTGCCACGACGCCTCACGGAATGCCTGGGCGGGTCCGTACGTTCACCCCGTACGGACCCACTCGCCGAGGAGAGCCCGCATGTTCCTGAACCATCGCGTCCCTGTGCTGCCCACCCCCGACGAGGCCCTGCGCGGCCGCGAAACACCGGCCTTCGACGTCCCCTCCCGCCACACGGTCCTCGGCAACCCGCTGCTCGGGCCGTACCCCGAGGGCCTGGAGATCGCGGACTTCGGCCTCGGCTGCTTCTGGGGCGCGGAGCGCAAGTTCTGGCAGACGCCCGGTGTCTGGACCACCCTGGTCGGCTACCAGGGCGGCCACACCCCGAACCCCACGTACGACGAGACCTGCTCGGGCCTGACGGGCCACACGGAGGCGGTCCGGGTCGTCTTCGATCCGCGGAAGGTGTCGTACGGGACCCTGCTCAAGCTGTTCTGGGAGTCCCACAACCCCACGCAGGGCTTCCGCCAGGGCAACGACGTCGGCACGCAGTACCGCTCGGCGATCTACACCCACTCACCGTCGCAGGCGGCGGCCGCGGCGGCGTCGAGGGAGGCGTACCAGAAGGTCCTGACGGGCTCCGGGTTCGGCACGATCACGACGGAGCTGCTGCCTGCGGAGGGCCGCCCGTTCTATCCGGCCGAGGCGTATCACCAGCAGTACCTCGACAAGAACCCTGCGGGTTACTGCGGCATCGGCGGGACGGGGGTCACGCTGAGCACCCCGTTCGAGACCAACTGGGGTGCCTCGTGCCCGACGGGGATCGCGCCTGCTGAGGACTGATCCCGAAGGGGCCGTCAGCCCCGGCAGGACCGGTCCCGGTCGTCAAGGAAGCGCCGGACACGTAGACGCTGTGTCCGGCGCTGGCCTCCTGGCCACGTATCACCACCCATGCCCTCGACATGGAGCCCGCCATGACCACAGCGCGTGACCTGTTCATCGTCACCCTGGACGCCGCGTCCGGCCGTCCCGTCGAGCAGGGGGACCTGTCGCTCGCCCTCGCGGGAGCAGAGCTGGTCGACCTCATCGACGCCCAGGAGCTCACACTGGACGGCGACCGCATCGTGCCCGGCCCGCCGTCGGCAGGAGGTGACCCGCTGTTGCACGATGCAGCGTCGTCACTCGTCCGGCAGGCGCCGTACGAGTCCGTCGAGGAGTGGCTGTGGCGCCGTGGCCGTGGCCTGTCCTCGGCCTATCTCGCCGCCCTGGAGACGGAAGGACAGGTCACTCGGCAACGCCACCGCTGGATTCCCGTCCGGACCGACCGAACGGCACTGGCCGACTCACCGGATCGTCGCCACGCAGCCGACCGCTGGACGTCGGGCGAACCCGTCCTCGCCGCCCTCGCGGCAGCCACGGGAATCCAGGAGCCGGCCGAAGACCCTCAGCATCTCTCCGACGACACCACTGTGACCGTACTGGCTGCCGTCAACGACGCTGTGATGGAACTGGAAGCGGTACGGCAACGGCGCAGCATCGAAGAGTCGGCCTTCGACAACATCTGGCGAGGCGAGTGACGAGGCCGGCGGGGAACAAGGCTACGAGCGGGGCTTGACGTTCCGGAGGGCCCCGGAGGTGGTGTCCGGGGGCGCGCCCCTCGGAGCCGGTCGCCTACGGCGTGGGATCGCCGCTTCCGTACGGCCTCGTCAGGATCTCCATGTTGTGGCCGTTCGGGTCGTCGAAGTAGGCGCCGCGCCCGCCGTCGTTGTGGTTGATCTCGCCAGGGCGGCTGTGGGAGGGGTCCGCCCAGTACGTGAGGCCCGCTGCCTCGATGCGGGCGAATATCGCGTCGAAATCGGTCTCGGAGACCAGGAACGCGTAGTGCTGGGGCGGGATGTCGGCCTCGCCGGCCTCGACGTAGTCGAGGGTGACGCCGTTGTGCGTCTCGACCGGCAGGAACGGGCCGAACGGCCGGCCCGTCTCCAGCCCCAGCACGTCGGCGAGGAACCGGGCCGACGCCCGCTTGTCGTGCGCTGCGACGATCGTGTGGTTCAGCTCGACGGACATCGTGCGGACCTCCTCGAATCGGCGGCGCCTGTCGTTCCACGGTAGGTCCCCCGGCGCATGGATGTCTCGTGCCCGAACGCCCGGTGTCCGGCCGCGCTTGCAGACCGCTCGCGCCGTAGTCCGGTCGCACCGTCATGGGGGCGGCTCACCCGGTCGGGACGGCTCCGGCCAGGGCGGATATGTTTCGCCCCAGGAGATCCATCGGTCTCCGGTGGTTCGGTCACGGCCCGGCCCGAGCGGTGGCCGGCTTCCCGTCGCCGACGATTCCGGGCAGGAGATGCCGTGAGCGCGATCCGGTCGTGCCGTCCGCTGAGGTGCAGTGCCTGGCCCGTGTCGCTGGCGCTCAATCTCACCGTCGGATTCGCGCTGAACCTTCCTCTGATGGTGCTGTGGCAGGTGCTCGTCGGCCGGTTCGAGAGGTCGCCGGAGGTCTCCGGGCCGGTGGAGGCGGCTCTGTCCTGGCTGCTCGTGTCCGTTCCGCTGGTGCTCGTCTTCGCCGGGACCAACTACGCCGTCCTGCGGCTGACCCGGGTACCGGCGCGGCCGTACTGGGCGGTCAGTGCGCTTGCCCTGTGCGTTCCGAGCCTGCTTCTGACGTTCTCGCCGGGCTTCGCGGAGCTGTCCGTCCTGCCCTGACGACGGCTCACGAGTCCGCGCAACGGCCCACGCGGTGCGCCGAGTCCGGCCCACTAGGGTGTGCGCCGTGGGGATCAGCGAGTACATCGGCACCGTACGCACGGACGACGACGAGCGGGACGCATCACCTCGGTGGCGCGTCCCGCTCGTCGTGACCGGTGTCGTCGTGCCGCTGTACGTGCTGTGGGCCGTGGTCCTCGCGACCGGCGGCGGCGATCTGGCGGCCCAGCTGGCGTGGGCCGGGTTCATGGAGCGGCATCCGGGCTCGGCGTACAACCTGTCCTGGTACGGCGGGATGCACATCGCCAACTACAGCGTGCTGACGCCGCCCTTGATGGCCTTCTTCGGTGTGCGCGCGGTGTCGGTGGCCGCGGGGCTCGCCGGGACGTGGGTGCTGGCCTGCCTGTTCGTGCGGTGTGACGTCCGCCGCCCGCTGTGGCCGGCCCTGGCGGGGGCGCTCGCGCTGTGGTGCAACATCGCCTCCGGGCGCACCACCTTCGCGCTGGGCGTTGCGATCGGGCTGCTCGCGGTGCGGTACGTCGGCACGACCGCCGTCGCGGCGCTCTGCGTCGCGCTCGCGGCCCTGGCGAGTCCCGTCGCCGGACTGTTCCTGCTGGTGGCGGGTGCGGCGTACGGCCTGGACCGGCAGTGGCGCAGGGCTGCGGCGCTGGTGGTGCCGCCGGTCGTCGTGGTCGGGGCGGTGACGGTTCTGTTCCCGTTCCGAGGCGAGCAGCCGATGGCGAGCGGCAAGCTGTGGCTGCCGTTGCTGGTCTCGGCCGCGCTGGTGATCGCGGCGCCGCCGGCATGGCGCGTGGTGCGGTACGGGGCCGGGGTGTACGGGGCCGGTGTCGTCCTGACGTATCTGGTCGCGTCCCCGATCGGCACGAACGTCGAACGGCTCGCGGGCCTGGTGGGCCCGCCGGTACTGCTGGCCGCGGTGCTCGCGGGCGGGCTCGCCCGGCTCCAGCGTGCGGTGCTCGCCTGCGTGGTGGTGGTGAACTCGTACTGGCTGGCGGACAAGACGGAGGACGACCTGGCCGTCTCGAACGACGTGCCCGCGTGGGCGGCGCACACCGATGGTCTCGTGCGGGAGCTGGAACGGCTGGGGGCCGACCGTACGCGCGTCGAGGTCGTCCCGGCCCGCAACCACCGTGAGGCGACCGCGCTCGCGCCGTACGTCAACATGGCCCGTGGCTGGAACCGCCAACTGGACGTGGAGCGCGGGCGGCTCTTCTACGACGGTTCGCTGAACGCCGCGACGTACCGCGGGTGGCTGGACCGCTGGGCGGTGGGCCTGGTGGTGCTGCACCACGGCCGGCCGGACGGGCCGGCCGAGGCCGAGGCGGCGATCGTACGGAGCGAGCCGGAGTGGCTGGAGCGGGTGTGGCGCGACGACGACTGGACGGTGTACCGCGTCCGTGACGCGGTCCCTCTCGTGTCGCCCCCCGCGACGGTGGTCCGTGGCACCGACGCCGAGCTGGTCGTCCGCGTCCCGGAGGCAGGCTCGGTGACGGTCAAGGTGGCGTACTCCCCCTGGCTGCGGGCCGAGGGCGGGTGCCTGCGCCAGGAGGGCGAGTGGACACGGCTGACGGTGCCACGGGCGGGCGAGTACCGGCTCGACTCGGCGTACCGGTGGGGGCTTTCGACCGGTGACGACTGCGGCTGAGGCGAGCTGCGGGCGAGGCGGGTGTGCGGCGGCGGGGGCGTTGTCAGTGGCGTGTGTCACGCTCGGGTCATGATTGATCACATTTCGGTGCAGGTGAGGGATCCGGCGGTCAGTGCCGCTTTCTACGACCGTCTGCTGGCCACGCTCGGCGGGAAGCGGATGATCGAGCGCAACGACGGCGAGGTGATCGGGTACGGCACCACGCATCCGACGTTCTGGATCGGGCCCGCGACGATCGATGAGGGGGAAGCGGCGCACGAGCTGCACATCGCCTTTGCCTCGGCCGACCGCGCGGGGGTGCGGGCCTTCCACGCGGCGGCCGTCGAGGCGGGGGCGGAGGTGCTGCACGAGCCACGGGTGTGGCCGGTGTACCACCCCGCGTACTACGGAGCGTTCGTCAGGGACCCGGACGGCAACAACGTGGAGGCGGTCTGCCACGTGCCCGAGTAGGCGCCGGGTTCGACGGACCGTCGCCGGACGGGTGTCAGGCCACCGACTGTGCCTCGCGCAGCAGGGCGGCGGTGCGGGCGGCGTCGTAGCCCGGGGCGACGCCGTCGACGAGGACGACGTCCCCTGCCATGTGACGGGTGCGCAGAGGGATCAACTCCTGGTAGGCGTCAGACTCGTACCAGCCACGGGCCTCCCCCAGGCCGGGGAAGCCGATGATGACGAGCGCACCCGGCCAGACTCCCTCACGGATCTCGACGGATGCGCCGTGGACGAGGAAACGGCCGCCGAAGGGGTCGAGCGTGGACTGAATGCGTTCCATGTAGTCGAAGACCTCGTCGTCCAGGTGGGCGGCGGGGTGCAGGTGGCCGACGGCGTACGCGCTCATGGTGCCCCTCCCGGGGTGCGTTCGGATCTCCTTGCGGTGCCTGGTGCGTTCGATCCTGCCGGGGACATGCGCGGCGGTCGATTACCTGCGGGGTAACCGGCCTCCCCGTTCGGCCGGACGGCCCGGCAGGATGCCGTGCCGTCCTCGTTCCGGCCTGCTGCGAACGGGTCAGTGCCGGGCCCGGTCACCTCTTCGGGGACATGCGCCGGACTTACGTTGGGCATGGCACGCGCCCCTTCGCGACCCTCCTTCTCCGCGTGCCGCCGCACCGACCGCACGGCGGAAAGAGGCATCCGGGATGACGCGCAGCTCCGAACGCCGCAGGTGGGCGGCGGCAACAGCCCAGGGCAGGCTCGCCGTGGCGGCATGCGCCGCCGCCGGGCTTCTGGCAGTGACGGCGTGCAGCGGCACCACGACGAACGCCCCGCCGGCGGCCGCCGCCCCGACGCCCTCCCCCAGCACCTCGGTCCGTGAACTCACCCCGGCTCTGTCGTCGCAGCTGGACAAGGCCGTCCAGCAGACGCTGAAGCAGGCGGGCGTGCCCGGGGTGACCGTGGGGCTGTGGCTGCCGGGCAAGGGCACCTACGTCCGCTCGTTCGGTGTGGCCGACAAGGGCACCGGTGCCGCCATGTCGGAGAACCTGCACATGCGGATCGGCAGCGAGACCAAGACGTTCACGGTGACCGGGATCCTGCGGCTGGTGGACGCGGGGCGGCTCGGTCTCGACGACCCGATCTCGAAGTACGTGGACGACGTCCCCAACGGGGACCGGATCACCCTGCGCCAGCTCGCCGAGATGCGCAGCGGACTCTTCTCGTACACCCAGGACCCGGACTTCGACAAAGCCTTCATGTCCGACCCCGACCGGAAGTTCACACCGCAGCAGCTGCTCGACTACGCCTTCAAGCACCCTCCACTGTTCGCCCCGGGGCAGAAGTTCAACTACTCCAACACGAACCTGATCCTGCTCGGCCTGGTCATCGAGGAGGTGAGCGGCCAACCGCTGGGCGACTTCCTCGAGCAGCAGGTCATCGAACCGGCGGGTCTGCGCAACACGCTCTTCCCCAAGGGGACCGAGTTCCCCGAGCCGCACGCCCAGGGCTACACGATGCAGACGCCGAACGGCGAGGTCGCGAACGCGACGAACTGGGACCCGTCCTGGGCCTGGGCCGCCGGCGCGATCATCTCCGACCTGCAGGACCTGCGGAGATGGGCGCCGATCCTCGCGAAAGGCACACTGCTCGAGCCCGCCACACAACGGCAGCGCCTGCGGATGCTGCCCACCGGCTACCCGGGGACCGCGTACGGGCTCGGCATCTTCACCACCAACGGGTGGATCGGGCACAACGGCTCGCTCCCCGGCTACGAGTCGGTGACGGTCTATCTGCCCTCGGCCAAGGCGACGTTGGTGATCCTCACCAACGCGGACTTCCTCTACAAGGGCTCCGAGAACAGCACGCTGTTCGCGAATGCCGTCACCCGCATCGTGACCCCGGACAATGTCTACGCCCTGCCGCCGTCGGCGCCGTCCGCGGCGTCGCCGTCCCCGTCCGCCTGACGCTCCGGCCGCCCGGCGCGTTCGGGTGGGAGCACGGCCTGGAAGTAGCCGACGGCCCGCTCGCGCCGGTAGCCGAGCTGCTGGTTGACCGCCAGCATCGGGCGGTTCTCGTCGGCGACGGTGGTCGCGATCTCGCGTACGTACGGGTGGGCCGAGGCGACCGCGGTGAGCATATGGCGCTTGACGGCCCGGCCGAGGCCGCGGCCGCGGTGAGCGGGCAGGACCACCGTGTCGTACTGCAGGGCCCGCACGTCCGACGGGTCGCGCAGCACCAGCTCGGTGTACGCGGCCACGGTGTCGCTGCCGCCCGCCGTGTGCACCAGCGCCGAGGAGAGGATGACGCCGCCGCGGTCCTCGATCACCTGTGCCGCGGCCCGGACCCGGTCCGCGTCCCATGCGGGGGTGGCCCGGTCCATGTCACCGCTGGGTGCGTCCTCCATGGCGTTGTGAGCCTCGGCGAACGCGGCGGCGAGCGTGTCGGGCACGACACCGGTCCAGTGGGCGTAGGTGTAGCCGTCGGGCAGCCGGGCCGGCAGGGGGTGGACGGCGAGCGCGTCGGAGATGTTCTGCACGTACCAGGCGAGTGACAGCACATCGGTGAAGCCGAGGCCGACGGCGAACGCCTCGCCCGCGCCGCCGAGTTCGATTTCGACCGTGACCGATGTGCGCCTGTGGGCGGCGAGTTCGTCGCGTACGGCGCTCCAGAGCCGCGCGCCGATGCCCTGCTTCCTTGCTCTCGGGTGCACGGCGAGCATGTCGAGGAAGGCGGTGTGCCGGTTTCTCTCGTCCAGGAACAGCACCAGGGACGCGACGCCGTCGTACGAGCCGTCGGCGGCGACGGCCACGAGGTGGACGGCCTCGGTGTTCACCGAGGGGTGCCGGAGCTTTCCCTCGGTCTGCGCCCGGCCCGGCGGGGGCACGTCGGCGGGCAGATCGTGCAGATGCGCGGCCCGGAGGACGGCGTGCCAGGCGTCGACAGTGGCGGCGGCCGGCGGGGAGGGAAGGCGGATGATCGTCATGCTGTGGACCGTACGGTCGTGCCGTCGGCCGCGCAGGGGAATTTCGCGAGGGGCACGGCGGAGCAGACGCCGGCGGCGGCACCCTGAGCCAGGGTGCCGCCGCCGGTGGGAGTGTGCGGGTGGTGGGATCAGACGGCGGAGGCGGCCTTCCACTGCGCCCAGTTCAGGTTCCAGCCGTTCAGGCCGTTGTCGGGCTTGATGGTGGTGTCCTTGGAGTTCTTGACGACCACCACGTCACCGACGATCGAGTTGTCGAAGAACCAGGCGGCGGGCTGGTTCGGGTCGCCCGCGCCCTTGACGTCGTTCAGGCCCACACAGCCGTGGCTGGTGTTGACGGAGCCGAAGACCGAGTCGGCACCCCAGTAGTTGCCGTGGATGAAGGTGCCCGACGTGGACAGCCGCATCGCGTGCGGGACGTCCTTGATGTCGTACTCGCCCTTGCCGTCGTCGTCCGTGAAGCCGACCGTCGCACCGTTCATCCGGGTCTCCTTGAACTTCTCGGAGATCACCATCTGACCGTTGTAGGTCGGGTTGTCGGGCGAACCGGCGGAGATCGGGATGGTCTTGACCGTCTTGCCGTCCTGGGTGACCGTCAGGGTCTTGGCGGCGGCGTCGACGACGGAGACCTGGTTCCGGCCGATCTTGAAGGTGACCGTCTTCTGCTGGACACCGACGACACCGGGCGCGCCCTCGACGCCGTCCAGTTCGAGCTTCAGGGTGACGGTCGAGCCGGCCTGCCAGTACTGGTCGGGGCGGAAGTCGAGGCGCTGGGGGTTGAACCAGTGGCCGACGACCTCCTGACCGCTGCTGGAGGTCACGGTGATCCCGGACTGGACGGCCTTCTTGTCGGTGATCGCCTTGTTGAAGTTGATCGAGACCGGCATGCCGACGCCGACGGTGGAGCCGTCCTCCGGCGTGAAGTTGCCGATGAAGCTGTTGGCGGGCGAGACGGTCGTGAACGACGCGTTCTCGTGGGCCTCGAGGCCCTTGGCGTCCTTCGCCACCGCGGCGATCTTGTAGGTGGTCGAGCGCTGCAGCTGCCCGTCGGGCTTCCAGCTCTTGCCGCCGGCCGCGAGGGTGCCCTGCACCGGCGTGCCGTCGGCCGTGGTCATCGTGACCTCGGTCAGCGTGCCGTCGCTGACGGTGACCTTGGCCGCGTTGTTGATGCTGGCGTTGGTCGCGCCGTTCTTGGGCGAGATCGCTATTCGGGCCTTGGAGGTGTCCTTGGCGGCCGCCTCGTCGGCCCTGGCCTGTGATGTGTCCTGGGCGCCGCCGGACTTGTCCCCGTCGTCGGAGCAGGCCGAAAGCACCAGCACGCCGCCGAGTACCGCGGAGGCGACCATCAGGCCCCGGCGTCGCTTGCTTTCCGTCATCACACGCTTCTCCATCGTTACCGATTCCCCTGACCGCTCACTTGGTAACACGCGTTCCGGGCGATCCGGTTCCACACCCGGAACGGATGTGGGGAACACCACTCACCGCCATCTCGACCCACGAGACTCCGGCACCGATTCTGATCGACGCGACGGGCGCCGCGCTGGTTGCGCCCGTTCGCGGATCGACACGGAACATGGCACGGATCCGGCCGGGCCCTGGTTCGCCTGCCCGGCGATCCGGGGCCCGAAGCCTGTCAGATTCCCGTGACGGCCTCAGCGGCCGGCATCGTCGTCGGTGCCTGCCTCATCCTCGTACTCTCCATCCTCCTCGTCCAGGTCCCATTCCTCCGCATCCGGGTCGTACTCGATCTGCTCGCTGCTCCACGACGCCTGCGCGAGCTCCACCCCGGGCACCTCGCCGACCAGGTCGAACGGGTCCACGAGATACGCGAGCGCCTCCGCCTCGTCCTCGCGGACCGTGGCACCGGCGTGCGCGCGTTCCTCGTCCGGCATGAACTCGTCGTCCGCGATCCGCTCCAGGGCCGCGCCGGTCAGGGCGCCGGGGTCCTGGATCTCCAGCACCAATTCCACATGTAGGCGCACATACTGTGATGTCTCAGAAGTAGTCACACGACGGAGAGTAGGGCTCCCGCGCTCGCGGCTTTCCTGCGACCCGCTGCTTTCACTAGCATCAGCGCACCCACCCAAGTCGAGGATGCCTCAAGGGGGATCGAGTCCGTGTCCGTCGCACGTCGACCGCTGCTCACCGCCACTGCCGCAGGGACTTTGCTCTGTGCTCTGTGGTTCGTCCCCTCGGCCAACGCCACTGCAGAGAAACACTCCGCGCGGCACTCCGGCACCGGTTCGACCGCCTCCGCCGCGGAGGTCTCCGAGGGCGTGGCGACCACGGAGAGTCAGCAGCAGCTGACGCTCGCGCAGACCGGCAGTGTCGACACCACCCCGTATGTGATCACCGGGACGGCGTGCCTGGGCATCGGGGCGGGGTTCGTGGCCTACTCGGTGCGCAGGCGCGCATCCGCCCCGGCCGCGTTCTGACGGAGCGCGAAGGGCCGCCCCCCGATGCGGCGGGGCGGCCCTTTTGCGTGACGTGGCCGCTGCCGGGCCCGGCCGTTCCGCTAGGCCAGCGGGCCGATCACCGGCTCGACGGCCTCGACGAGCTTCCCGTCCCGTACGAAGGCGTCCGCGGCCTCCAGGTCGGGGGCGAGGAACCGGTCAGGGCCGGGGCCCTCGACGCCCGCGGCGCGCAGGGCGGCGATGGCGGCCTGCGAGGCGGGGGCCGGGGTCAGATGGCGCCGCAGTTCGATCGCGCGGGTCGCCGCGTACAGCTCGACGGCGATGATCCGGTTGAGGTTGCCGATGGCGGTGCGCAGCTTGCGCGCGGCCGACCAGCCCATGGAGACGTGGTCCTCCTGCATCGCGGAGGACGGGATGGAGTCGGCGGATGCCGGGACGGCCTGCCGCTTCATCTCGCTGACCAGGGCGGCCTGGGTGTACTGGGCGATCATCAGGCCGGAGTCGACGCCGGCGTCGTCGGCGAGGAACGGCGGCAGGCCGTGCGAGCGGTTCTTGTCGAGGAGCCGGTCGGTGCGGCGCTCGGCGATGGAGCCGAGGTCTGCGGCGGCGATGGCGAGGAAGTCCAGGACGTACGCGACGGGTGCGCCGTGGAAGTTGCCGTTGGACTCGACCCTTCCGTCGGCGAGTACCACCGGGTTGTCGACCGAGGAGGCGAGTTCGCGGTCGGCGACCAGGCGGGCGTGCGCCATCGTGTCGCGGCCGGCGCCCGCGACCTGCGGGGCGCAGCGCACCGAGTAGGCGTCCTGGACGCGGGGCGCCTCCTCCTCCTGGAAGTGGCCGGTGAGCCCGGAGCCCTTGAGCACCGCGAGCATGTTGGCGGCCGAGGCGGCCTGGCCGGGGTGCGGGCGGATGGCGTGCAGCTCGGGGGCGAGGACCTTCTCGGTGCCGAGCAGGGCCTCCAGCGACAGGGCGGCGGTGACGTCGGCGGACTTGTAGAGCCGCTCGAGGTCGGCGAGGGCCATGATCAGCATGCCGAGCATGCCGTCGGTGCCGTTGAGGAGGGCGAGGCCCTCCTTCTCGCGCAGCACGACGGGCTCGATGCCGTGCTCGGCGAGGAGCTCACCGGCCGGGCGGACGGTGCCGTCGGGGCCTTCGGCGTCCCCCTCGCCCATGAGGGCCAGGGCGCAGTGGGAGAGCGGGGCGAGGTCTCCGGAGCAGCCCAGGGAGCCGTACTCGTGGACGACGGGCGTGATGCCGGCGTTCAGCACGTCGGCCATGGTCTGCGCGACCTCGGGGCGTACTCCGGTGTGGCCGGAGGCGACGGTCTTCAGGCGCAGGAACATCAGGGCGCGGACGACCTCGCGCTCGACGCGCGGGCCCATACCGGCGGCGTGCGAGCGCACGATGTTGCGCTGCAGCTGGGCCCGGAGGTCGGGGTTGATGTGCCGGGAGGCGAGGGCGCCGAATCCGGTGGAGACCCCGTAGACGGGCTCGGGCTTGGCGGCCAGTGCGTCCACGACGGCGCGGGCCGCTGCGAGGGCGGTGCGGGCCTCGTCGGAGAGCTCGATACGGGCGCCCCCGCGGGCCACGGCGATGACGTCGGCGGCGGTGGTACCGGACGTCCCCACCACGACAGTGTGCATATCCATATTCAGCAGCGTACGGACTGAATCCAAACCTGTCACCAGTGGCGGCCGAGTTCGCCCCTTACTCCCCGGTAGGGGCCAGACCTCCCTGCACTCGCCCGGAGAGCGCTCAGGGCTCGCTCCACGGCTCCTGGTCGTCCTCCGGGCGCGCGTCCCGGAAGCGGCGGCGGTCCTGCGGCGAGCGCGGCGGGGTGTCGGCGAGCCGGAGCACCGTGCCGTCACGGCCCGCCACCACCGGCTTCGGGGAGCGCGCCGCCTTCGCCCGGTACTGGGCCGCGTCCGCGAGCCGGAACAGCCGGCGGCCCGAGCGGACCTGGCCGATCGGGTCCCCGGTCGACGCGACCCCGCACGCGACACCCTCGCCGAGCTCCAACCCCTGGGCACGGACGCACAGTTCATCGGCGACCCGGACCACGTCGCCCGCCGAAGGGCCCACCGTGACCAGACAGAACTCGTCCCCGCCCAGCCGGGCGGCCAGCGCGCCCGGCAGCATCGCGCCGCACAGCGACAGGACCGATCCGAACCGCTCCAGCAGCCGGTCGCCGACCGCGTGGCCGTGGGTGTCGTTCACCTGCTTCAGGCCGTTGAGATCGCAAACGACGAGACTGACGACCGTCCCGTCCGCGCGGTGCGCCTCGATGGCCTCGTCGAGACGGGCGTCGACGGCACGGCGGTTGGCGAGTCCGGTCAGCGGATCGGTGAAGGCGAGCCGGCGCACCTCCTCCAGCCGCTCGGTCTGCGAGATCCCGGCGGCCACGACCGAGGCGAGGACCGTGGCGAAGTCGGCGTCGTCCCGGTCGAAGACGGGGGCGGCCGGCGGGCGTGCGACATAGAGCTCGCCCCAGGCCCGCCCGTGCAGCACGATCGGCGCGACGACGCAGCAACCGCGCTTGCGGCGCCGCAGGGCCGCCATCCTCTGGTGGCTGTAGCCGTGCTCGGGCGTGGCCGGACCGTCCACCGTCTCCACCCAGCCGTCCGGTTCTCCGCCGGCGGCCCAACGCTCGTGCAGGAACTCGGCGATCTCCGGGAAGTGGTTGACGGGGTACGTCTCCGACTCGGGGAACTCCTCCTCGCCGTCGGCCCGTTCGCCCGCGTTGACGAGCACCCGGAGCCGCCCGCGCTCCCGCTCCCACACCGAGAGCGCGGCGAAGGTCCCGGCGAGCGCGTCACAGGCGCCCAGCGCCGCCGCCCGCCAGGAGTCGCGCGGTGTGTGCGCGGCCGCCATCGCCTGCGCCAGCGCCACCACGGCCCTCAACCGCCGATCCTCAGCCATCACCCCAGCTTAGGGAGGTTTCGGCCAGTTTGATCAGTTGGGTTGCACCGCGCGCCCCGAGGGTCGGCCGATCACTCTCCGGGCCACTGGGGCGTGCGCTTCTCGTTGAAGGCCGCCACGCCCTCGGCGCGGTCCCCGGAGAAGGCGGTGGCACGCCAGGCCGCGTCCTCGACCTCCAGGCCGGCCCGCAGGTCGAGTCCCTGCCCGAGCCGCATCGCGCGCTTGGCGTTGCGCAGCCCGACCGGGGAGTTCGCGGCGATCCTGGTGGCGAGGGCGAGGGCCTCGGCGCGGGCGTCGTCCGCGAGGACGTCGACCAGACCCAACTCCCGCGCCTCGGCGGCCTCCACCCGCCGTGCCGAGAAGACCAGCTCGGCGGCCCGGGCCGCACCGACGCGGCGCGGCAGCAGCTGGGTGCCGCCGCCTCCGGGGATGACTCCGACGGAAACCTCGGGCAGACCGACGACGGCGGTGGCGTCGGCGACGATCACATCGCAGGACAGCGCGAGCTCGAATCCCCCGCCGAGCGCGAATCCGTGCACGGCGGCGATGGCCGGCATCGGCAGCTCCAGCACGCCGGTGTACGCGCCCCGCGCGGTGGGCCGCTGCCGCACCAACTCGGCGTCGGTGAAGGAGTTCCGCTCCTTGAGGTCGGCGCCGACGCAGAAGGCCCGCTCGTGCGAGGAGGTCAGGACGGTCACGCGTACGTCCCGGTCCGCGCCGAGCGCGGCACAGGCGGCACCGATGGAGCGGGCCATCTCGGTGGAGACGGCGTTCATGGCCTTCGGCCGGTCCAGCACGAGCTCGGCGACATGCCCCTGCTCGTGCCTGCGCACGACGACGAACTCCCCGAACCGCTGCTCGGACTCGGCCATGTGACGACCCCTCCCTGGGGGTTTGGGGGGAACCCCCGAGGAACACGGAACGATGATTCACCGGGATCATAGGCGTGGTCCCCGCGGGAACGCGATGCCCGGCCGCGGGACGCTGCCCAGGACGCCGGGGCAGTGCTCAGGATGTCGGGGCGGTGCTCAGGATGTCGGGGCGGTGCTCAGGATGTCGGGCGCCGCGACAGCAGCCACGGCTCGATCACGCCGAGGCCACGCACCGGCCGCTGCCACATCGGCTGGAGGGCGAAGCGGTATGCGGGGGGCTCGGCGCCCTCCTTCTCCGCCGTGGCCGCCTCCTGGGCCGCCTCCGCCTCCGAGGCCGGTGCGTCTCCCGTGCGGATCAGCTCCTCGGCGAACGCCCCGTCGACCAGGACCGCGTCCTTCGGCGCTATCGAGGTGAGGCGGCTCGCCAGGTTCACCGTCGTACCGAACACGTCGCCCATGCGCGTCGTGACCGTGCCGAAGGCGATGCCGACCCGCAGCGCCGGCATCGACTCGTCGTGCGTCATGGCGTCGATCAGGCGCAGCGCGATCTCCGCCGCCGTGCCCGCGTCGTCCGCCGCGTACAGCACCTCGTCACCGAGGGTCTTGATCAGCCGGCCGCCGTGCGCCGCGACCAGGTCCGCGCACGTGGTCTCGAACGACTCGACCAGCTCGCCGAGTTCTTCCTCCTCCAGGCGGCGGGTCAGCCGCGTGAAGCCCACGAGGTCCGCGAAACCGACGGCCAGCCTGCGGTCGACCATCTCCTCGTCGTCGGCGGCCTGCACCACGCGTCCGGTGGCCGCGGCGAGCTGCCGCCGCCACACGTAGACCAGGAACTCCTCGAGCTCGGGCAGCAGCAGCTCGACCAGCGGATAGGTGACCTCGGTGCGGGTCATCCCCGGCTCGGGCGGCTCGGTCAGGCCCTCCAGGAAGGAATCGATCTGCCATTCCGCCAGCCGGGCGGTGGTCTGCCCGGTCGAGCGCGCGACCTGGATCGCCATCGGCTCGCTGAGCAGGCCTGCCTCGACCAGACCGGCCAGCCGCCGCAGCGCCAGCACGTCCGCCTCGGTCAGCGCCTTCGCCTGCCCGATGTCGGCGAAGCCCATCGCCCGCCAGAACCGCGAGGCCAGCTCCATGGAGACGCCCGCGGTGCGGGCCGCCTGGAAGGGGGTGTAGCGCCGCTCGGCCCCCAGGATCAGCTGCTCCAGCCGGATGGCGAGCGGGTCGTGCGTCGGTTCCGCCGTGTGGTCGACCTCGTGGTGCGGCGTCGGGTGCACCGAGGACGACGAGCGGGCGGACGCGCCGGAGGAGCCGGAGGAGGAGTCCGACGGCGGCTGTGCGCCCGCGCCGGAAGTGGTGTCGTCGACGGTCACCAGCCGCCTCCTGCCCGTTCCCTGCGCAATGCCCTGCCGATCTGTCGCCGAACGCCTCAACGATACGGCAGGTGTGCCCTGGCTCACGTCCCGGCGACCGGACGGATTCAGTGGATTCGGCGGATTCGAGATGGATGAGGATTGAACCGCAACCGGCGGCCGGCCCCTGGGCGGCGGTCAGGTCGCCGGCCGCAGATGGACGATGTCCCCCGCGCTGACCGCGTGCCGCTCGCCGTCCCCCGTCCGCAGCACCAGGCGCCCGTCCCCGTCGAGCGCCACCGCTTCGCCGGTGAGGGAGCGCGCGCCGGGCAGCTCGGCCCGCACCTCGCGCCCCAGGGTCGAGCAGCCCGCCGCGTACGCCGCCTGGAGCCCGCTCGCGCCCGGGTCGCCGCCTGCCGCCCGCCAGTCGCCGTACCACCGCTCGAGCGAGCGCAGCACGGCCCGCAGCAGCGGGTCGCGGTCGGTGGAGACGGCGTTCGCCAGGCCCAGCGACCCCGCCGTCGGGACGGGGAGCTCGTCGGCCCGCAGGGACACATTGATCCCCATGCCGACGACGACCGCCTCGTCCCCGGCGCGCTCGGCCAGGATCCCGCCCGCCTTGCGTTCCTCGCCACCGACGGTGACCATCAGGTCATTAGGCCATTTGAGGGACATGTCGACCCCGGCGGCCTTGGCGAGCCCGGTCGCGGCGGCCACTCCGGTGAGCAGCGCCATCCAGCCCCAGCGCGCCACGGGCACGTCGGTGCCGGGGCGCAGGAGTACGGACAGGAACAGGCCCGAGCGCGCGGGAGCGGTCCAGCTCCGGTCCAGCCGCCCCCGCCCGGCGGTCTGCTCCTCGGCGATGAGCACGGCGCCCTCGGGCCTGGACGTGGCCAGCGCGGCCAGGTCGGAGTTGGTGGAGCCGGTGGAGGTGACCACATCGAGAGAGGTCCACAAGGAGCCCGGCACCAGCAGGGCCCTGCGCAGTGCGGCAACGTTCAGCGGGGGCCGGTCGAGGTCGGACCAGCGGCTGTCGGGCGCATTCTGTGGCGTCATGCAAGCCAGGTTAGGTGTGGCCAACGCCGCACTGCCGAACGGTATCCGCGCCGATACGCTACGAGTCAGTAGCAACGGAACCCGTTACGCACCCCCTTTACCGACCCCGTGACCAGCCAGGGAGCCGCATCCCGATGTCCGAGCCGGAAGAGATCGCCCTCTCTCTGAATCAAAGCAGCCACACCACCGCGGGAAAGATCGCGGATCTGCAGCGCCGTATTGACGAGGCGACGCACGCCGGCTCCGCTCGCGCGGTGGAAAAGCAGCACGCCAAGGGCAAGTTGACGGCCCGGGAGCGGGTCGACCTGCTCCTCGACGAGGACTCCTTCGTCGAGCTGGACGAGTTCGCCCGGCACCGCTCCACCAACTTCGGCCTGGACAAGACCCGTCCCTACGGCGACGGTGTGGTCACCGGATACGGCACCGTCGACGGCCGCCCGGTAGCCGTGTTCTCGCAGGACTTCACCGTCTTCGGTGGTGCTCTCGGCGAGGTGTTCGGCCAGAAGATCATCAAGGTGATGGACTTCGCGCTGAAGACCGGCTGCCCGGTCATCGGCATCAACGACTCCGGCGGCGCCCGTATCCAGGAGGGCGTCAGCGCCCTCGGCATGTACGGCGAGATCTTCCGCCGCAACACGCATGCGTCGGGTGTCATTCCGCAGATCAGCCTGATCGTCGGCCCGTGCGCGGGCGGCGCGGTCTACTCCCCCGCGATCACCGACTTCACGGTGATGGTCGACCAGACCTCGCACATGTTCATCACCGGCCCCGACGTCATCAAGACGGTCACCGGCGAGGACGTCGGCTTCGAGGAGCTGGGCGGCGCCCGCACGCACAACACCACGTCGGGTGTCGCGCACCACATGTCGGGCGACGAGAAGGACGCGATCGAGTACGTCAAGTCCCTGCTGTCGTACCTGCCGTCCAACAACCTGTCCGAGCCGCCCGCCTTCCCGGAGCCGGCGGACACGGCGGTGAGTGCCGAGGACCGCGAACTGGACACCCTCATCCCGGACTCCGCGAACCAGCCGTACGACATGCACACGGTCATCGAGCATGTGCTGGACGAGGGTGAGTTCCTGGAGACCCAGGCGATGTTCGCGCCGAACATCCTCACCGGCTTCGGCCGGGTGGAGGGCTTCCCGGTCGGCATCGTGGCGAACCAGCCCATGCAGTTCGCCGGCTGCCTCGACATCAACGCCTCCGAGAAGGCCGCGCGCTTCGTGCGCACCTGCGACGCGTTCAACGTCCCGGTGCTGACGTTCGTGGACGTGCCGGGCTTCCTGCCGGGTGTCGACCAGGAGTACAGCGGCATCATCCGGCGCGGGGCGAAGCTGATCTACGCGTACGCGGAGGCGACCGTCCCGCTGATCACGGTGATCACGCGCAAGGCGTTCGGCGGTGCCTACGACGTCATGGGCTCCAAGCACCTGGGCGCCGACCTCAACCTGGCCTGGCCCACCTCGCAGATCGCGGTGATGGGCGCCCAGGGCGCGGTCAACATCCTGCACCGGCGCACCATCGCGGCCGCGGAGGACCAGGAGGCGACCCGGGCGCGCCTGATCCAGGAGTACGAGGACGCACTGCTCAACCCGTACACGGCGGCCGAGCGCGGCTACATCGACGCGGTGATCATGCCGTCGGAGACGCGGGCGCAGGTCGTCAAGGGTCTGCGTCAGCTGCGGACGAAGCGGGAGAGCCTGCCCCCGAAGAAGCACGGCAACATCCCCCTCTAGGAAAGGGACTTCGGGATGATCAAGGTCGTACGAGGAAACCCGACCCCGGAGGAACTGGCCGCCGCACTGGCGGTGGTTCAGGCGCGGGCCGCGGCGACGGCGAACGCCGAGGCCGGGGACCCGCTGCCGCCCGAGGGATGGTCGGACCCGGCGCGGATCGCGCGTACACGCAGGCCGCTGCCGGGACCGCGGTCCTGGGCGCGCAGCTACTGGCCGGTGTAGCGAGCCCCTGTGCTGTGAAGTGAAAGGTGGACGGGCCGGATCCCGCAGGCATGCTGTTGGTCGATCCGGTTCTTCGCGTGACGTCGGCTCCCAGGACCTGATTGCGGTCCTGGGAGCCGACGTCGTTGCACGGGGAAGGTGCCGATGCCGGAGGAGCCGGGGGAGCTTCCGGTGGCCACGGTGCGGGTGGCGCGGGCGGCCTTCCCCTGGGGAAGCCCGGTCGGCGCCGGGCCCGGCGCCCTGCGAAAGAGTGGCTCGTGGTCCCGCCGCGGGGTCAGGGTTGAGTACGCGTACTCAGGCGCGACGCGGGAGGCGCCAGCAGGATCGAAGGCATGCTGTGGTCCGACCCCGAGAACGAGCCCCCCAAGGAAATGCGCGACATGCAGGCCGTGCTGCGACGAGCCGGGGTTGTGCTGGCGCTGGCGATGGTGGTGGTGATGTTCCTGTCCGGCCTGCGCTGAGCCGGCGCCAGGGGCTCGGGCTGTGCGGGACGTTCCCGGGGGCATCGGGCCGGGCCCGGGGCGGCAGGCCGCTGCGCCTACGATGAGGCCCATGACCTCCGTCGCCCGCCCTCGCGTCGTCCTCGCCTCCGCTTCTCCGGCCCGTCTGGGCCTGCTCCGGCAGGCAGGTCTCGCCCCCGAGGTGATCGTCAGCGGCGTCGACGAGGACAGGCTGAGCGCCCCGACCCCGGCGGAGCTGGCCCTGGTGCTCGCCGAGGCCAAGACCGCCGCGGTGGCGGCCCGCCCCGAGGTCGCGGGCGCCCTGGTGATCGGCTGCGACTCGGTGCTCGACTTCGACGGGCAGGCGCTGGGCAAGCCCGCGGACGGGGAGGAGGCGACGGCTCGCTGGAAGGCGATGCGCGCCCGCTCCGGGGTGCTCCGGACGGGTCACTGCCTGATCGACACGGCGACCGGCCGGCATGTGTCCAGGACCGCGTCGACCGTCGTGCGCTTCGGGGAGCCGACGGACGCCGAGATCGCCGCGTACGTCGCCAGCGGCGAACCGCTCCATGTGGCGGGCGCGTTCACCCTGGACGGCCGCTCGGCGGCGTTCATCGACGGGATCGAGGGCGACTACGGGAACGTCATCGGGCTCTCGCTGCCGCTGCTGCGCACGCTCCTTGCGGAACTGGACTTCTCGATCACCGACCTCTGGGCCTGATCCGGAGGGGCTGCCGGCATCCGCCGGCACCCCGCAACAGCCCCCGGGCGGCTCGCTCCGGGCGCGGCGGCGGCTCCGTCCGCTAGGCGGGCGCCGCGCCCTTCGTGGCGGCGGGGCCGGGCCCGTCCTCGGTCTCCGGCGCGGCCCGCCCGAACTCCTTGCCGTACGCGATCAGCGACGCCACGATCAGGGCGAGCACCGTCATCATGAACCCGAACGCGTACCAGCCGACCAGACCCACCGTCAGCGCACCCAGCACACCGTGCGTGACCGCGCAGCTGATCAGCAGGACACGGGCGAACCGGCCCGGGGCCCGGTCGCGCACAGCGGCGAGCACCAGGGCGACGCTGCACGACGCCAGAAACAGGCCGGTCGCTATCCCCAGCGCCCACGTGCCGGTGACCATCGCGTCAGGATCGAGGCCGTCCAGCGACATCTGCTGAGCCTCGACGAACCTGGCCATGATGCCGTTGAGCGCCACGAAGCCGACGGCCTCCACCAGCAGGACAAGCGCAGCCACTACGGCCACCGGTCTGCGCGCCACGGCGCCCCCAACCCTCTGTGTTACCGGATGTGCGTACGACAGCGCGAACGCTACTAACGGGTAAACCCCGGGACAAGAGGCGTGGCACGCCCGGCCTCACGGCAAAGAATCACCGACGCCTTCGTAGGGACCCCACAAAGAAACCCGTTCGGCGGCTTGCCCTGCGAACAGAGACCTTGGCCACACCAGAGGGTTACTGTGCGGAGGAGGAACCCGTCGTACCGTGGTGCGACAAGGGATTTCGCGGTTGCGCGAGCCTCGAATCACGCTCCGTGTGGGCAAGCTCACCACTGGGGACGGGTCGAAAGGCCGTGTCGGCAGTCCCTAAACTCAGCTTGTTTCAAGGAGGGAGCCATCGTGCGCAAGGTGCTCATCGCCAACCGTGGCGAAATCGCTGTCCGCGTTGCCCGTGCCTGCCGGGACGCCGGGATCTCGAGCGTAGCCGTCTACGCCGATCCGGACCGGGACGCATTGCATGTCCGCGCGGCCGACGAAGCGTTCGCCCTGGGCGGTGACACCCCGGCCACCAGTTATCTGGACATGGCCAAGGTGCTCCAGGCCGCAGCCGATTCCGGAGCCGATGCCGTCCATCCCGGATACGGCTTCCTCTCGGAGAACGCGGAGTTCGCCCAGGCGGTCATCGACGCCGGCCTGACCTGGATCGGCCCGCCCCCGCAGGCCATCCGGGACCTCGGCGACAAGGTCGCCGCCCGTCACATCGCCCAGCGCGCCGGCGCCCCGCTGGTCGCCGGGACCCCCGACCCCGTCTCCGGCGCCGACGAGGTCGTCGCGTTCGCCCAGCAGCACGGGCTGCCGATCGCCATCAAGGCCGCCTTCGGCGGCGGCGGCCGCGGTCTGAAGGTCGCCCGCACCCTCGAAGAGGTCCCGGAGCTGTACGAGTCCGCGGTCCGCGAGGCCGTCGCCGCGTTCGGCCGCGGCGAGTGCTTCGTCGAGCGGTACCTCGACAAGCCGCGCCACGTGGAGACCCAGTGCCTGGCCGACAGCCACGGCAACGTCGTGGTCGTCTCCACCCGGGACTGCTCCCTCCAGCGCCGCCACCAGAAGCTGGTCGAGGAGGCCCCGGCGCCCTTCCTCACCGACAAGCAGAACGCCGAGCTGTACCGCGCCTCCAAGGCCATCCTCAAGGAAGCCGGCTACGTCGGCGCCGGCACCGTCGAGTTCCTCGTCGGCACCGACGGCACCATCTCCTTCCTCGAGGTCAACACCCGCCTCCAGGTCGAACACCCGGTCACCGAAGAGGTCACCGGCATCGACCTGGTCCGCGAGATGTTCCGCATCGCCGACGGCGAGAAGCTCGGTTACGACGACCCGGCCGTGCGCGGCCACTCCTTCGAGTTCCGCATCAACGGTGAGGACCCCGGCCGGGGCTTCCTGCCCGCGCCCGGCACCGTCACCACCTTCGCCCCGCCCAGCGGCCCGGGCGTCCGCCTCGACGCGGGTGTGGAGTCCGGCTCCGTGATCGGCCCGGCGTGGGACTCGCTGCTGGCGAAGCTGATCGTCACCGGTGCCACGCGTGAGCAGGCGCTGCAGCGCGCGGCGCGTGCGCTGGCCGAGTTCCAGGTCGAGGGCATGGCCACCGCCATCCCGTTCCACCGTGCGGTCGTGTCCGACCCGGCGTTCACCGCCGACCCGTTCCGCGTCCACACCCGGTGGATCGAGACCGAGTTCGTCAACGACATCAAGCCCTACGTCATGCCCGCCGACACGGAGGAGGACGAGGAGGCCGGCCGCGAGACCATCGTGGTCGAGGTCGGCGGCAAGCGCCTCGAGGTCTCCCTGCCGTCCTCGCTCGGCATGACCCTGGCCCGCACCGGCCTCGCCGCCGGCGCCAAGCCCAAGCGCAGGGCCACCAAGAAGTCCGCCTCGGCCGCCTCCGGTGACACCCTCACCTCTCCCATGCAGGGCACCATCGTCAAGGTCGCCGTCGAGGAAGGCCAGGAGGTCCAGGAAGGCGACCTCATCGTCGTCCTCGAAGCCATGAAGATGGAACAGCCGCTCAACGCCCACCGCTCCGGCACGGTCAAGGGCCTGTCGGCGGAGGTCGGCGCGTCGCTGACGTCCGGCGCGACCATCTGCGAGATCAAGGACTGATCCGCCGGATCGTCCACCACGTGTGGGGCCTGCCCGGTCCATAGGACAACGGGCAGGCCCCACACGTATGTTCAGCGCCGATTCTCTCTCTATCGGATCAATTACTTGTCCGGCCTATCGGCACACCACCTGTGCGGGCGCGCCGAGTTGGCGGAGAACGAAGTGTGTCGGCCGTCCGGCACCAAGGCGCCTGGATACGCTTTCCGCGTCGCGTCATCCACTGCGCCCACCACAAATCGAGGATCGAATGTCCGTCAGAGATTGGCGAGGAAAGCTGAATCCCGGTTCACGGACCGGAAGACGTGTGACCAAGGCGTTGATGACGTTTCTCGCCGTCACCACGGTCTGTTCGGGACTGACCTGGACGGTGGTCTCCCTGACCGGGAACAGCGCCGATGCGAAAGCGCCGGTCGCATGCTCCTACACAGCCACCGGAGGCAGGACGTCCGTCGGACTCCCCACCTTCGACGCCGCGGCCGCCTCGCGGCCGTACACCGCCACTCTGGTCACCAACAGGGGAGACATCACCTTCGAGGCCCTGACGCAGGAGGCGCCCTGCGCCACCACCTCGTTCTCCTTCCTTGCCGGGAAGAAGTACTTCGACGACAGCAAGTGTCACCGCCTGACCACGCGGGGAATCTTCGTGCTGGAATGCGGGGATCCCGACGGCAAGGGCACAGCAGATCCTGGGTATTTCTTCACGGACGAGAATCTTGGCGGATCGAAATACACGGCCGGCACCGTGTCGATGTCCAAGGCGGTTCCCGGAAGGAACGGCAGCCAGTTCTTCATCACTTACGCTGACCCCAAGGTCAGAATGGGCCCCAACTGGACCACGTTCGGGAAAGTCATCAGCGGAATGGACGTGCTGCACGAGATCGCCGACAGGGGAACCGCCGACGAATCCGCCGACGGAAGGCCCAGAAATCCCGTTGTCATCGAGTCGGTGACCGTGGCGCGGGCAGCGGCCCCGACCCCGGGCAAGAGCCGCGACTGACATGCGAGTGGGGTGCCGCCGACTTGTCCGGCACCCCGCCGGCTGCGCGGGGCGAACGGCCCGTCGGGCCGCAGAGACACCCTCCGGTCCAGCGATGGCATCCTGGACGACAGGGCGGACTCCGGGAGGACGGCTCGATGGCAAGCAGTACGGCCCGTACGGCAGCGGGCCCGGCACGACCCATGCGGGCCGATGCGCGCCGCAACTACGAGCGCCTGCTGACCGAAGCGCGTGCCGTGTTCGCGCAGTACGGCACGGACGGTTCGCTCGAGGAGATCGCGCGCCGCTCCGGTGTGGGCATCGGCACGCTGTACCGGCACTTCCCGAACCGGCAGTCGATCATGTGCGCGGTCTTCCAGGAGGCGCTCGCAGCACTGCTGGAACGCTCCCGCGAACTGGCCGCCGCCGAGCAGCCGTGCACGGCGCTCGTCGAGTGGCTGCGCGCCATCATCACTCATGCGAGTGAGTACCGGGGCCTGTCGCGGGCGCTCATGTCGGCGTCCCACGACAGGGGTTCGGCGCTCTCGTCGTGCAGCGAGCCGCTGCACGCGGCGGGCGAGCGGCTGCTGGTACGGGCGCAGCTGAGCGGGTCGGTACGGGCGGATGTGTCGATCGCCGACCTGATGCAGCTGACGAACGCGATCGCACTGGCGGCGGAACAGGACCCGAAGGACGAGGAGCTGGCCGACCGGCTGCTGACGCTGACGCTGCGGGGGCTGAGAGCGGACGGGGCGGCCGACGGAGCATGACCGGCCCGGGCCGGGCGAAGCCCGGCACCGCGCCACCTCCGGCCACGCCCCCGGTCAGCGGCGCCGCAGGTCGGCGACGCGCGGCGTACGGTCCAGGGGATCAGGCGCCAGGGCTCCCGTCGTACTGCGCAGCTGGGTGGTACGGGTGCGGCGCTGGACCGGCAGAGGCACGTCGTGGCGTGACGGGCGGGAGCCCTCCACCGGCGGCGCTCCCGCGCCGGCCACGGCGATCTGGACGCCCTGGTCGGCCAGCGCCTGCAGCTCGGTGGCGGCGCGGTCGTCATGCACCGGCGGCTCGTCCGTGACGAGGCGCGTGATCACATCCGTCGGCACCGTCTGGAACATCGTGTCGGTGCCGAGCTTGGTGTGGTCGGCGAGCACCACGACTTCCGCCGCTGCCTGCACCAGCGCCCGGTCCACGCTCGCCGAGAGCATGTTGGACGTGGACAGGCCGCGCTCCGCGGTCAGCCCGCTGCCGGACAGGAAGGCCCGGGACACCCGCAGCCCCTGCAGGGACTGCTCCGCCCCGCTGCCCACCAGCGCGTAGTTGGAGCCACGCAGTGTCCCTCCGGTCATGACGACTTCCACCCGGTTGGCATGGGCCAGCGACTGGGCGACGAGCAGGGAGTTGGTGACGACGGTCAGTCCGGGTACGCGGGCGAGCCGGCGGGCCAGCTCCTGCGTCGTCGTCCCCGCGCCGACCACAATGGCCTCGCCCTCTTCGACGAGGCTCGCGGCGAGGTCGGCGATGGCCGTCTTCTCCGCGCTGGCGGCCAGGGATTTCTGCGGGAAGCCGGACTCACGGGTGAATCCGCCCGGGAGTACCGCACCGCCGTGCCGGCGGTCGAGGAGTCCTTCGGCCTCGAGCGCCCGCACGTCCCGCCGTACGGTCACTTCCGAGGTCTGGACGACGCGGGCGAGCTCACGGAGCGACACGGCACCGTTGGCACGCACCATTTCGAGGATCAATTGGCGACGTTCTGCAGCGAACACGAAACTGACAGTAACCCCAGCGGCCGATCGTTTTCAGCACTATGCGCCGATTTACCGAAGTTGCGCATCGGGGCACCCGTCAAGTGGTATATGCGCGCTCGAAGTTGATCGGCCGCCAGGCGAAGTGCCCGGGGTTCACCGGATTTACGCCTCGCCCGTGGCCTTCCGGGTCTGCAACTGCCGCGCCACCTCGGCGATCGACCCCGACAGAGACGGGTACACGGTGAAAGCGTTTGCGATCTGTTCGACCGTCAGGTTGTTGTCGACGGCGATCGAGATGGGGTGGATCAGTTCCGAAGCGCGCGGCGAGACGACCACTCCGCCGACCACGATCCCGGTGCCCGGCCGGCAGAAGATCTTGACGAAGCCGTCCCTGATGCCCTGCATCTTCGCGCGCGGGTTGCGCAGCAGCGGCAGCTTCACCATCCGGGCGTCGATCTTGCCCGCGTCCACGTCCGCCTGGCTGTACCCGACCGTCGCGATCTCCGGGTCGGTGAAGACGTTCGCCGAGACGGTCTTGAGGTTCAGCGGCGTGACTGCGTCGCCGAGGAAGTGGTACATCGCGATCCGGCCCTGCATCGCCGCGACCGACGCGAGCGCGAAGACACCGGTGACGTCACCGGCCGCGTACACGCCGGGCGCCGTCGTACGCGACACCTTGTCCGTCCAGATGTGTCCCGAGTCCCTCAGCCGGACCCCGGCCTCCTCCAGACCCATGCCCGCGCTGTTCGGGATCGCGCCGACCGCCATCAGGCAGTGCGAACCGGAGATGACGCGGCCGTCGGAGAGCGTGACCTCGACCCGGTCGCCCACGCGCTTGGCGGACTCGGCGCGGGAACGGGCCATCACGTTCATGCCGCGGCGGCGGAAGACGTCCTCGAGGACCGCGGCGGCGTCCGGGTCCTCGCCCGGCAGCACGCGGTCGCGCGAGGAGACGAGCGTGACCCGGGACCCGAGCGCCTGGTAGGCGCCGGCGAACTCCGCGCCCGTGACACCGGAACCGACCACGATGAGCTCCTCGGGGAGCTCGTTCAGGTCGTACACCTGGGTCCAGTTGAGAATGCGCTCTCCGTCGGGCTGGGCGTCCGGGATCTCGCGCGGGTGGCCACCGGTCGCGATCAGCACGGCGTCCGCGGTGAGCGTCTCCTCGGTGCCGTCGGCCGCGCGCACGACCACCCGGCGGGAACCGTCCATCGCCTGCTGCCCCTCCAGCCGGCCACGGCCGCGCATGACGCGCGCGCCCGCCCGGGTGACGGAGGCGGTGATGTCGTGGGACTGGGCGAGGGCGAGCCGCTTCACCCGTCGGTTGACCTTGCCGAGGTCCACGCCGACGACGCGGGCGGCCTGCTCGATGTGCGGCGTGTCGTCGGCCACGATGATGCCGAGCTCCTCGTACGAGGAGTCGAAGTTGGTCATCACCTCGGCCGTCGCGATCAGGGTCTTCGACGGCACGCAGTCGGTCAGGACCGACGCCCCGCCCAGACCGTCGCAGTCGACGACGGTCACCTCCGCACCGAGCTGGGCGCCCACCAGGGCGGCCTCATATCCGCCGGGTCCGCCACCGATGATCACGATCCGGGTCACGAAAAAGTCCGCCTCGCATTGTCGGTCCCGGCGCGCCTGCCCGCCCGACCGGGGATCCCGGGCCACCCCCGGGGGAATGCAGTACGTACTCCATTGTCCCGCACCGCAACGGCGTTCACGCCCCGGGGGCTCCCTGGGGCCGCCGCCCGAAGGGACGGGGCCGTCGCGGCCGGACCAACCAGGCGCTACTCGGCCACATGGGCGGTGACTCCTTCCCCTCCCGTACCCTCGATCTCATGTCGCTCTACGCCGCGTACGCCGGCAACCTCGACGCGCGGCTGATGTCCCGCCGCGCACCGCACTCACCGCTGCGCGGGACCGGCTGGCTGAACGGCTGGCGGCTGACCTTCGGCGGGGAGCAGATGGGCTGGGAGGGCGCGCTGGCCACGATCGTGGAGGCGCCACGCTCCCAGGTCTTCGTCGCGCTGTACGACATCGCGCCGATGGACGAGGACTCCATGGACCGCTGGGAGGGCGTCGGACTCGACATCTACCGGCGGATGCGGGTCCGGGTGGACACCCTGGACGGCGAGGAGCCGGCCTGGGTGTACGTGCTCAACGCGTACGAGGGCGGACTGCCGTCCGCCCGTTACCTGGGCGAGCTCGCGGACGCGGCGGAGTCGGCGGGCGCACCGCACGACTACGTGATGGAAATGCGCAAGCGCCCCTGCTAGGCCGAGGCCGATGGCCGGGCATCACGGGCCGGCAGCCGCTCAGCGGGACCGGTCGACGCGACCGGCCGCGCCGCCGTCGGAGTCCGGCCGCCCTCACCCCGCGTGACACCCGGCAGCGCCCCGCCGGGCATCACGCCCCGCGGACATTCGTGGGAAACGACAAGGCAACGATCCGGAGACCGTGAGGCTCGTCATCTACGCGCGTAGGGGCGGACGGGTTACCCTCGTCCGCGTGAACGCTTCTGTGAATCCGGACCTCGTCGGCGCTCTCGCCGACCCCCATGCCGTGGCCGACGCCGCCGCTGCGCGTCTGCGCGAGCTGACTGGCACCGAGACCCATGACGTCGCACTTGTGATGGGCTCCGGCTGGGCACCGGCCGCCGACGCGCTCGGTGCGCCCGAGGCCGAGTTCCCGGTCACCGAGCTGCCCGGCTTCCCGCCGCCGGCGGTCGAGGGCCACGGCGGCAAGGTCCGCTCCTACCGTATCGGCGACAAGCGCGCCCTGGTCTTCCTCGGCCGCACGCACTTCTACGAGGGCCGCGGCGTCTCCGCCGTCGCCCATGGTGTGCGCACCGCGGTGGCCGCGGGATGCAAGACCATCGTCCTGACGAACGGCTGCGGCGGTCTGCGCGAGGGCATGCGCCCCGGTCAGCCCGTGCTGATCAGCGACCACATCAACCTGACGGCCGCCTCGCCGATCATCGGTGCGAACTTCGTGGACCTCACGGACCTGTACTCGCCGCGGCTGCGCGCGCTGTGCAAGGAGGTGGACGAGACCCTCGAGGAGGGTGTGTACGTCCAGTTCCCCGGCCCGCACTACGAGACCCCGGCCGAGATCAACATGGTCCGTGTCATGGGCGGCGACCTCGTCGGCATGTCCACGGTCCTGGAGGCCATCGCCGCGCGTGAGGCCGGTGCCGAGGTGCTCGGCATCTCCCTGGTCACCAACCTGGCGGCGGGCTTGTCCGGCGAGCCTCTCAACCACGAGGAAGTCCTCCAGGCCGGCCGTGACTCCGCGGCCCGCATGGGCGAGCTCCTGACCCGGGTTCTGGCCCGCCTCTGACGGGCAGGCGTCCCGGGGGCTCCGGCCCTGGGCCGCCCTGCGGGGGTGACGCGCGGCTGCCCCCGCGGTCGTCGGCCCCGCTGTCGGCCGCCACCCGGCCCCGGCGGGGCCCGCCCGCTCCCCGCTCCTGGCACGAACGGGCCGCCACAGGTCTTCTCGCACGGCTGGCCGGTGCCCCGGCCGGGCGCGCATCCGCGTCCGGGACGGGGTGCCCGGCCCTTGGTGCTGCACACGGAGCGGCACCCCGCGGGCTCCCGGCGAGCGGGCCTGCGGCAGGCGTGCCCCCAGCACATCCGAGCCGGCCCGGACGAGCCGGCTCGGCAGGCGAGCGGGCCGGCGGGCCGGGCCTTGGCGCGCACGCGCCGCCCGGCCCGCGCTCGGCCCGCAAGGGCAGCGAAGGCTGTATGCACAGCGCGGTGGACGGCCCTGCGGCGCGGGGCCGGAAACAGTTGGGCACGCGGTCGTCGCCGCGCAGACTCGACGTAATCACACACGAGAGGCGGACCAACCGTGCAGCAGGACCTCATCGCGCGGGCCAACGCGTGGCTGGCGGAGGACCCGGACAGCGAGACCCGGGACGAACTGGGCAAGCTCATCGAGGCGCAGGACCTCGACGAACTGGCCTCGCGCTTCAGCGGGACGCTCCAGTTCGGCACGGCCGGGCTGCGCGGGGAACTCGGGGCCGGCCCGATGCGGATGAACCGGGCCGTGGTCATCCGGGCCGCCGCGGGTCTCGCCGCGTACCTCAGGGCCAAGGGCCAGGGCGACGGTCTCGTCGTCATCGGCTACGACGCCCGGTACAAGTCCGCCGACTTCGCGCGCGACACCGCCGCCGTCATGGTCGCCGCGGGGCTGCGCGCCGCCGTACTGCCCCGTCCGCTGCCGACCCCCGTACTCGCCTTCGCCATAAGGCAGTTGGGCGCTGTCGCCGGTGTCGAAGTGACAGCGAGCCACAACCCGCCGCGCGACAACGGCTACAAGGTCTACCTGGGCGACGGCTCGCAGATCGTGCCGCCCGCCGACGCGGAGATCGCCGCCGAGATCGGCGCGATCCTCAGCCTCGACGACGTACCGCGCGCCGACGAGGGCTGGGACACGCTCGGCGACGAGGTCGTGAACGCCTATCTGGAGCGTACGGACGCAGTCCTGACCGCCGGTTCGCCGCGGACCGTGCGTACCGTCTACACGGCCATGCACGGCGTCGGCCGGGACGTCGTCCTCGCGGCGTTCGAGCGCGCCGGGTTCCCCGCCCCCACCCTGGTGCAGGAGCAGGCCGAGCCCGACCCCGCCTTCCCGACCGTCGCGTTCCCCAATCCCGAGGAGCCGGGCGCGATGGACCTGGCCTTCGAGACCGCCCGCCGGGTCCGGCCGGACGTCGTCATCGCCAACGACCCGGACGCGGACCGCTGCGCCGTCGCCGTGCCCGACGACAGCGCCGAGGGCGGCTGGCGAATGCTGCGCGGCGACGAGGTCGGCGCTCTGCTCGCGGAGCACCTGGTGCACAAGGGCGCGCGCGGCACGTTCGCCGAGTCGATCGTGTCCTCGTCCCTGCTGGGGCGGATCGCGGAGGCGGCGAGGCTGCCGTACGAGGAGACCCTGACCGGTTTCAAGTGGATCGCCCGTGTCGAGGGTCTGCGCTACGGCTACGAGGAGGCGCTCGGCTACTGCGTCGACCCCGAGGGCGTACGCGACAAGGACGGCATCACCGCCGCGCTGCTCGTCGCGGAGCTGGTCTCGGAGCTGAAGGAGCAGGGCCGTACGCTCGCCGATCTGCTCGACGACCTGGCCGTGGCGCACGGGCTGCACGCCACCGACCAGTTGTCGGTGCGCGTCGAGGACCTGGGCATCATCGCCGACGCGATGCGGGCGCTGCGGGAGCAGCCGCCGGCGCTGCTCGCGGGGCTGCACGTCACGAGCGCCGAGGATCTGAGCCTCGGCACGGACAAGCTGCCGCCGACGGACGGTCTGCGCTACTACCTCGACGGCGAGTTCAAGGCCCGTGTCATCGTCCGGCCGAGCGGCACCGAGCCCAAGCTCAAGTGCTACCTGGAGGTCGTGGTGCCGGTCGCCGGCGCGAGCGAGCTGGGCTCGGCCCGGAGCCGGGCGGCCGAGGTGCTGGCCGGCATCAAGCGGGATCTGGCGGCGGCCGCGGGCATCTGACCCTCGGAACCGGCTCCTGGCCTCGTGCGCGGGCGTACGCGCCCCGCGCACGAGGCTGCCGGCCAGTGCACGAGGCGAGCGTGCGGTTCCCCTGGCGGGTGCGTCCCGGCCGGCGTCACACCGCGAGCAGGACCGCCAGCAGCACGACGCCGGCCGCGGCCGGTGCCAGCAGTTCGTACGCCCAGCGGATCTGCGGCTCCCCCGGTGATCCGGGCTGCGCCGCATGGCGCTCGGCCAGCTCCCGCAGGTCGGCGATGGTCCGGTCGGCCGGTGCCATCCGCGCCTTGGCGTCGTCGACGTCGGCGTGCACCGAGGTCGTGCCGTGCGGGTCCTCGATCGCCGCCCGTGTCTGACGCCGCGCCGCGCTCTTGCGCTGGCGCAGCGAGACGGGGATCGCCCAGAGCTGGTACTTCTTGCCCGTCTCGGTGAAGAGCTCGCTCGAGTACCCGGCCCGCACGTCGGCGACAGCCGCCCAGGGCAGGGTGATCGTCCGGAACGGGTTCCTGATCCGGATCCGCTCGTCGTCCACGAAGACGGCGGGCCGCAGAGTGAGCATCACGATCAGCGGCAGGAGCAGCAGTGCCGCGGCGAGCGCCAACCACGGCGTACGCCCCTCGCCCTGCACGACCGCGTCGACGACGATCCAGGCCGTGAGCACGAGCAGCAGCCCCCCGCCCACCATGCCGCCGGACGAACGGAAGACCCGCTGGGCGGTGGTGGACTCGGCGGGCGGCTGGGGGCTCGTCATGTGTCCGATTCTGCCGTACGTCCCGGTGAGGCTCCTGGCGTGGGTGGACAGGGCGGCAGCCCGCGGCTTGTGTCCGTTTTGGTATCTCTTTTCGAGCAGCCCCCCTGTACAGGCCGCTACGCGCGTAGATATGCTCATCTGGTGACCATGCCCAGCACCGCACCTGCATTCGCCGACGTAACCACGTCCGACAGCGCACTGCGCCGCTATCTGCACGGGCTGCCCGGCGTCGATCCGGTCGGCCTGGAAGCGCGCGCCGCGTCTCTCGGCACCCGCTCGATCAAGACCACGGCGAAGGCGTACGCCATCGACCTGGCCATCTCGATGATCGACCTGACGACGCTGGAAGGCGCGGACACCCCGGGCAAGGTCCGGGCGCTCGCCGCCAAGGCCGTCCGTCCCGATCCGACCGACCGTACGACCCCGACGACCGCGGCGGTCTGCGTCTACCCCGACATGGTGGCCACCGCGAAGGAGGCCCTGAAGGGCTCCGGCGTCAAGGTCGCCTCCGTCGCCACCGCCTTCCCGGCCGGCCGCGCGGCGCTCGACGTGAAGCTCGCGGACACCCGTGACGCCGTCGCCGCCGGGGCCGACGAGATCGACATGGTGATCGACCGCGGCGCCTTCCTGGCCGGCAGATACCTGAAGGTGTTCGAGGAGATCCGCGCCGTGAGGGAGGCCTCGGGCCCGGCCCGGCTCAAGGTCATCTTCGAGACCGGCGAGCTCTCCACGTACGACAACATCCGCCGCGCGTCCTGGCTCGGCATGATCGCCGGCGCCGACTTCATCAAGACCTCGACCGGCAAGGTCGCGGTCAACGCCACCCCGGCGAACACCCTGCTGATGCTGGAAGCCGTCCGCGACTTCCGGGAGCAGACTGGAGTACAGGTAGGCGTGAAGCCCGCCGGAGGCATCCGCACCAGCAAGGACGCGATCAAGTTCCTGGTGCTGGTGAACGAGACCGTCGGCGCGGACTGGCTGGACAACCACTGGTTCCGGTTCGGCGCCTCCAGCCTGCTGAACGACCTGCTGATGCAGCGCCAGAAGCTGGCGACCGGCCGGTACTCCGGTCCTGATTACGTGACGGTGGACTGAGCAGAGATGACCATGTCTTTCGAATACGCACCCGCACCCGAGTCGCGCTCCGTCGTCGACATCGCCCCGTCCTACGGCCTCTTCATCGACGGCGAGTTCACCGAGGCCGCCGACGGCAAGGTGTTCAAGACCGTCTCGCCCTCGAGCGAGGAGGTCCTGTCCGAGATCGCGCAGGCCGGCACCGAGGACGTCGACCGCGCCGTGAAGGCCGCCCGCAAGGCGTTCGGGAAGTGGTCGGCGCTGCCGGGCGCGGAGCGTGCGAAGTACCTGTTCCGTATCGCGCGGATCATCCAGGAGCGCTCGCGCGAGCTGGCCGTCCTGGAGACGCTCGACAACGGCAAGCCGATCAAGGAGACCCGCGACGCGGACCTCCCCCTGGTCGCGGCGCACTTCTTCTACTACGCGGGCTGGGCCGACAAGCTCGACCACGCCGGGTTCGGGAGGAATCCCCGGCCGCTGGGCGTGGCCGGACAGGTCATCCCGTGGAACTTCCCGCTGCTGATGCTGGCGTGGAAGATCGCCCCCGCCCTCGCCACCGGCAACACGGTCGTGCTCAAGCCCGCCGAGACCACCCCGCTCTCCGCGCTGTTCTTCGCGGACATCTGCCGGCAGGCCGGTCTGCCGAAGGGCGTCGTCAACATCCTTCCCGGCTACGGGGACGCCGGCGCGGCACTCGTCACGCACCCGGACGTCGACAAGGTCGCCTTCACCGGCTCGACCGCGGTGGGCAAGGCGATCGCCCGCGAGATCGCCGGCACCCACAAGAAGGTCACGCTGGAGCTGGGCGGCAAGGGCGCCAACATCGTCTTCGACGACGCCCCCATCGACCAGGCCGTCGAGGGCATCGTCAACGGCATCTTCTTCAACCAGGGCCAGGTCTGCTGCGCGGGCTCGCGCCTGCTGGTCCAGGAGTCGGTCCAGGACGAGCTGCTGGACTCCCTCAAGCGCCGCCTGTCCACGCTGCGCCTGGGCGACCCGCTGGACAAGAACACCGACATCGGCGCGATCAACTCCGAGGAGCAGCTCTCCCGGATCACCTCACTGGTCGAGGCGGGCGAGGCCGAGGGCGCCGAGCGCTGGTCCCCGGCCTGCGAGCTGCCCGCCGCCGGCTACTGGTTCGCCCCGACGCTGTTCACGAACGTCACCCAGGCACACACCATCGCCCGCGACGAGATCTTCGGCCCCGTGCTGTCCGTGCTGACCTTCCGTACGCCGGACGAGGCGGTCGCCAAGGCCAACAACAGCCAGTACGGCCTGTCGGCCGGCATCTGGACGGAGAAGGGCTCGCGCATCCTGGCGGTCGCGAACAAGCTCCGCGCCGGAGTGGTGTGGGCCAACACGTTCAACAAGTTCGACCCGACCTCGCCGTTCGGCGGTTACAAGGAGTCGGGCTTCGGCCGCGAGGGCGGTCGCCACGGCCTGGAGGCCTATCTCGCCCCGTCGAGCCCGGAGGGCGAGCACTGATGAGCAATGTCGAGCAGCAGCGACTGAGCGTTCTCAAGACCTACAAGCTGTACGTCGGGGGCAAGTTCCCCCGCTCCGAGAGCGGTCGGGTGTACGAGGTGACGGACTCCAAGGGCAAGTGGCTGGCCAACGCTCCCCAGTCGTCCCGCAAGGACGCGCGTGACGCGGTCGTCGCGGCGCGCAAGGCATTCGGCGGCTGGTCGGGCGCGACGGCGTACAACCGCGGCCAGATCCTCTACCGCATCGCCGAGATGCTGGAGGGCCGCAAGAGCCAGTTCGTGCACGAGGTGGCGGACGCGGAGGGCCTGTCCAAGTCCAAGGCCGCCGCGGTCGTGGAGGACGCGATCGACCGCTGGGTCTGGTACGCGGGCTGGACGGACAAGATCGCGCAGGTGGTGGGCGGTGCGAACCCGGTCGCGGGCCCGTACTTCAACCTCTCCACCCCGGAGCCCACCGGCGTCGTGGCGATCCTCGCGCCGCAGGGGTCCTCGTTCCTGGGCCTGGTCTCCGTCGTCGCCCCGGTGATCGCGACCGGCAACACGACCGTGGTGATCGCCAGCGAGAAGTCCCCGCTCCCGGCGCTGTCGCTGGGCGAGGTGCTGGCCACCTCGGACCTGCCCGGCGGCGTGGTCAACGTGCTCTCGGGCGGTACGGCCGAGCTGGCGGCGCCGCTCGCCGCCCACCAGGACGTCAACGGCATCGACCTGACCGGCGCCGACGACGTGCTGGCCAAGGAGCTCGAGGTCGCGGCCGCGGACAACCTCAAGCGGGTCCTTCGTCCACAGGCTGTGGATTTCTCCGCGGCACCGGGCACCCAGCGCCTGACGGCGTTCCTGGAGACGAAGACGGTCTGGCACCCGACCGGCTCGCCCGGCGCGTCCGGCTCGGCGTACTGAGAGCCGCACCCCGTACGAAAGCCCCCACGGTCCCGTCCGGCCGTGGGGGCTTTCCTCATACGTGCCTCATGCCCGCGGTCGCTCGGCTCATCCCGGCAGCAGTCCGCCGACCAGGGGACCGACGACCGGCAGGTCCGCGATCGCCTGGCCCTTCGTCACCTGGTCCGTCACCATCGCCGAGCTCACCGGCTTGAAGTCGGCGACCTGCATGCCCACCGCGTTGTTGAGCGGGTCGACGCCCGTGTTCGCGAGCGGGTCGAGCTGAAGGCGCTTGAGCTGGCCGATCCCACTCACCGAGTTCGTGACCGGACCGGTCAACGCCCCTGTCTGACCGGCTCCTGCGACCGACTCGGCCCCGACCGGTCCGGTCGGCAGCGCGACGGGCAGCGCCGGTGCCGGCGCGGCCTGAGCGGCCGCCGAGCCCGCCCCGAGGGCGGCACCCGCGGCCGCAACGGTCAGACCTGTGCGCAGCAGCGCACGCCGCTTGTTCTTGGAAGCTGCATGACGAGCCATGGATTCCTGCCTTGATGAGTAATCGCAAGCGTACGGACAGTAGTTGAGGTGTGACACTCGATACCAACCGCACCTCAGGGGGGTCCCCTGCGCCGGTCGATGCGTCACACTTGTCTCCCGTGAGTTCCCAACCCATCCCGACCCGCGTCGTCCTGCTCGCGGGCCCTTCCGGATCCGGAAAGTCCTCCCTCGCCGCCCGTACCGGCCTGCCGGTCCTGCGCCTGGACGACTTCTACAAAGAGGGCAACGACCCGACGCTTCCCGTGGTGACGGGCAGCACGGACATCGACTGGGACTCGCCACTGTCCTGGGACGCCGACGCGGCCGTCGCCGCGATAGCCGAGCTGTGCCGTACGGGACGCACGGACGTGCCCGTGTACGACATCGCCACCAGCTCCCGGGTGGACCGGGAGACGCTCGACATCTCCCGTACGCCCCTGTTCGTGGCCGAGGGCATCTTCGCCGCCGAGATCGTGCGGCGCTGCCAGGAACTGGGCCTGCTCGCCGACGCGCTCTGTCTGCGCGGCCGACCGTCGACGACCTTCCGCCGCAGGCTGGCGCGGGATCTGCGCGAGGGCCGCAAATCGGTGCCGTTCCTGCTGCGCCGCGGCTGGCGGCTGATGCGGGCGGAACGCGGCATCGTGGCGCGCCAGACACAGTTGGGCGCGCACCCCTGCGGCAAGCAGGAGGCACTGGGCCGGCTCGCGGACGCGGCGGCGGGACGCTGCGTCATGGCGCGGGCGCCCGAGCCCGCCGCGTAGGTCCTGGTCCGGGCGTCGTCACCGTGCAGCCCCGTGCGGGCATCGCCGTGGGGCCGACAGGGCCGCCCGGACAGAGCCGTGCCGCCCCGCGCCGGCAGCCGACCCGCGGACATGGGAGTGGGGCCGGACAGAACCCCCCGGCCTGTCCGGCCCCACTCCGTTCTCCCGCGGTGGCCCCCGTTGTCCCCCGTGGGTCCCCCGCTCCCGCCGTCTCCCCCGAAACAGCGGGTCCTGCTTCCCCCGTGCTCCCGCCGTCTCCCCCGAAACGACGGGCCGTGCATCCCCCGTGCTCCCGCCGTCTCCCCCGAAACGACGGGCCGTGCATCCCCCGTGCTCCCGCCGTCTCCCCCGAAACGACGGGCCGTGCTCCCCCGTGCTTCCCCCGTTGCCTTCAGGCCACCAGCTCGCCGAAGGACTCTTCCTCGTCACGGCCGAAGCTGAGGACGTCGTCCTCGCGCAGCCGGCGGAGCGACCGCCAGATGCTCGACTTCACCGTGCCGACACTGATGTCCAGGATCTCCGCGATCTCGGGGTCCGTGCGGCCCTCGTAGTAGCGCAGGACCAGCATCGTCCGCTGGAGTTCGGGGAGCCTGGCAAGCGCCTGCCACAGCACCGCGCGCAGCTCCGTGCCCCGCATCGCGTCGGTGTCGCCCACCGTCTCCGGCAGCTCCTCCGTGGGGTACTCGTTGAGCTTGCGCCGGCGCCAGGCGCTGATGTGCAGATTCGTCATGGTGCGGCGCAGGTAGCCCCCGACCGCCGCCTTGTCGCTGATCCTGTCCCAGGCCCGGTACGTCGAGAACAGCGCGCTCTGCAGCAGGTCCTCTGCCTCGAACCGGTCGCCGGTCAGGTGGTAGGCGGTCGCGTACAGAGAGGCGCGGCGTTCCTGAACGTAGGCGGTGAACTCCGCCTCCGACGGGGCCGACCGCTCCCCCGTTACCTCCCCGTACGCCGCCGTGCTGCCGTCGGCAGCCGCGTCAACCACCGTCATGTACGACGGCTTGTGCTGACGCCCGGCGCTGCGAACGCACCCCCGCCCGTTCACAGCGCCGGACTTCTCCGCGCTCCGCGTGCCGTGGAGACGCGTGACAACTGCGCCTGATGTGCTGCTGTGCAGTGCGTTCATCTCGCGCCCCCCGTCGAGTGGAGTCTGCTTCGTCCGTGTGACAAGAAGCTTGCCCCGGCAGTTTCATCGCGCTGTCCGCCGACTGTCACAGGCGCGTCACAGCACTTCCGGCTCTTCCGGGACGTCCTCCGGGTCGAACTGGGGCTCCCCCATACGCCAGAATGACCTCTGTGCCTTTCCTGTTGCTGATCGAGGACGACGACGCCATCCGCACGGCCCTCGAACTCTCCCTGTCACGCCAGGGCCACCGTGTGGCCACCGCGGCGACGGGCGAGGACGGCCTGAAGCTACTGCGCGAGCAGCGGCCGGATCTGATCGTGCTGGACGTAATGCTGCCCGGGATCGACGGCTTCGAGGTGTGCCGGCGTATCAGGCGCACGGACCAGCTGCCGATCATCCTGCTGACCGCACGCAGCGATGACATCGATGTTGTGGTGGGTCTGGAGTCGGGCGCGGACGACTATGTCGTCAAGCCGGTGCAGGGCCGGGTGCTCGACGCCCGCATCCGCGCCGTACTGCGCCGCGGTGAGCGCGAGTCCACGGACTCGGCCACCTTCGGCTCCCTGATGATCGACCGCTCCGCGATGACGGTCACCAAGAACGGAGAGGATCTGCAGCTCACACCGACCGAGCTGCGGCTGCTGCTGGAGCTGAGCCGGCGGCCCGGACAGGCGCTGTCACGCCAGCAACTTCTGCGGCTGGTGTGGGAGCACGACTACCTCGGTGACTCGCGCCTGGTCGACGCGTGCGTGCAGCGGCTGCGGGCGAAGGTGGAGGACGTACCGTCCTCGCCGACCCTGATCCGTACGGTGCGTGGTGTCGGCTACCGGCTGGACGTTCCGCAGTGACCGATCTGCAATCCGGTCGGACAACCGCAAAGCGCGGCCTGGTCGCACCGCTTCGCTGGACCAGCCTGCGGCTGCGCCTCGTGGTGGTCTTCGCCCTGGTCGCGCTGACAGCCGCGGTCTCGGCCTCCGGTATCGCGTACTGGCTCAACCGCGAGGCGGTGCTCACCCGTACCCAGGACGCCGCGCTGGGGGACTTCCGGCAGGCGATGCAGAGCCGGGCCGCCACGCTGCCGCTGCGGCCCACACAGACCGAACTGCAGTCGACCGCCGAGGACATGGCGGACGGCAACGACGGCTACAGCGTGCTGCTGATCGGTGAGCGCGCCGAGGGCAAGCCGATCGTCGGCGCGTCCGACCCCGATGTCTTCACGCTCGACGACGTGCCCGGCGCGCTGCAGGAGGCGGTGAACGAACGCCAGGAGGTCACGCCCGGCAACTCCGCCGAGTACCACCTGTTCTGGCAGCGCACCGAGCGTGACGGCAGGCCGTACCTGGTCGGCGGCTCCCGGATCGTCGGCGGCGGGCCGACCGGCTACCTCTTCAAGTCGCTCGACCAGGAACGGCAGGACCTCAACTCGCTCGCCTGGTCGCTGGGCATCGCCACCCTGCTGGCGCTGGTCGGCTCGGCGCTGCTGGCGCAAGCCGCCGCCACCACGGTGCTGAAGCCGGTGCACCGGCTGGGCGAGGCGGCCAGGCAGCTCGGCGAGGGCAAGCTCGACACCCGGCTGCGGGTCTCCGGCACCGACGAACTCGCCGAGCTGGCACGGACCTTCAACAAGACGGCCGAGTCGCTGGAGAAGAAGGTCGCGGACATGAGCGCGCGGGAGGAGTCCAGCCGCCGCTTCGTCGCCGACATGTCGCACGAGCTGCGCACCCCGCTGACCGCGCTCACCGCCGTGACCGAGGTGCTGGAGGAGGAGGCCGACAGCCTCGATCCGATGATCGCGCCCGCCGTGAACCTGGTGGTGAGCGAGACACGGCGGCTGGGCGACCTGGTGGAGAACCTGATGGAGGTGACCCGCTTCGACGCGGGCACCGCCCGGCTGGTCCTCGACAACGTCGACGTCGCCGACCAGGTCACCGCCTGTATCGACGCGCGTGCCTGGCTGGACGCCGTCGAACTGGACGCCGAGCGCGGGATCATGGCGCGCCTGGACCCCCGCCGGCTGGACGTCATCCTCGCCAACCTGATCGGCAATGCGCTCAAGCACGGCGGTTCACCGGTACGGGTGTCGGTACGCCCCTTCGACGACGAGCTGCTGATCGAGGTGCGCGACCACGGGCCCGGTATCCCCGAGGAGGTGCTGCCGCATGTCTTCGACCGGTTCTACAAGGCGAGCGCCTCGCGGCCGCGCTCCGAAGGCAGCGGACTCGGCCTGTCCATCGCGGTGGAGAACGCCCATATCCACGGCGGCGACATCACGGCGGCGAACTCGCCGGACGGCGACGGTGCGGTGTTCGTCCTGCGGCTGCCGCGCGACGCCTCGTCGCTGACGGACTCTGACAGAAGCGACAGCGACCGGGGAGAGGAAGGCGCGCAGTGACGGCGAAGGGCCGTAGGCGTAACGCACGGACGGCGGCCGCGCTGACCACGGTGGCGGGTGTCCTCGCCCTCGCCGGGTGCGGGATCAGGACCACGACGCCGGTCGACGCCGGGGCCGCGCCCTCTCGGGTCCCGTGCGAGGTGTCCGAGGGGCCCATCACCCCGCAGGCGCAGCAGGAGGGCGTCCCGGTACGCGTCTATCTGGTGTGCGCCTCACAGCTGGAGCCCGTGGAGCGTACGGCGAGGATCACGGAGGAGAGGGCCGTCGACGACAGGATCGAGTTCGCGCAGGCTCTGCTGGACGAGCTCCAGGAGGAACCGTCGTCCTCGGAGAAGGAGGCAGGTCTGGCCACCTTCCTGCGCGGGCCGCTGGTCGTCGGTGCGGGACGGAAGGGCGATCCCGCCGGGACTCTGCGGCTGAGCCGGCAGCCGGAGGACCTTCCGTCGGCCGCGCTGGCGCAGATCGTGTGCACGCTGGCGGAGAACAGCGCCGCGGTGAGGGACGGTGCCGCGGTGAGGGACGGTGCCGTGGTGCTGGCCGGGCCCGGCAACTACGCGCCGCGGGCGTATGTGTGCACGGTCGGGACGAAGGAGCGGCCGGAGGGCACGGTGCCCACGGTCGGCCCGCTGCCCGAGCCCTCGAAGTCGTAGCCCGCTCGTCGCCCGCTCCTGGCGCGCGGGAGCCGGTCTGCCGCCGTTCGGGGAACGGACGGAACCGATCCCCGCGATACATGCGTCTTGGGGGGCGTGCAGCGTCAAGGTTCGGGCGGCAGTGCCGCCATCCGCTTCCGCGCGGCGGGGGTTGTTCTCCTCCTCGCCCATCTGCTGCTGGTCGCATGGCTGACGCTGCGCCCGCTCGACGTGCTGTGGGTGACCGCCGCGAATCTCGAACCGTTCGCCGGGATCAAGGCGTCTCTTGCGCTCGGGCCGGTCGAGGCGGCGCGCCATATCGGTGAGGGCCTGCTGCTGCTGGCCCCCCTCGGCATACTGCTGCCGGTCGCGGGCGGCCGGCTGGATGTCTCGCCGCTGGCCTCGCTGACCCGTACGGTCGCGGCCGCGGTGCTGCTGTCCTTGGGTATCGAGCTGCTGCAGACCGGGGTGCCCGGCCAGGTCGTCGACATCGACTCGCTGTTGCTGAACGCGGCCGGTGTGGCGCTGGCCCATCTGGCGGTCGTGCCCGCCGGCCGGGCGCGGCTGCGGCGGCGGCCGCTGGGTTCCGGGGCCCGGTCCGCCCATGGGGACCACCATTCCGCGCCCCTGCTGCGGGACGAGGTGTCTCAGGGGCCGACCCCGACGATTCCCAGGGTCGGTATCGCCCCGTAGAGCGACGCTTTGCCCCCTGTTGCCCGGCCACCATGGTGATGTCGGGAGCACAGCCGAGAGGCTCCCGCGAACAGTTCGCGAAGGAGCCCACCATGGCCGCACTTGCCCGCCCCCGTGACGGACGAATGATCGGCGGAGTGTGTTCAGCGCTGGCACGGCGCTTCGGCACATCCGCGACGACGATGCGTGTGATCTTCCTGGTCTCGTGTCTGCTGCCGGGCCCGCAGTTCCTGCTCTACCTGGCGCTGTGGGCACTGCTGCCGTCGGAGAAGACCGCCACCGCCGCCTGGTGACCAGCCGCGGCGGGACCGGGTCCCTGGGGCAGGTCCGGGCCCCGGTCAGGTCCAGGTCCGGTCCGGGGCGATCAGCCGGCCAGCGCCCGGGCGACCTTCGCCAGCTGCTTGTCGGCCACCTGCTGAGGGACCCGCGGCGGCGTACGCCGTGCGAGGTCGAAGGCCATGAAGCGCGCCACGGTGGCCCCCTTGCGTACGACGACCAGATGGACGGGGGACCTGAGGCCCTCATTGGTGGCGACAGCGGTCCAGCTGACGGTCTCGTCCGCGCCGCGGACGGTGAAGGGCGTCGTTCTGATGCCGTCGTAGTCGGCGGCCCGGTCGTCCAGCGACGCGGAGAAGCCCGCGCGGCATGCCTCGAGGGCCGAGCCGAGCCCGGTCATCAGCCGCTCGGCATCGCTCTCGCGGTACGAACTCACCGATACGGACACGGCGAGGCCGAGGTTCTCCAGCGAGCCGAGACCGCGGTTGACGGTGCGGGTGGCCTGCGCGTTCGGCTCGTCGCCCATGGCGTCGGCGAGCGGCTGGCACTTCTTCTGGTCCGCGGTGGGCTGCCCGGTGGGCGCGAGCGGGCTGCGCTCGGACGACACCTGGAACTTCGGCAGATCGCCGGTGGCGATGGCGGCCCGCTCCAGCTGAGGCGCGGTGAGCGGTACGGACGGGTCACCGCCGGTGCCGCCGTTCCCGCTGCCGCCGTCACCGGCGGCCTCGCCCGGGGCCGTACTCCCGCCCGTACCGGCACCCGCGCTCGCGCCGGTGCTCGCGTTCTTGTCGCTGTCGCCGCCGCTGCTCGTACAGGCGGTGAGCGACAGCAGGACACAGGCGGCGGTGACGGTGACGGACCGTGCGGAAGTCTTGACTTGCATGGCCGCGATCCTGGCACACACGCCGTGGGGCGCACACCCGATTCGGGTGTGCGCCCCACGCGTTGACGTACGAAGCCGGTACATCAGCACTGGTGTGCCGGTACGTCAGCATGTGCGAGCCGGTGTGTCAGCCCAGGCCGGGCAGCAGCCCGCCGCCGATCGGCAAGCCCCCGAGCAGACCCGTGACCGGGGCCAGGCCGTCGGCGGGCAGCGCCTTGGCCGCGGACTGCTGGGCAGCGGGCAGCTTCTTGGCCGCGGACTGCTGGGCAGCGGCGGCAGTGCGGGCGGTGTCGACGGCGCCGAGCGCCGTCCGGCCGCCGGCCAGGGACGTGGCGGCGCCGGCCGGGAGCTTGTCGACGGCCTCCTGGACCGGGGCGGCGTTCGTGACCGTGTCCAGCGCGCCGGTGCCGGCAGCGAGGTCGGGCAGGGCGGCGGCGGAAGAGGTGCCGGCGGCGGCAGCGGCGAAGGCGGCGCCGAGAGCGGCGACACCGAGGGTCTTGGCAGCAGACTGCTTCATCAGGAGGAGTCCTCGGGAGAGGGGAACATGAGCGGCTCTGCAAGCTAGCCAGCGTCGCACACCGGCCGCAAACACCGCGAAGCAGCCGGAAGTTGCATGCCCGGCTGCTTCGGTGTAGGCGTCACACAGGTGTTGTTCAGCTCTCGCCGGCCCCGGGATTCCCGGTCGTCGCGGTCTGCCTGAACAACCATTCGGACCTCAGCTCGGCATAGCCGGGCTTGATCACCTCGTTGATCATCGCCAGTCGTTCATCGAAAGGAATGAACGCCGACTTCATCGCATTGACGGTGAACCACTGCATGTCGTCGAGCGTGTATCCGAAGGTCTCGGTCAACAGCTCGAATTCACGCGACATGCTCGTCCCGCTCATCAGCCGGTTGTCCGTGTTGACCGTGGTCCTGAAGTGCAGTTTGCGCAGCAGGCCGATGGGGTGCTCGGCATACGAAGCGGCGGCGCCGGTCTGCAGGTTCGAGGTCGGGCACATCTCCAGGGGAATGCGCTTGTCCCTCACATACGCAGCGAGCCGACCCAGCTTCACGGTGCCGTCGTCGGCCACCTCGATGTCGTCGATGATCCGCACACCGTGGCCCAGCCGGTCGGCACCGCACCACTGGAGCGCCTGCCAGATCGACGGCAGCCCGAAGGCCTCACCGGCGTGGATGGTGAAGTGGTTGTTCTCGCGCTTGAGGTACTCGAAGGCGTCGAGGTGCCGGGTGGGCGGGAAGCCGGCCTCGGCGCCCGCGATGTCGAAGCCCACGACGCCGCTGTCGCGGTAGCGGTTGGCCAGCTCGGCGATCTCCAGGGCGCGGGCCGCATGCCGCATGGCCGTGAGCAGCGCGCCGACCCGGATGCGGTGGCCGCTCTCGCGTGCCCTCCGCTCTCCTTCCCGGAAACCCTCGTTGACCGCCTCGACGACCTGCTCGAGGGTCAGCCCCGCCTCCAGGTGCTGCTCGGGGGCGTAGCGGACCTCGGCGTAGACGACACCGTCCTCGGCGAGGTCCTGGGCGCACTCGGCGGCCACGCGGATCAGGGCCTCGCGGGTCTGCATGACGGCGCAGGTGTGCGCGAAGGTCTCCAGATAGCGCTCCAGCGAGCCGGAGTCAGCGGCCTCGCGGAACCAGATTCCGAGTTTGTCGGGCTCGGTCTCGGGAAGGCGTTCATAGCCCGCGTCGCGGGCGAGTTCGGTGATCGTGCCCGGCCGCAGACCGCCGTCGAGGTGGTCGTGGAGCAGCACCTTCGGGGCACGGCGGATCTGGTCCGTGGTGGGCGAATTGAGGGTCTGGCTCGTCATCTGCGCACTCTAGCCCCTACGCGCGTAGAGCGCGCCATGTCGATACGTAACAGAGACCGTCCGTACGGGTGGAGTACACCCGACCTTCTGAGACTGTTGGGCCATGGCACACGACGCACTGTCCCTGTTCCGGTGGCGGCCGGCGGGGACAGCCGAAGGGTCGGAGACCCGCGGTGACACAACAGTTGCCCGGGGAGGACGCGCAAGCCGTACGCCGACGCAGGCCCGGTTGGGCCGTGTGCCCGGCCGTCCGGGCACCCGCGGCGGGGCGAACACGGCGGTCGGCGCAGTGGTGCTGCTCCTCCCGGACGGCGAGCCGAAGTCGGAGCGCCGCGGCTCGGTACTGACGAGCGGCCGGTCCTTTGCGGGGGTGCTGCCGGTCGGGCGTGCGCTGGCGCGCGCGGGGCGGGAGGACGGACTGCTGGTGCACTCGGTCCACTACCGGGTGCGCGGCTGGAACGGCGAGGACGCCCATCTGGCCGCGGACGCGACGTGGGCGGTGGAGGAGGTCGTACGGCGGTACGGGGATGTTCCCGTATGTCTGGCCGGCCACGGCATGGGCGGCCGCGCCGCCCTGCACGCGGCGGGCCACCCGGCCGTCAACTCCGTGCTGGCGCTGGCCCCCTGGCTGCCGGAGGACCACACGGCCGCGACACCGGAGCCGGTGCGGCAGCTGGCGGGCAGACAGGTACTGATGGTCCACGGCACGAGCGACACGCGCACGGACCCGGAGCTGTCCTACCGACTGGCGGCACGCGCCAAGAAGTCCAACCGCGACACCTGCCGCTTCGAGGTCCACACGGACGGCCATGCGCTGCGCCAGTACCAGGACGAAGTCCTGGCGCTGGCCACGGACTTCGTGCTCGGCTCCCTGTTCACCCGTTCCTACGCCCGCCCGGTGGCCGACGCGCTGGCGGCTCCGCCGCCGCTGGGGCTGCGGATGCCGCTGGCGGCGGGGTTCGGGCGGAGCATGCGGCACTGAGGCCTGACTCGTGAGCGGTCCTGGATCGGGATCTCTCGGGCGGCGCCGGCTGCGGACTCCCCTGTCCTGGGCAGATCCGAGTTCGGGCAACCCGTGGCGGGAACCACGCCGCTCTTGACCGCGTCCGATCATTTCAGTCCGTTGCTGTCGGGAAGCCGATCATGTCAGCATGATCGGCATGGCCGATCACGGGGGCGAAGCAACAAGGCCCGAACTGCGTTCAATACGCGCTGTCTTGACAGATGCACGACCAGCTCCGGCGCCCGGGAGGGTTCGTCCGGGTGTCGCGGCAATCGCTGGGCCCACAACGCGGGTTGAGCAACCGCCGGGTGGTCGCCGCAGGTTTGCGATGTTGCTGGGCGAATCGGCGACGGTCGCGCAGGCCGAGGAGCCGCAGTGGGAGGAGAGCCGCTGATGGGGGATTTCGGAATCATCGGTGACCTCGCAGGCAAGGCGACCGACAAGATCGTCGACGGCGTCGATGCGGGGATCGACAA
>NZ_JBEXSW010000019.1:0-143271 GCF_040613775.1 Streptomyces sp. NPDC006208 | reverse complement strand
CCGCTGCCGCCCACACAAACGACAGGCCGACCCACACCAAAAGGCCGCGGCGGCCGTCGACGGCCGCCGGGACGCGGGAGTCCGGCTCAGGCCCGGCCCAGCCTGCGGTTGGCCAGCACGGGCACGGAACGGCGTACCGATGCGACCTCCTCGATGTCGAGGTCGGCGACGAGCAGACCCGGTCCGGCTTCGAGGCGGTCCCGTACCGTCCCGTCGGGACCGACGAGCGCGCTGAATCCGATGCCGGTCGGGGCCTTCGACTCCGGCGCCGTACCGGACACCGCCGGATCGGCCTGGCCGACCGCCGCGAGCCAGAGCGTGGCGTCGAGCGCCCGGGCGCGGGTCAGCAGCTCCCACTGTTCGCGCTTGCCCGGGCCCGCGCCCCAGGAGGCGAGCAGCAGTGAGGCGACGGCACCCGCGTCGGCATGGGCGCGGAACAGCTCGGGGAATCGGACGTCGTAGCAGGTGGCGAGGCCGACGCACACGCCGTCGACATCGATGGTGACGACCTCGGACCCCGGGGCGACGGTGTCGGACTCGGCGAAGCCGAAGGCGTCGTACAGATGGATCTTGTCGTACGAGGCCTCGACGCCGGGACCGGTGGCCAGCAGCGTGTTGGTCACCTTGCCGTCGCCTGCCGGGGTGAACATGCCGGCGACCACCACCAGGCCGGTCTCCTGCGCCACGGCCCGCAGTCCGTTCGCCCACGGCCCGTCCAGCGGCTCGGCGACCGGCCCGAGCGGGATCCCGAAGCACGCCATCGTCGCCTCGGGGAAGGCCACCAGCCGGGCGCCGCTTCGTGCCGCGCGGTGTGCCTCGTCGCGCACGACGGCGAGGTTCTTCTCAGGGTCGGGGCCGGTGGTGATCTGGCTCAGCGCGATGCGCATGTGGATTCCCTTCCTGTGGTGGTGCCGGCTGCCAGGAGTGCCGGGCTCAGCCGGTGGCGACGGCGGTCTTCGCTTCTGCGGTGCCGGCCGTCGCGCTCTCCTCCTCGGGAGCGTTGCGGCCCAGCAGGAGACCGGTGATGGTGACGGCGGCGGCAACCACGATGTAGAGGGCCAGCGGGATCCAGGAGGCGTACGCGTCGAGCAGCGCGGTGAACATCAGCGGCGCGATCGCACCACCGATGAGACCGGCCAGCGTGTACGCGAGGGAGGAGCCCGTCGAGCGCAGACGCGGGTCGAACTGCTCGGCGATGAAAGCCGCCTGAGGTCCGTACATGAAGGAGTGGAGGACGAGGGCGACCACGACGCCGAGCGCGAGGAGCGTCCAGTTCCCGCCCCTGGTCATCGGGAAGAAGACGAACGGCCAGACGCCGGCGGCGGCCGCGGAGACCCCGTACACGAGACGGCGGTTGAAGCGGTCGGAGACGGCGCCGGCCAGCGGGATCAGGAAGATCTGGAGCGAGGAACCGATGAGGACGGCGGTGAGCGCCGAGCCCCGGGACATGCCCAGCTCACCCGTTGCGTACGTCAGCACGAAGACGGTGAACAGTGCGTAGAGCACGTCCGGGGCGACCCGGGAGAGGATGGCGGCGGCGAGCCGGCGGGGGTGGGTCGTGAGGACTTCCTTGACGGGGGCCGCGGGGCGGTTCTGCTCGGCTTCCATGGCCTTGAAGACGGGTGTCTCCTCGAGCTTCGTGCGGATCCACAGACCGAAGACGACCAGGACGCCGGAGAGCAGGAACGCCACGCGCCAGCCCCAGTCCAGGAACTGGGCCTCGGTCAGCAGTGCGCCGAGCGCGGCGAGCACACCGTTGGCCATCAGGTTGCCGGCCGGGGGACCTATCTGTGCGGCCGAGGCGTAGAAGCCGCGGCGGCGCGGGTCGCCGAACTCGCTGGAGAGGAGTACGGCACCACCCCACTCGCCGCCGACACCGACGCCCTGGGCGAAGCGCAGCAGCACCAGAACGACCGGGGCGGTCACACCGATGCTGGTGTAGGTGGGCAGCAGGCCGATGAGCAGGGTGGCGACGCCGATCAGCACGAGCGTCGTGATGAGGACCTTCTTGCGGCCGATCCTGTCACCGAGGCGGCCGAAGACGAGCCCGCCGAGCGGCCGGGAGACGTAGCCGACCGCGTACGTGGAGAAGGCCAGCAGGGTGCCCGTGGTGGGGTCCTCGGAGGGGAAGAACAGGTCACCGAAGACCAGGGCCGCAGCCGCGGAGTAGATCGCGAAGTCGTACCACTCCAAAGCCGTGCCGGTGAGGCTGGCGAAGAAGGCGCGGCGTACCGCGCCGCTGCTCTCAGGCTTGTTCACGTTGTCCGTCCTTGTGAGGCGGGATGTCGACCTTCCGGCATACTTCTTGTATACAGGTCGTATGCGCAAGCCCCAGGTGCAAAGTTCACCGCTCCGGTATTCGCGATCAACGTGGAGAAATCATGGCGCTGCTGACTTTCGAACTGCCCGACGGCTCGACCCGGGACGTCGACGTCGTTCAGGTGCTCAACGCCGGCTATGCCGGACGCAGCCAGGAGGACGTGGCCGCGCATGTGGCGGAGCTCGCCGAGCTGGGCGTACCCGCCCCCTCGGTCACCCCGGCCCTCTACCCGGTCTCCCCCTACCTCGCCCAGCAGACCGAACAGATCAGCGTGCAGCACAAGCGCACCTCGGGCGAGGCGGAGTGGGCGCTGGTGGTGGACGGCGCAGGCGAGCTGCTGCTGACCGCCGCCTGCGATCACACGGACCGGCAGCTGGAGGTGCACGGCGTGGCCTGGAGCAAGAACGCAGGCCCCGATGTACTCGCGCGCCGGGCATGGCGGCTGGCGGACGTCCAGGACCGCCTCGACGAGCTCACCCTGCGCGCCTGGGTGACCCACGGCGACGAGGAGACCGCGATCCAGGACGGCACGCTGGCCGAGCTGCTCACCCCGGCCTACTGGGCCGACGTGCTGCGAGAGCGCGGTGACCTGGTGCCCGGCACGGTCCTGATCTCGGGCACGATTCCCATGACGGAGGGCGTGGACCAGTTCGGCGAGCGCTGGCGAGTGGAGCTGGCCGACCCGGCCACCGGCGACGCCATCGAGCTCGGCTATGACGTCGTGCCGATGCCGGCGCCGATCGGCTGAACGGACGGCGCAAGGGGCGACGTGCCGCGCGGCGGCCCGTCGCCCCTCGTCGTGTGCGGCTGCTCGCGGCGCCGTCAGCGCATCCGCCCCCAGGTCTCGAACTCCTGCGCCGACAGCGGTGACGTCAGGGAATCGAAGGGCTCCGCGGGGCCGGTCGGTGCCCCGGAGTCACCGACCGGGGTCGGGTCGAGGTAGAACCACTGCGTCTGCGGCCCGGGCTCAGGGCCCGCCCACGGATCCGGCCGGGGCTCAGGGCCCGCCCACGCTTCCGGCCGGGGCTCAGGGCCCGGCACGTGCGCGGGCGCCCGGGCGCCGTCGGGTGCCGGATCCGCCTCGGGGGAGGCCTCGGCGGGAGCCGGCGCGTTCGGGGTGTTCGGGCGCAGCAGCTCCACCCGGATGTCCGCCCCCCGGTGCTTGGCCACGAACTCGTCCACCTGGCTGCGGCAGGCGTGGTCCCAATGAGCCACGCCGGTCAGATCGAGCCGTATCCGGGGCGTCCCGGCGGCGGCGACCGCCTCCAGGGCGTCGATCAGCTTCGGCAGCCGCAGGAAGGTCACATTGCCCGCCATGACCAGCTTCGCGGTGTCGCCCTCCACGCTGGTGCGCACCGACGCCTGGGACATCCGCAGCGCCGCCAGCACCACGCCCGCGGCGAGTCCGATCAGTACACCTTCGAGCAGGGCTGTGGCGACGATCGCGACCGTGGTGACCGTCATGACCACGAACTCGCCGCGGTCCTGCCGCCACATCTTCGGGAACTCCTCCGGCGCGAACAGCTTCCAGCCGCTGTGCACCAGGACACCCGCCAGGACGCAGATGGGGATGAGGGCGAGCACGTTCGGCAGCAGCAGGGCGAAGGCGAGCAGCCACAGGCCGTGCAGGGTGCGCGACAGCCGCGTCCTGGCGCCGGCCTGCACATTCGCGGAGCTGCGCGCGACGACCGCGGTCATCGGGAGCGCGCCGAGGGAGCCGCAGATGGTGTTGCCCACGCCCTGCGCGATCAACTCCGAGTTGTAGCGGGTGCGTTCACCGGTGTGCATCCGATCCACGGCGGCGGCGGTGAACAGGCTCTCCGCCGACGCGATGATCGTGAACGTGAGCACGGTGCTCAGCACCGAGCCGCCGGCCAGCGCCGCGAACTGCGTCGGCCCCGGAATCTGCACGGATGCCAGCAGATTGCCGACCTTGAGCGTGGCGATGCCGACCCCCGGCAGCGAGGCCACCGCCATACCGCCCGCCACCGCGACCAAGGCCGCCGGGACCTTCGTCAGCGGGCCCGGCAGTTTCTTCCAGACGAAGCTCAGCACGACGGTGGCGACACCGAGTCCGGCAGCGATCGCCTTCTGCGGATCGGCCACGGTGCGCGCGATCAGATCGGGGATGCCCAGCAGGTTCTCGACCGGCCTGCCGATCGCCTTGGAGTCGGCCAGCGGATAGGCCTGGCCGAACATCAGCGGCAGTCCGATCCCGGCCAGCATGCCCTGCACCACCGCGATGGAGATGGCCTGGAACATCCGCCCGAGCCGGACCAGCCCGAGCCCGATCTGCAGCACGCCGGAGGCCAGCACGATCACTCCGAGCGTGGCCAGGCCGTGCTCCAGTACGGCCTCCGCGACCAGTGCCGCCAGACCGGCCGCCGGGCCGGACACCTGAAGGGTGCTGCCGCGCGCCATGCCGATCACCAGGCCGCCGACGACCCCGGAGATGATGCCCAGTTCGGGCGGGGCGGACGAGGCCACGGCCACGCCGATGCACAGGGGGAGTGCGACAAGGAAGACGACGAAGGAGGCGGTGATCTCGGTGGCGAGATTCACCTTCTCTTTCTGTCCGGTGCCGCCCGTCGTTCCGCTCTTCGGCCGGCGGGCCGGTGCCTGCCGTGACCGGGTCGCGTCCGGGGGAGGGGCGTTGCCGTAGGGACTTCGTATACGACCCGGCTTGCGTCCGGAGCTCCGGCCGGCCCGGTGCCGGCCGCGGCCGCCGTGCCCCGCGGCGTGGTTTTCTGCCTCCTTCTGCTCCTGCCCCGGGCTCAGCATGCGTGCACCTGGAAGGAGTTGCCGTCCTCACCCAGCTCCTGAAGACGGCCGGTGTCCACCTCGTAGTACCAGCCGTGCAGCCTGAGCAGGCCTTTCTCAAGCCGCCGCTGGACCGCCGGGTATGCGCGCAGTGCGGTCAGCTGTGCCCGCACGTTGAGCTGTGCCAGCTCCGCGATCCGTGCGGCGAAGCCGGCGGCGTCGACAGGGCCGGCCGGTACGCGGTCCAGGGCGGACGCGAGCCCCGGCCTCGCCGACTCCAGCCAGGCATCCACCCGCGGCAGGGCGGACAGGTCCTTGCCCGAGGCCAGCGCGCCCATCGCGCCGCAGTGCGAGTGCCCGCAGACGACGATGTCGCGAACGTCCAGCACCTCCAGCGCGTACTCGACGGTGGCGGCCTCTCCGGACACCAGATGCGGCCGGTAGGCCGGCACGATGTTACCTGCGTTACGTATTTCGAAGACCTCGCCGGGACACGCACCGGTGATCAGTGCGGGTATGACGCGGGAATCGGAACAGGCGATGAAGAGTGCCTGCGGAAATTGCCCCTCGGCGAGTTTCCGGTATGTGTCACTTTCGAAATCCACGCGGCGCCGGAAGGAACGGGCGCGTTCGAGCAGTGCCTTCATGATGCCTCCTCAGACGGGTTGCTGGGGCCGGGAACTGGCTCAACACCGTAGAGAGGGCGAGGCAAGGCGAAGGTTAGGGGAAGGCTAGAGCCACCTCAGAATTGGATGCCGTGCTGTGACCTGCCTCCCAAAGTCCGTGGACCTGCCTGCCGTTGATTCAATCAAATGTACGGTGATCGTCCCGGATGCGGACCATCGGGAATTCGTGCTGTCAGGATTCACTCAGGATTCACGGGAAGACGGAACTCCATGACCCTGCGGGCCTTGCTCATCGAGGACGACGAGACGATCGCCGAACCCCTGGTGGAGGGCCTCGTCCGCTACGGACTGACAGTCGGTCATGTGTCCACCGGCGCCGCAGGACTCCAGGGCCCGTACGGCGACATCGTCCTGCTCGACCTGGGGCTGCCCGACATGGACGGCGTCGACGTCTGCCGCGGTATCCGCCAGGTCTCCGACGTCCCGATCATCATGCTCAGCGCACGCGGTACGGAGGCCGACCGCGTGCTCGGCCTGGAACTGGGCGCCGACGACTACCTGGCAAAGCCTTTCAGCGTACGGGAGCTGGTGGCGCGCATCCGGGCCGTGACCCGCCGCACGGCAGCACGGCCGGGCGCCGCACCCGAGTGGGGACCGGGTGCAGCGGCGGGGCGGGAGCATCCCGGCCCCGCACCGGATGCACTGCCCGAACCGGGGCCGGGGCGTGTACCGCGGCAGCCCTCCCGGACAGGGGCGCTGGTCGTCGACCGCCGCACCCGGCAGGTCTGGATCGGGGACAGCCCGATCGTCCTCACCCCCAAGGAGTTCGACCTGCTGGCTCTGCTCGCCGAGGACCCGGGGGCGGTCTACTCGCGCCAGGAGATCCTCGACCGGGTCTGGGATCTCCATTACCACGGTCCCACCAAGACCCTCGACGTCCATGTGGCCACCCTGCGACGCAAGTTGGGCGACCCCGCCTGGATCCAGACCCTGCGCGGAGTGGGCCTGCGCCTCGCGGTACGGCCCCACAGCGGCACCGGCCTCCCCCGGACGGAGCCGCAGCCCCGATGACACGGCGACTGCTGCTCAGCTATCTGACCCTGGCCGTCTTCGTCCTCGTCTGCCTGGAGATCCCGCTCGGCTACATCTACAGTCGCGCCGAGCGTGAGCGCGGCGTCAACGCGGCCACGGAAGAGGCGGAGTCGATCGCCGCCCACGCCGCCCTGTCCCTCTCGTCCGGCCGCTCCGGTGAACTCGCCGAGCGGGTTGCCGACTGCGCCGAACGCATCGGCGGGCGGGTACTGGTCGTCGACGGAAAAGGGACCCTGCTCGCCTCCTCCCCTTCACTCGGGCCCGGCCGGCGAGCCGGTCTGGCGCGGCGCCCGGAGATCCGCGACGCGCTGCGCGGCGGTGACGGTGCGACCGTACGGACGTCCACCATCGGCGGCGTGCAGTGGCTTTCGGTGGCCGTTCCCGTACGCCACGGCGACTCGGTCGACGGTGCGGTGCGCCTGGCCGTCCCCACCGACGCGATCGCGAAGAACGTCCTTCAGGTGTGGCTGTTGCTGGGACTGGGCGGGCTCGCGGTGCTCGCCACCGCCGCCATGGCCGCCTTCGCGCTGGCGCGCTGGATCGGCCGCCCGATCCTCGAACTCGAGCGCGCCGCCCGCACCTTGGCCGGCGGCAGTCTGTCCACCCCGGCGTCGGTGACCTCTGGCCCACCGGAAGTACGCAGCCTGGCCACCACCTTCAACCGTACGGCCGCCCTGCTGGAGCATCTGCTCGCGTCCCAGAGCGCCTTCGCCGGTGAGGCCTCCCATCAGCTGAAGACCCCGCTCGCCGCGCTGCGACTGCACCTGGACAACATGGAACCCGGCACCCTGCCCCATCTGCGCCCCGGCCTGAACGCGGCGATGACCGAGACCGAGAGGCTGGGCCGCATGGTCGAGGGCCTGCTCGCGCTCGCCCGGATGGAGGAGACGGCACTGACCCCCGAACCCGTCGACGTGGACCGGGTGGTGAAGCAGCGCATCCACACCTGGTCCCCCCTGTGCGAAAGGGAGGGTGTACGCCTCGTCCTGGTCGGCAAGCAGATCGGCACCGCTTTCGCGGTGCCCGGGGCGCTCGAGCAGATTCTGGACAACCTGCTCTCCAACGCCCTGCGCGCGGCCCCCACGGGCAGCATGGTCACCGTCTCGCGACGGCACCTCGCAGGCCGGGTGGAGCTGCATGTCCAGGACCAGGGCCCCGGCATGACCGCCGAGCAGCGCGGCCGCGCGTTCGACCGGTTCTGGCGCGCCCCCGGCGCCCCCAAGGGCGGCACCGGACTCGGCCTCTCCCTCGTCCAGCGGCTCACCCTGGTCAGCGGGGGCGAGGTCGTGCTGCTGCCCGCCCCGGGCGGCGGGCTGAGGGCCGCCGTGCGGCTCCGGCCGGCGATGCCCCGCCGCCCCGTCGGCCGACTGCGCCTCCCGCATCCGCGCCGCCGTCCGGTGGTCGGCGCGGGCAGGGGCACGAGGGACAGATGACCAGGCTCGTCGCATCGTGGCTCGTCACAACGTCGTCCCGGCGGGTGGGGAGGGCGGCAGTGTGTCCCTGGGCGGCATGGTCCGGGATGGCCTAGCGTCCCGTTCCATGACCACGTTCACCAGCTTTGCCGTACACGTCCCCGCCGCCGCCCTGGAGGCGGACCCGCTCGACCCGGCGCAGATCGTGCAGGGCACTCCAGAGGTGTCGGGCAAGGTGCTGTGGGAGTCGGAGGACGGCAAGCAGATCCGTGGCATCTGGCAGATCACCCCGGGCGTGGTGACCGACACCGAGGCGAACGAACTCTTCGTCGTGGTGAGCGGCCGGGCCACCATCGCCGTCGAGGACGGCGACACCTTCGACGTCGGACCGGGTGACGCGTGCGTGCTGCGGGAGGGCGACCGGACCACGTGGACCGTGCACGAGACGCTGCGCAAGGCGTACCACATCACCCTGCCCTAGCTTGATGGCGGATCTTCGGGTACTTCGAGACGCGTCCCGTCAACGGCATCGATCAATGTGCCGTCGAGTCGAACAGGACACACCTCTTGGGCCCGAGCTGAGCGTGTTCGCCGGTCACGCCTTGACCATGCCATCGGGCCACGGACCGGCAGTTGCGGGGACAACCGTCAGCCCTGATGGCAGGCACGCATCGCCGGGGTGCCCGGCCGCGCTCACCGACCTTCGCTTCCGTCGAGCAGGTGCTCGACGCGGTCGAACCGCTCGTGGAGTGCCCGGATTTCGGTGTGGAAGGCCTCTTCGCCCTCCCGGGTGTAGTGACGGACCGCCTCGCCCACCTCGTGCGCGTCCTGCTCCGCCTTGCCGACGAACCAGGTGGCGATGGCCGCGGTGACCATGCCGAAGGTGGTGATCCCGGCCACCATCACCACCGCGGCGATGACACGGCCCCAGGCGGTCACCGGGTACATGTCGCCGTAGCCGACCGTCGTGGCCGTCTCGACGGACCACCAGATCGCCTTCGGGAAGGACGTGATGGTGGCTCCGGGGGCGCCCTCCTCGACGGGAACGATCAGCGCCGATCCGGCGAGAAGCACGACCGCGGTGGCCAGTGACACCCACAGGACGGCTCGCATATGAAAGGTCCGCCACCACCGGCCGCCCAGCAGGCGGGCCAGGAAGAGCGTGAAGAACGACTGCTGCACGGGCAGAGCCTCCGGGCCACGGACGAGATCGTGTGGGCGAGGCTACCGGGCACACGGAGCACGGCGGGATCTGACACTCGCCGACCGTCGCGGCCGGTCGGCCTGCGCTCGGGCACCAGGCGGCCTCCGCCGGTGGCACGCACTCGCTCCCGGCGTGACGCAACCTCCCGTCGGGCGCCATCAGGACGGCGTCGTGTCACACGTCCGTGCGGGCCCGGGGCGAGGCCCGGGCCCGAAACGGGAAGCGCGCTCAGTCTGTCGCGCCGGGCACGCGTGCGATGACCGCCGCGAGGTCGGCCCCGGTCGGCAGGGTGCCGAAGGCCAGCCCCCGGTCGCCGGCAAGCCGGGACGCGCAGAAGGCGTCCGCCACCGCGGCAGGGGCGTGGCGGACCAGCAGGGAGCCCTGCAGCACCAGCGCCATGCGCTCGACCAGCCGCCGGGAGCGCAGCGCCGCGTCCTCGGTCAGCACCAGCTCGCCGCGCAGCTGCCGCCATGCGTCGTCGAGACGCGCATCCGCACCGGCGGCGGCCTCGATCTCGGCGCGGAACGCCTCCAGGGACTCGGGCTCACGGGTCAGGGCGCGCAGCACATCGAGCGCGTTGACGTTCCCCGAGCCCTCCCACAGGCCGTTGAGGGGGGCCTCCCGGTACAGCCGCGGCATCCCCGACGCCTCGTCATAGCCGTTGCCGCCGAGGCACTCCAGGGCTTCGGCGACCGCGGCAGGCTGCCGCTTGCACACCCAGTACTTGCCGACGGCCGTGGCCAGCCGCAGGAACGCCCGCTCCTGGGTGTCGCCGCGCTGGGCCCGGTCGGTCGCTCCCGCGATCCGCAGCGCGAGGGTGGTCGCCGCTTCGGACTCGAGCCCCAGGTCGGCGATCACGTTGCGCATCAGCGGCTGGTCGATCAGCTTGGCACCGAACACGGAACGGTGGCGCACATGGTGGGCGGCCTGTGCCAGAGCGGTACGGATGCCCGAAGCGGAACCCAGGATGCAGTCGAGCCGGGTCATCGTGACCATGTCGATGATGGTCCGCACCCCCTGCCCCTCCATGCCGACCAGCCAGGCGACGGTGTCGTCGAACTCGGGCTCGCTGCTGGCGTTGGAGCGGTTGCCGAGCTTGTCCTTGAGGCGCTGGATACGGAACGTGTTGCGGCTGCCGTCCGGGAGCACCCGCGGCACCAGGAAGCAGGACAGCCCTCCCGGCGCCTGCGCCAGCACCAGGAACAGGTCGTTCATGGGGGCGCTGGTGAACCACTTGTGCCCGCGCAGCCGCCAGGTGCCGTCCGGCTGCTCGGTGGCGACCGTGGTGTTGGCGCGTACGTCGGTGCCGCCCTGCTTCTCGGTCATGCCCATGCCCGCAAGCAGCCCGCGCTTGCTCGCGGGCGCGCGCAGACCGGGGTCGTACGAGCGGCTGGTCAGCAGCGGCTCGTACACGGCGGCCAGCTCGGGCGCGGAGCGCAGGGCAGGGACGACGGCGTAGGTCATCGACACCGGGCAGCCGTGCCCCTGCTCGGCCGAGCTCCACACCATGAAGCCGGCCGCGCGCGCCACATGGACGCCCGGCCGGTCGTCCGCCCACGGCGCACCGCCGAGGCCCTCGCTGATGGCCACGTCCATCAGCGCGTGGTACGAGGGGTGGAAGTCCACCTCGTCGATGCGGTGCCCGTAGCGGTCATGGGTGCGCAGCACCGGCTCGTAGTGGTTGGCCTCCTCGGCCCAGCGCCGGACCTCCTCCGAGCCGGCCAGCCGGCCCACCCGGTGCAGGTCGTCGACGTACCACTCGGCGCCCTCGCGCCGCACACCCTCAAGGAGCACGGTGTCGTCGGCGACATCGTGACCGACCAGCGGCGGCGCCTGGTTGGTCACCTCGTGGGTGCGAGCGGTGGGGTTGCTGCGCAGTGCGGCATCTGCTGTTGCGGTCATCACGGTCCTCGGAAGTCGTCGGGGTCACTCGGTGGGTGTGGCGCCCGCGCAGCGCAGGGACATCGCCACCAGTTCGGTGACCAGATCGCCCGCGGCGGTGCCCTCGGCAGGACCGGACAGCGGGTCGACGAGCACCTCGCCGATCGCTCCGGTCAGTGCGGCGGCGGTGACGTCGGGGTTCTGGTCGGGGAGCAGGCCCGCGCCGATGCCCTCCCGGATCACCTCGGCGAACACCTCGCGGTAGCGGCGCCGGTACCCCAACCGCTCCTGGCCCACCGCCGGTTCGGCCGGGGCCGCGAGCAGGGCGTGGGCCAGACCGCGGTTCTCCATGGCACGGCGGGCGAAGACGCTGACACCGAGCGCCAGCCGCTCGACCGGGTCCCCGCTGCCCTGCCTGAGCACCTCGCTGAGCACCTCGACCTCCCGTCCGGACGCGCGGCGGAAGACCTCGACGGCCAGCGCCCCTTTGGAGGGGAAGTGCTGGTAGACCGAGCCGACCGACATGCCGGCCGCGGCGGCGACCGCGGTGACGGAGGCGTTCGCCCAGCCCACGTCGGCGACCACGGAGGTGGCCTGGGCCACCAGGTGCTCCCTGGCGGCGGCCAGCCGGTCCTGCACGGCGGGTGTCTTGCGGTAGGCCATGCAAACAAGTGAACCACCGTTCAGAACTTCGCGCCAGCCCCGCGCACGGCCCGGTCGGGCCCGGTCGCCGACGCCCGGACACGGCCGCCGGCCACCCCGCCTGGGGCAAGGTCCCGCGTGAATTCCTGCCGTGAGGCGCCAGGGCCCAGGCGGGCGCGGCGGTCCGAACCGCGCAGCGCCCGCCGCCGGACCGCTACAGCGGAATCTGGATGGCCAGGACGGGTCCGGTCGCGCGGGTGCGCGGCGCGTCCAGGTTCTCCAGTACGTGGAGCATGGGCGCGTTGCCCGCGGCGACCGCCGCGGTCAGGGTGTGATGTCCGGCCCGGCGGGCCACCTGGGCCGCGTGTGCGGTCAGCGCGGTGCCCAGCCCTTTGGACTGCCAGGCGTCCTCGACCAGCACGGCGAGTTCGCCCACCCCCTGCTCGTCGGTACGCATCACGTTGGTCATCGCGATGATGCGGTCCGTGTGCTGTTCGGTGGTGGTCACCAAGGTGGTGCCGCGCTGAGGGTCGGACAGCACCCGCCAACCGGCCGTGGTCAGTTGGGGCTTGCCCGCGTGATAACGCAGGGCCCGGCTGATCGGCGAGCAGCGGTGGTGCAGTGCCTGGATCGGTCCGAGGTCGGCCGGGGTCACCTCCCGGGTCCGGGTGGTGGTGCCGTCGTTCAGCGTGATCGGGTGTGCGATGCCTGGAGAGCCGGCGTCGGGCATGCGGCGCGTCTCCTCACGTTGCGAACGGGGGTGGTGTGCGGCGGGGCCTCGTCGGGCGCCGTCCGCCTCGGCACGAGAAGTCTTTTCGCCAACCGGCAGCCCGCTCAAGGACCATTTCCGCCATCCTGATTACACACTGCGCATTTTTCGTCACTGTACGGAGTTGCCGTACGCGGTACGGCGACTCCGCACGGATCGCATACGAACCGGACCGCCGGGGCACGGCCCTGACACCTGTCAGGTATCGCGGAGCCGTCCCGTTCCCTCAGCTCCCCGGCGGGCACGGACACCAGGCTGCCCGTCCGGTCCCCGGGACCGTCGGGGAGCGGGGGACCGGACCGGTTCTCAAGGCTGCTCGGGTGTTCCGCCGGCGTCGACGACGGTGCGGTCGCTGGTGTGGTGTCTCCCGGCCCGCTCGCATCTGCCGCCGTGCCGCCGAACGGGTGCGCGCCCATACTGAGAACACGGATCGTGCCACGTCAGGCGGATGTCGGTGATGAACGACGGTGCTTCGGGCGAGGGCGTGAGCGGCGGCACGGATGCCGCGCGGGACGCCGGCGGGTGGCTGGGGGAGCTGCCCGTGGCGCTGGTGGCCACCAGCGCCGACGGGACCGTGGTGCGCTGGGAGCAGGCGGCACGGGAGTTGCTGGGCTACGAGCCGCAGGAGGTGCTCGGCCGGCACATCGCCTCCCTGCTGCACCCCGGGCCGGGCAGGAGCCTGGGGCGATCACTGTGGGAAGCGGCCGCGACCGGCCGCGGTGTGATCGGCACGGTCACCGCATGGCACCGCGACGGGCATCCGATGGAGCTCGAGGTCTGGGCCTGCCCCACGGCCGGCCGGCACAGCGGCAACACGGTCCTCGTCTTCGCCGCCGATGCCCATGGAGCCCGCCGGATCCGTGGCTCTTCGGCCGTGTGGGACGGGCTGTTCACCCGCTCGCCCGTCGGCATCGCCATTTTCGACACCAGGCTGCGGTTCTTGCAGGTGAACCCCGCGCTGCAGGCGATGAACGGTGTACCCGAGTCGGCGCACCTCGGGCGGCGTCTGGCAGATGTGCTGCCGCAGACGAACACCGCGGACATGGAGAGCGCCATGCGCCGTGTGCTGGTCACCGGCGAGCCGGTCCTGGACCTGCGCCGCACCGGCCGCACACCCGCGGACCCTCGCCGCGACCGGGTGTGGTCGTGCTCCTTCGTCCGCCTGGAGGACGCGGGAGGGAACCCGATCGGCGTCACCGCGTCCCTCATCGACATCACGGAGGAGCAGGAGGCCCACACCGAAGCCGTGGCAGGCCGTCGCAGGCTCGCCCTGCTCAGCGAGGCCAGCGTTCGCGTCGGCACCACCCTCGAACTGGAGCGCACCGCGCAGGAACTGGCCGACATCGCCGTCCCCGACCTCGCGGACGTCGTCACCGTCGACGTACTGGACGTGCTCGCGTCCGGTACGGACCCGGGCGTCGGGCTGGTCGGTGGCTCGGCCCTGCGCCGCCTGGGCAAGGCCCCGCTCAGCGGCTCCGCCGTCGCCGACGTCCTGGCCCCGCTGGGCCGCACGCTCTCCTTTCCCGCGGGTGCCCCCTACACCCAGGCGCTCGCGGAACGGCAGCCCTTCCTCATCGGCCGCCTCGACTCGGCGGCAGTCGCCCCGGCGGGCCGCCACTCCGTCAAACCCGAGCAGGTTCTGGGGATGGGCGTGCACTCCTTCATGATGGCGCCGCTGATCGCCCGGGGCATGGTGCTGGGACTCGCCACGTTCTACCGGACCAGCCCACTGGGTCCGTTCGACGCCGAGGACGTCGCCCTCGCGAGCGACCTGGCCGCCCGGGCCGCGGTCTGTATCGACAACGCCCGTCTGTACCACCGCGAGCACGACACCGCCGTCGTCCTCCAGCGCAGCATGCTGCCTCAGCACATCACGCCACCGCCCGGCATCGAGGTCGCCCACCGGTATCTGCCGGCCAGCGACGTGAACGAGATCGGCGGCGACTGGTACGACGTCGTCGCGCTCGCCGGTGGCAAGGCGGCTCTGCTCATCGGGGACGTGATGGGTCACGGCATCTCCGCCGCCGCCGTGATGGGACGACTGTCCAGCAGCGTTCGGGCACTGGCCCGACTCGACCTGTCTCCCGTGGATCTCTTCAAGCAGTTGGAGGCCACGCTCGCCGACCTGGCCGAGCCGATGCTGGCCACGTTCCTCTACGCCGTCTGCGATCCCACGACCGGCCTCTGCCGCATTGCCCGTGCCGGACACCCGCCGCCGGCCGTGGTCACCCCCGACGGCACCGCCCGCATCCTGCAACTGCCGCCCGGAGCGCCGCTCGGCATCGGCGGTATCGACTTCGCCACCACCGACGTCACCCTGGAGCCCGGCAGTCTCCTGGTGCTGTACACCGACGGACTCGTGGAGTCGCGCGGCAGCGACATCGACGAACGCCTCACCGAACTCGTCCACCTGCTCACCCGGCCGGGCCGCCAACTGACCCACCTGTGCGACACGTTGGTCACCCATCTGGTGCCGGCGTCCGCCGACGACGACATCGCCCTGCTCATCGCCCGGATCGGCACCGAGGCCCGGCACTGACGGACCGTCCGGGTCAGCTCTCGTTCCTGACGAGCCACCGCGGAGGCGGACTGTCCAGACGGCGGGCCACGGCCGGCTCCTGGGCGACGACGGCACCCGCGGTGATGCCGACCGCGACCGCCACGCAGACCACGATCAGCCACGAGAGCAGGACGAAGACGGAGCCGACCGATCCGTACTCGGCCAGGGCACGGTTGAGTGCGCGGGGCATGTAGAACCGTGCGCTGACCGACAGAGCGGTCATGGCGATCGCGGTGATGGCCGCACCGGGCAGCAGCGGCAGCCAGCGGACCAGACCGCCCAGCAGCATGTGCTGGCTCCACCACCAAAGGACCGTCTGCGACACCACGGTGACCGGGATGCCCAGCCACAGGCCGACGCCGAACCCGTCGCGCAGCGGAGCCTGAACGACGAGAACCGCCAGCCAGGCCGCGATCCACACAGGCCACCGCCAGATGGCGATCCTGGTCCCGGCTCTGGGGATCTCCCAGGCCCGCTTGCACAGCCGCTGCATCGCCCGGCTGACGGCAGTGGCGGACAGCAGCACCATCAGCAGTCCCACCACGCTCGTGGCCTCGCGCAGGTCGCCCGTCTGGGAGTCGAACACGTGCGTCAGTTGGGCGTTCGCGGGGCCGGTGAGCCCGAAGACCACCCGTACGGAGCTGATGAGCTGGTCGCGCACGCCCTGCGGAGCGATGGACGCGACGACGAAGAGCAGCGGGACCGCGGTCAGAAAGCACTGCGCCGCAAGTCTGGTCGCGGAGTCGAAGATGTTCACGGACACCATCCGCTCGGCGAGATGCGTGATGACCGGGAACCGGCGCTCCGCCCCGGAGTGCAGCCGCTTCGCCGTGGCGGTGAGACTCCGGGACCGGGTCCGCCACCAGGACGGCCGCAGGACGGAGTCCCGACGGCGGGCCCGCGTGTCCGCGTGTTTGAGGTCAGCCTCCTGGTGGACCGGTGGTGGTCCCGACGGCGCCCGGTGGTCCTCGGGCTCGCTGGAGGGCATCACCCGGCGGGTGCGGCATCCGGACGCGGTGAACCGCCCCTCACCGTCGACGGCACCCGTCCGGAAGACGACATCGCGCTGCTCCTTCCCTGCGTCCAGGTTGGCGGAGGCGGTGGAGGGCGGCATCTCGGAACGGGCCGGGAGCGCGGCGGCCACAAGGTGTCGCTTTCACGTCCTTTGCATACGCTCGTGATGTTCCGCCACACGATTGGGGTCGCCATGGTCCTCGACCTGCTCCTCATCGCGCTGGGCATCACGCTCGACCCGCTGCCGATCATGGCTTTCGTCCTGGTGGTGGCATCGGACCGGGGTGTGTGGAAGGGGCTGGCCTTCATCATGGGCTGGCTGGCCTGTCTCGTCGTCGTGATCGCGCTGGTCCTCACACTGACCGGCGGAGAGCCCCCGCCGCCCAGGTCTCCGCCGTCCACGGCGGGGCTCGCGGTCAGACTCGCCATCGGAGTCGGGCTGGTGTCCTTCGCCCTCTACCGGCGCAAACGGATGCGGTCGGCTCCTCAGGAGGCCCCCGCTTCCGTACGCGACCACGTACCCGAGCCCGCCACGGCGCAGGAGACGGCCGGCACGTCGCCGCGTACGACCTCCCGTTCCCGGTCGTCCTCGTCCATGACGTCCCGGATGGATCGCAGCTCGGCCTGGGCGGTCGCCGGGCTCGCCGTGTTCCTGCAGCCCTGGGGCATGGTTGCGGCGGCCGCGGCCACCGTCGTCTCGGCCGACCTGTCGCATCTGTCGACGTACGTGGCCCTGTTCGCCTTCTGCATCCTCGCCACCGCGAGCCTGCTGGCCGCCGAGCTGTACGTGGTGTTCTCACCGGAGGCTGCCCAGACCCGGCTGCTGAAGCTGCGCAACTGGCTCCAGGGGCACGAGCAGCAGGCGATCGTGGTCATCTGCCTGCTGCTCGGCCTGTGGCTGACCGGGCAGAGCATCTACCAGCTGACCGGCTGAAGCGTGCCGGATCCCAGAAAATGCGGGGCCCCGCGTGGGGTGCTGGAATGACGGGGAGGGCCGTCCGCCCCGGAGTTGGCCGCCTGTGCCGCGAGACAGCGGCGGCGGGCCGACCCGGACCCCGACCTGCTCGTGAGGAGTGGCCATGAGCGAAGACCTGGCTGAGCTGGAAGAAATGGGCCCCGTCGACTACGTGGTCGTCGAGTTCCCCGGCAACAGGATGACGGGGGAGGGCTTCCCGCTTCTCGTCGATCTCGTCGACCGCGGCATCATCCGCATCCTCGACCTCGTGTTCGTCCGCAAGGACAGCGACGGCTCGGTCTCGGGGCTGGAACTGAGAGAATTCGGGGACGAGATCGACCTCTCCGTCTTCGAGGGCGCCTCGTCCGGACTGCTGGACCAGGAAGACATCGACGAAGCCGGTAACGTGCTGGAGCCGGGCAACTCTGCCGGAATCATCGTGTACGAGAACGTGTGGGCGGCACCCTTCGCCAGGGCCCTGCGGCGCGGTGGTGCGCAACTCGTCGCGAGCGGACGCATTCCCGTCCAGGCCCTGCTGGCCTCGCTGGAGGCCACCGAGGCCGAGGGCACCAAGTCTGGGAGTTGAGTGAACATGCCAGGACTTCTCCGTGGTGTCGCCCGTACCGCCGTGGTCGCCGGCACCGCCACCGCGGTGTCCGGCCGTGTGTCGCGGCGGCAGGCAGGCCGTTGGGCGCAGCAGGACGAGCAACAGCAGGCGCAACAGTCCCAGGCTGCCCCGCCTCCCGCTCCTCCGGCCGACGACATGAGCAGCAAGATGGACCAGCTCAAGCAGCTCGGCGAACTGAAGGCCCAAGGGGTGCTGACCGAGGAGGAATTCGAGGCGCAGAAGAGCAAGATCCTCGGCTGATCCTCGGCCGACACGGGCCGGGAGACCGGGAAGGGCTGACACGGACTCGGGGGAACGGGAAGGGACGACCCCATGACGGAGCCGAGTCCGCGACCGGCCACGTCCGGTGGAGGAACCCAGCCGGAGGAGGCGGACCGGCTGCGTGAGATTCTGCGTACACCGGGCTATCTCAAGGGGCTCGTCTTCTGCGCCCTCATCGGTGTGCCGGTGTCGCTCCTGGCGTTCTGGTTCCTCGTCGCGCTCCATCAACTGGAGCACTTGATGTGGGCGGATCTGCCGGAGACCCTGGGCTGGGACACCCCGCCATGGTGGTGGCCGCTGCCGTTGCTCCTGGTCTCGGGAATCCTCGTCGGCCTGGTGGTCACCCGTATGCGCGGGGCCGGCGGTCACATTCCCGCCGCGGGACTGCACGCAGGCGGTCCCACGGCCGCGGCCCTGCCCGGCGTGATCCTCGCGGCTCTTGCCAGTCTCCCGCTGGGTGCCGTACTGGGGCCCGAAGGCCCCCTGATCGCACTCGGTGGCGGACTGGCCCTGCTGTTCAGGGACCTCACCCGGGCGCCGGCCACTGCGCAGGCCAAGACGCTGCTGGCCGCGGCCGGGGCTGCGGCGGGAATCTCGGCGATCCTCGGAAACCCACTGATCGCCGCTGTGCTGCTGATGGAGATGGCGGGAGTGGGAGGGCCGCAGCTGTTCGCGGTCATGCTCCCGGTGCTGCTGGCCAGCGGTGTGGGATCCCTGGTGTTCACCGGCTTCGGCAACTGGACCGGTCTCGACACAGGGAGCCTGACCCTGAAGATCGGCGTACCGCTTCCCAGTCTTGATGCCGGAGACGTGCTGTGGGCTGTGCTCATGGCTGTGGCTATCGGTGCCGCCGTGCATCTGGTGATGGGCGGAGGCCGCACGACTGCCCGTTTCGTCGCCAGGCGGCCCGTCGTGCACACGGCCGTCTGCGGACTCGCCGCAGGAGTCTGCGCCGCGGTGTACGCCCTCGCCACCGACCGGACACCTGTGGATGTGGCCTCCTCCGGCCAGGCCACGCTGAGCCGGCTGGCCGCCGATCCGCACGCCTGGGGGGTCGGTGCCCTGATCGCCGTACTGCTCTGCAAGGGCCTGGGCTACGCGATCTGTCTGGGCAGCCTGCGCGGCGGTCCCATCTTCCCCTCGCTGTTCCTGGGCGGCGCGGTGGGCGTGCTGCTCGCGCCCCTGCCGGGCCTGGGGGTGGTACCGGGAATGGCCGCCGGTATGGCGGCCGCCGCGACGAGTGCCTTGCGGCTGCCGGTCAGCAGTGTGGTCCTGGTGATCCTGCTGCTCGGCAGCGCCGCCATGATCCCCGTGGTGATGCTGGCCGCCGTCGTGGCGTTTGTGACCACGGAGCTGCTTCCTCCCGGAGCCGCTGTTCCGCCGGTGGGCAAGGCTGCCGAGGCGGCCCCCACAGTGCAGGACCGATCCTGAGCGCTGCGCTGCACCGGCTGCCGGACGGGTCCGGGGTGCGCACCGGACCTTGGAGGCTCAGATTGGAATCAATCCGACCAGCCGTACGGGAGATCGTCCGGCAGCGCGGGGCGTACGACGCGAAGGAGCGTGTCATGACGGGTCCTGTGAGCGGAGCGGGCACGGGTACCGCGGCGCGGAGCGGCATCGTCAGCTGCCCCCGGTGCGCGGTTCCCGGTCCTTCGGAGGGGTGATGTCCGTGCGTCCGCCACCCGTGCCGCCCGACGCCGCCCGAGGGGCGCCACCGACCGTGGTGCTCGTCGTCGGTGTGGCGGGATCCGGCAAGTCCACGGTGGCGCGGCTGCTCGCAGACCGGCTCGGCCGGCCGTACCGGGACGCGGACGACTTCCACCCCCCGGCCAACCGCGCCAAGATGGCCGCCGGTGAACCGCTGACCGACGCCGACCGGCGGCCGTGGCTCGACGCCATCGCCGCCTGGATGGACCAGGAGATCGCGGCGCGGCAGCCGGCCGTCGTCACCTGCTCCGCACTCAAACGCGCCTACCGCGACCACCTGCGCGGCGGCCGCCCCGAGGTACGCCTGGTGTACCTGCACGGTTCACGCGAGCTGATCCGCTCCCGACTGGCCGCCCGGCACGGCCACTTCTTCCCGGCGGCCCTGCTGGACAGCCAGTTCGCGGAACTCGAGGAGCCGGAGCCGGACGAACATCCCTGCGTGGTGGAGATCGACCAGCCGCCCGAAACCGTGGCCTCGGCCACCGTCTTCCTGCTCGGTGCCGAGCAGGAGGGACGAACCCCGATCACGGGGGCGGCTGCCGCCCCCACCACATCTACCGAGGGGACACGTATGCCTGCCGGCGCCACAGGAGAGCAGTGGCAGCTGCGCCACGGCGGACAGACGGCCGTCGTGGTCCAGCTCGGCGCTGCCCTGCGCCACTACGAGGTGGACGGCCGGCCGCTGCTGGACGGGTTCACCGCCGGCGCACGCATCACCGGCGGCCGCGGCCAGTTGCTCGTCCCCTGGCCCAACCGGGTGGGCGGCGGCCGCTACCGTTTCGACGGTCAGGAACTGCAACTCCCGCTGACCGAGCCGGAGAAGCACAACGCCATCCACGGGCTGCTGCGCTGGACCCCGTGGCAGCTGCTCGCCCGTGCCGACGACGCGGTCAGGGTGGGCACGACCCTCTTTCCGCAGCCCGGGTATCCCTTCCAGCTGGAGGTCTTCGCCGAGTACCGGCTGGGCCCCCAGGGGCTCGACGTGGCCGTCACAGCGACCAACGCGGGCGATACCGCGGCACCCTACGGCGTCGGCCAGCACCCCTATCTGACCGTGGGCACCGACGGGGTGGACCCGGCATTGCTGACGGTGCCCGCCCACTACTGCCTGAGCACCGACGAGCACGGTCTGCCGGTCGGGCGGGAACCGGTCGACGGCACGGCGTACGACTTCCGCACCGCCCGTCCCATCGGGGAGCAGCAGCTGGACACCGCGTTCACCGGACTCGACCGGGACGCCTCAGGCTGGGCCGTGGTGACTCTCGCCCACCCCTCGGGGCGGCACGGCGTCGACGTGCGGCTGGGCGAGAGCGCCCGGTACGTGCAGGTGTACACGGGCGACACCCTGGCCGAACCAGCGCGGCGGCGCCGCGGTCTCGCCGTCGAGGCCATGTCCTGTCCTGCGGACGCCTTCCGCAGCGGGACGGATCTGACCGTGCTGGAGCCGGGCGGCAGCCATGTCCTGCGGTGGGGCATCGCCTACTGGGAGTCCGCATGACGACGCACCCGCTGCCGGCCGCCGAGGGCATGACCGAGGCCGCCTTCCGGGCCCTGTACGAGCAACTGCGCGAGGGGACGCCGCGCGGTGCCGAGGACCGCCGCGGCGCCCTGGGCAACCTGACCCCCGAGTGCGTCGTGGCCGCCGCCGCCGAGGTCAGGACGGGGCGTACGGTGTCCCTCGCCGCGCCCGTCGAGACCTTGCCCGGCCCCGACAACCCGCATCCGGCGAACCACCGCATGACCGGCCCGGCCAACGGTGACTCAGCTGCTGAGGGGCTGCATTTCGCCCTCGACCGGTTCGCCATGAATGTGCACGGCGACGCGGACAGCCACCTCGACGCGCTCTGCCACGTGATCTACGACGGGGAGCTCTACAACGGGCTGCCGGCGAGCAGCGTGACGCCGGAGGGCGCCGGTGCGCTCTCCCTCGACACGGTGCACGACGGCATCGTCGGACGCGGCGTGCTCCTGGACATACCGCGGCTGCGGGCGGTGCCCTGGCTGGAACCCGGCGACCATGTGACGGCTGACGACCTGACCGCGGCCGAGGCCGCCCAAGGGGTCCGGGCCGGGCCGGGAGACCTCCTGTTCGTCCGGGTGGGGCACCGCCGCAGGCGCCAGGAGCTCGGCGCATGGAAGGCGGCTGACGCCCGGGCCGGTCTCCATCCGACGGCGATGCGGTTCCTGGCCGAGCGGCGCGTCGCCGCACTGGGCTCGGACGGCAACAACGACACCGCACCCAGCGCGGTGGCCGGCGTCGCGTTTCCCGTGCATGTGCTGGCGATGCATGCCATGGGGCTGCATCTGATGGACTACCTGCAGTTCGAGGAGCTGGCCCCGGTGTGCGAGCAGGCAGGTCGCTGGAGCTTCCTGTGCGTGGTCGCCCCGTTGAGGCTGCCGGCGGCCACCGGAAGCCCGGTGAATCCGATCGCCGTGCTGTGACCGAGGCCCGGCGGCGGCCGTCCGGGTGCCGCGGACCGAAAGGACGGATACGTTCGAAGACGTGCACGTTGCTGGAACTCCGCGCCGGCGGAGTGATGCCAGGTCCGGGCGGAAGGCAGGGCCGCGAGAGCAAGGACGGTGGGCGCTGTGGGCGACTCCCCGCACTACGACGTCATCATCATCGGTACCGGCGCGGGCGGTGGCACGCTCGCCCACCGGCTCGCACCCTCCGGCAAACGGGTGCTCCTCCTCGAACGCGGCGACTATCTCCCGCGCGAGCGGGACAACTGGGACTCCACCGCCGTGTTCGTCAAAGGCAAGTACCGGGCCCCGGAATTCTGGCTCGACCAGCACGGCAACGAGTTCCCGCCCGAGGTCAACTACTACGTCGGCGGCAACACCAAGTTCTACGGCGCGGCCCTGTTCCGGCTGCGGCCCGAGGACTTCGGCGAGCTCACGCACCACGACGGGCTCTCGCCCGCCTGGCCGCTCCGGTACGAGGACCTGGAGCCGTACTACACCCAGGCCGAACACCTCTATCTGGTGCACGGACGCCACGGCGAGGACCCCGGCGAAGGGCCGGTGAGCGCCCAGTACGCCTATCCGCCCGTCGAACACGAACCGCGCATCCAGCAGTTGAGCGACGACCTGGAGAAGCAGGGCCTGCACCCCTTCCATCTGCCCATCGGGGTCAACCTGAGCCAGGACAGCAACGGCCGTGCGACGCACTCCAGCGTGTGCATCCGCTGCAACCGCGTGGACGGCTTCCCCTGCCTCGTGCGCGGCAAGTCCGACGCACAGGTCATCTGCGTGGAACCCGCCCTCCGGCACCCGAACGTCGAGATGATCACCAACGCCCGCGTGGTCCGGCTGGAGACCGCCGGCCCGACCGGACGCAGCGTCAGCTCGGTCGTCACCCGGCTCGAGGACGGTTCCGAGGCCAGGTACGCGGCGGACATCGTGGTCGTCGCCTGTGGCGCGGTCAACTCCGCCGCCCTGCTGCTCGCCTCGGCCAATGAACACCACCCCCGCGGGCTGGCGAACAGCTCCGACGTGGTCGGCCGGCACTACATGCGGCACAACAACCTGGCCCTGATGGCCATTTCGAAGGAACCCAACGACACCCAGTTCCAGAAGACCCTCGCCCTGCACGACTGGTACCTCGGAGCGGACGACTGGGACTACCCGCTGGGCGGCATCCAGATGCTCGGCAAGTCCGACGCCGAGCAGATCCACGGCGAGGCACCGCGCTGGGCCGGAGCGGTGACCCCGGACATGCCCTTCGAAGTGCTGGCGCATCACGCCGTCGACTTCTGGCTGTGCGGCGAGGACCTCCCGCTGCCAGGCAACCGCGTCACCCTGGACCGCCGCGGCACCATCCGCCTGTCGCTCGACGAGAAGAACAACATCGAAGGACTGAACCGCCTGCGGCACAAACTCCAGCACATGCTGGGCCACTTGGGCATGCACGAACACCGGCTGCTGTCCCACAGCATCTACCTCCACAAGGGCATGCCCATCGGCGCCACCGCCCACCAGGCGGGCACCGTACGCTTCGGCGACGACCCCGCCACATCCGCGCTGGACATCAACTGCAAAGCCCACGACCTGGACAATCTCTATGTGGTCGACACGAGCTTCTTCCCGAGCATCGGCGCGGTCAACCCGTCCCTGACGGCCATCGCCAATGCCCTGCGTGTGGGCGACCACCTCATCGACCGCCTGAGCTGACCGCCGGGACCGGCCCGGTCGGCCGCCGGTCCGAGCGCTGCTCCGACCGGGCGAACATCCTCCGCCGGGCGGCCCAACATCAGCTTGCCGTACATGCCGCCCTGCCCCGTGGGTGGTTCTGTGACGCTCCGGACCGGCCGGACCGCGGCCCGGGGGCCCTCGAGGCCACGCAGCGAGGAGGCAGGCAATCGTGAATTCCACTGCGGGTGCACCCCAAAACATGATCCCGGCGCATCTGCTCAAGGGCCAGAAGGCGCTGGTCACCGGCGCGAACTCGGGCATCGGCATGGCGACCGCCATCGGTCTGGGCCGGGCCGGCGCGGACGTGGTCGTGAACTATGTGGCCGGCCGTGAGGACGCCGAGAAGGTGGTCGAGGAGATCACCTCGTTCGGTGTGCGCGCCGCGGCGTACGAGGCGGACGTGTCCCAGGAGGACCAGGTCACCGCCATGATGGACCGGATGGTCCAGGAGTTCGGGACGATCGACATCCTGGTCGCCAACGCCGGACTGCAGCGCGACGCCCGGCTCACCGAGATGACCCTCGCCCAGTGGCAGAAGGTGCTGGACGTCAATCTGACCGGGCAGTTCCTGTGCGCCCGGGAGGCGACCAAGGAGTTCCTGCGCCGCGGTGTCGTCCCCGAGGTGTCCTGCGCCGCCGGAAAGATCATCTGCATGAGCTCGGTGCACCAGGTCATCCCCTGGGCAGGTCATGTGAACTACGCCTCCTCCAAGGGCGGCGTACAGATGATGATGGAGACCCTGGCCCAGGAGCTCGCCCCGCAGAAGATCCGGGTGAACGCGGTCGCCCCCGGCGCCATCAAGACGCCGATCAACCGCGACGCCTGGGAGACGCCCGAAGCCCGGCAGGATCTGCTGAAGCTGATCCCGTACGACCGTATCGGCGACCCCGCGGACATCGCCCACGCCGTCGTCGCCCTCGCCTCCGACCTCATGGACTACGTCGTGGGCACCACGCTCTACGTGGACGGCGGGATGACGCTCTTCCCCGGGTTCGCCACCGGCGGCTGACCCCCACCCGACCAGAGTCATCCCTAGCGGCAAAGGCGCGTATGCACACCACGGTCCAGACGCCGGCGGACGCCCCGGCCCAGATGCTTCCGGCCGGATCGCTCATGGCCTTCACCCTCGCCTCCGACGCCCGCCGCTTCGACGCGCCCGATCTCGACGCCTACTTCCGGCGCCGGGCCCTCGGCGCTCTCGCCGTCGTCGCCGTACTGGCAGTGATCACCCTGTTCGTCACGCACGGCGACGCCGCTCACGTGTGGCACGGCCTCACCCACGGCGTCGGGCTCGTCTTCGTCGTCCTGGCCGCAGTGGCCACCCTCGTCACCGCATGGCTGCTGCTGCGCACATCCGGTGCCTGGTCCCGGATCACGGCCGTCGGCGTGGTCGCATCCGCCGTCATCGCCTGGGGCACGGCCCAGCGCCCGTACCTCATTCCCACCTCACTGACCGTCGCCGAGGGGGCGGGCGCTCCCACCACGCTGCGCCGGCCGGCGTTTGTCACGCTGGTGGCGGCGCTGCTGGTCATTCCGGCCGTCGTCTTCCTGCACTGGCTGGACACCCATGGCGAGCAGGAGGAACTCTCGGAGGCCGATCTGAGGCGCGGCGGCACCGGCGGCGACGGCTGACTTCCGAGAGGCCGTGGCACATGCAATTCCCAGGGGTGACGCAGCAGTGACCGAGGACGAGATTCTGCTGGGCATCGGCCTGACCGTGGCACTCGCCGTGGCGTGCCAGATCCTCGCAAGCAGGCTGCGGATCCCGGCGCTCATCCTGCTGCTGCCCGTCGGCTTCGCCGCCGGGGCGCTGACCGACGTCGTCCACCTCGACAAGCTGGTGGGGCCCGACTTCTCCGCCCTGGTCTCGCTCGCCGTGGCGCTGATCCTCTACGACGCCGGGCTGGGCCTGGACCTGCGCCATCTCAAGGGCAGCACCCGCAGTGTCGTGGCGCGGCTGATCGTGCTGGGCGTGCCGATCACCTGGGGTGCGTCTCTGGGCCTGGTCCCCGTCCTGTTCGACGTCCCGTTCGCGGTGGCCCTGATGGTGGGCGTGATCCTCGTCGTGTCCGGGCCCACCGTGGTCGGTCCACTGCTCGAATACGTCAGACCGGCGGACCGGGTGCGGCGGATCCTGATCTGGGAGGGGTCCCTGATCGACCCGGTCGGAGCAATCCTCGGCGCGCTGGCCTTCCAGTCCGTCCTCGCCGGGGGCTTCCAGGCCGGCCACGGATTCAGCGTCGCGGGCTTCCTCCTCAGTATGGCGGTCGGCCTGATCGGCGGAGCGGTGGCCGCCGCACTGCTGTGGTTCACCCTCCATAAGCTCCGGCTCGGCGAAACCCTCGGCACGCTCGCCCAACTGGCCATCGTCATCGCGGTGTCCGCGGGCTGCGACATGGTGCTGGACGACACCGGTCTGGTCGCCGCGATCGTCGCCGGGCTCACCGTCGCGAATTTCCCCGCATTCGACCTGCCCGCCCGCCGGTCGTTCTTCGAGACGCTCGTCCAGCTGATCATCGGTCTGCTGTTCATCTCCATCTCGGCCACGGTGACGCCGGCATCCGTCGTGCCCGTGCTGCTGCCGTGCCTCGCTCTCGTCGCCGCGCTCGTCCTGGTGGTGAGACCGCTGGTTGCCTGGGTCTCCACCGGCAGGACGGAACTCAGCGCCGGAGAACGGGCCTTCATCGGCTGGATGGCGCCGCGCGGCATCGTCGCCGCCTCGACCGCGTCGACGTTCTCGGCGAGCCTCGTCGACGAGGGTCTGGACGGCGCCGACAAGATCCTTCCGGTCACCTTCCTGGTGATCGTCGGAACCGTCGTGCTCTACGCGCTGACGGCCGCTCCGGTCGCCTCCACCCTCGGCGTCGTCACGTCCACGCGTACCCGACCGCTGCTCGTGGGCGGCGCCCCCTGGGTGATCGAGCTGGGGCAGTCGCTGCGCGCCGCCGGACTCGACGTCCTGATGTGGGCCGGACCGCAGCAGCAGCGGGACCGGATCGGACAGGCCGGGCTGGAGCTCGCCCCGGGGGAGCTGCTGGCCACGGCAGCCGCCCCCGAGGCGCAACTGGAGGGCATCACCGCGGTCTTGCTGCTCACCGACGACGACGACTTCAACGCGCTCGCCTCGATCATGATGCAGGACAGCGTCGAAGGGCCGGTCTACCGGATCGGCCCGCCGGACGACACTCCCGGGGCGGTCGCCCCGTACACCGGCGGTGACATCCTCTTCGGCAGATCACTTCTGCGGCACTCGCTGGCGGCGCGCCACGGGCAGGGCGCCCGCTTCCTGGTGCAGCCCGCCACCGAGACGCTCCCGGCCGAGCACGACACGCTGTTCGTCGTCCGGGCCGACGGCCGGCTCGAGCCGGTCACCGAGACGCAGAACGTCACCCCGCGCGAAGGCGACACCGTCGTCCTGCTCGGCCCCGCACCGGCCGCGTGACCAGCGCCTGACCGGCGGATCGCTCATGAGCTTCCGGGCCGTGGCCACGGGATACGACACGCGAGCCGTCTCTCGTCAGTGGACGATGGACACGATCCAGTCCCCGTCCGGGCGATCTTCGAGGACCAGCCTGCGGCGTCAGATGCGTGGGGTCTCCCCGGGCCCGCCAGGGTCGAGGGGAAGCATCGCAAGGCGTTTGGGGCACCGCCCGCCCGGAGGCCGGGGGAGATCGCCCTCGTACCGGACGTACTTGGGCGACTGGGACAACACAGCGAGGTGCCGTAGCCGTCGCCGCGGGCCCGACAAGATCGCCCGGACAGGGCTTGGTGGGCGCCGGTGGTCCACCCCGGGTCCCTGGTCGCAGGCAGGGGACAAGCTACGGGCGCATCCGCCGGACAGGCCCTAACCGCCGTCGTGCGACCGGCGGTTCAACGCGGCATCCAGGGTGATGGCCGCATCGATCTGTGCCAGATGAGTGAACGCCTGCGGGAAGTTGCCCAGTTGCCGCCCGGTCAGGTCGATCTCCTCGGAGTACAGGCCCAGATGGTTGGCGTACGTCATCATCTTCTCCAGCACGAGCCTGGCCTGATCCAGCCGCCCGGCCCGGGCCAGGGCGTCGACGTACATGAACGTGCAGAGGGAGAAGGTCCCTTCGGAGCCGCGCAGACCGTCGGGCGATGCCTCGGGGTTGTAGCGGTAGACCAGGCTGTCGGTGACCAGCTCCCGGTCCATGGCCTCCAGCGTGGACGTCCACATCGGGTCGTCGGGCGTGACGAAGCCGACCGTCGGCATCCGCAGCAGCGACGAGTCGAGCACATCACTGCCGTAATGCTGGACGAAGGCCTGGCGCTTCGGGTCCCAGCCCTTGGCCAGGATCTGCCCGTAGAGTCCGTCGCGCTCGGTGGTCCAGCGGCCGTGAGCGGCCGGCCGGCCGTGAGCGGTCGCCAGCCGCAGCGCCCGGTCGAAGGCCACCCAGGACATCACGCGGCCATAGGTGAAGTCGTTGCGCCCGCCCCGCGTCTCCCATATCCCTTCCTCGGGCTGGTCCCAGTTGTCGACGAGCCAGTCGAGCAGCGTGTGCAGCGAGGTCCAGCCGCGGTTGTCCAGCTGGATCCCGTGCTGGTGGGCGAAGTAGATGCTGTCCAATGCCTCGCCGTAGATGTCCAGTTGCAGCTGGTTCGCCGCGCCGTTGCCGATACGCACGGGGGCGGAGCACTGATAGCCCTCCCAGTGCTCCAGGGTCTCCTCGACGAGGTCGGAGGAACCGTCGACCCGGTACATGATGTTGAGCGGTCCTGTGTCCCCCTCACTGCCCACCCGCTCGTGCACCCGGTCACGCAGCCAGCCGATGAACGCGGTCGCCTCCTCCTTGAACCCCAGTCCCAGCAGGGCGTACACGGAGAAAGAGGAATCGCGGATCCAGGCGAACCGGTAGTCCCAGTTGCGCTCGCCGCCCACTTGCTCCGGCAGGCCCGCTGTGGGTGCCGCCACCAGGGCGCCGCTCGGCGCGTATGTCATCAGCTTCAGTGTCACGGCCGAGCGCTCCACCGCTTCGCGCCACCGGCCCGAGTAGCGGGACTGGCCGAGCCATGACCGCCAGTACCGGACCGTATCGTCGAAGAGTTCCTCGAACTGGGCGAGGCGGATCTCGTGCGGTGGCCCGTCGGCGGACGATTCCAGTACCACGCCCCGGTGCTGTCCGGCCTGCAGGGTGAGCGAAAAGTGCAGATCCCGGTCGCCCGTGAGCGTGTTGACGAGGCGTTCGTCCTCCGGTTCACGGACGGGATGAACCGTGAGCTCCAGGCCCTCCGAGGCGAACACCGCTCCGTGCTCGGTGATGTGCAGCTCGTGCGGCTTGCGGCCGTAGTCGAACCGCGGGGCGATGTCGACCTCGAACGTCATGGTCCCGCGCACGCACCGGAGCATGCGGACCAGCCGGTGGCGAGGAGTGGCCGTCTGCCCGGTCACGGGCATGAAGTCGACCACTTCGCCTGCGCCCGCCTCGGTCATGAACCGGGTCACGAGAATCGCGGTGTCGGGTAGGTACAACTGCTTGGTCGCGTACATCGTGTGAGCCGGCCGGACCGTGAAATGCCCGCCCCTTTCCCGGTCGAGCAACGCGCCGAACACACTCGCGGAGTCGAAGCGGGGGCAGCAGAACCAGTCGATCGTTCCGTCCGTTGTCACCAGCGCCGCAGTCTGCAGATCACCGATGAGTCCGTGATTCTCGATCAGCGGGTATTCGTCCATGGGGAGCCCCTTTCGGTGCCACCCGGTCAGCTTAAGCAAGGAATTCCCGACCTGCCTGGCGGGTTCCTGCCGCCGATTCCGGTGCGCCGGTCCTGGATCTGCGTGCGCCGGGGAACGGCATTACGTTGGAAACGAAGGAGTGTGGACACACGCCCGGAGGCTGCCGTGCTGTCGATCCCCGCGCCGCTGCCCGGAAGCGGTGCGCTCACCGGGTCCCGCCGATGATGTCCTGGGCGGACGCCTTCCGGCTGCGGCAGTACGCCAAGGCGAGTCTGTGGATCGTCCCGCTGTTCGGGCTCGTCCTCGGGGTGCTTCTCGCCGAGGCTGCTCTGGCCACGGACAGCGCGGACTGGGTGCCCTGGGGCTGGCACTATTCCGCGACCACCGCCAGCGGCGTGCTCAGCTCCATCGTCGGGTCCATGGTCGCCCTGCTCGGATTCGTCGTCACCATCGGCGTACTTGTTGTCCAGCAGGCCACGGGCTCACTGTCACCCCGCTATATGCGTCTGTGGTACCGGGACCGCTTGCAGAAGGCCGTGCTGGCCACCTTCACCGGGACGTTCGCGTTCGCCTTCTCACTGCTGCGCACCATTGAGTCGGATTCCGTTCCCGACCTCGGAGTCACCCTGGCCGGGATAGCCGTCGCCGTCAGCCTGCTGCTTCTGCTGGTCTACCTCAACCGGTTCACCCACAACCTCCGGCCCGTCGCCATCGCCGACCTGGTCGGGCGCATGGGCGAGAAGGTCCTCACCCGAGCGGCGGCCCGGGTCCGCAGCTCCGAGGCCGCCGTCAGCGCGGCACCGGTACTGCCGGACGGCCCGGTGACGCACATCCGATCCGTGCGAGGCGGGGCCATCCAGGCACTCAACGCGGCCGGGCTGAAGGCCGCGGCGGTGCGCCACGACTGCGTCTTCGTGGTGGCTCACCCGGTAGGGGACTTCGTACCGCCCGGCACCGTCCTCATCGAGGTCCACGGCGGAGCCTCGGCGCCCGATCCGGCGACGGTGGCCGGCCTCGTCGCCCTCGGCCCCGAGCGGACCATCGAACAGGACCCCGCCTTCGCCCTGCGCGTGCTCGTCGACATCGCCATCCGTGCACTGTCCCCGGCAGTGAACGACCCCACCACCGGCGTCCAGGTGCTCAACCACATCGAAGCGTTCCTTTACACGGTCGGCAGGGCCCACCTCCGCGGGCACTATGTGCTCGCCGACGACCACGGCCGGCCGCGACTGGTGGTGCCGGGCCGGTCCTGGGAGGACTATCTCCAGCTCGCCGTCACCGAGATCCGTGAGTACGGGGCGACGTCCCTGCAGATCTGCCGGCGGCTTCGCGCGCTGCTCCAGGGGCTGCTCGACACCCTGCCCGCCGAGCGCCTGCCGGCGGTTCGCGTGGAACTCGGTCTTCTCGACGAGGCGGTCGAGCGGCAGTTCACCGACCCCGTCCGCCGTGCCATGGCGCAGACGCCGGACCCGCAGGGCATCGGCGGGCGCCGCCGGCCGGCGGCCCGGCCCGGCTGAGCACCCCGGCTGAGCACCCCGACAGTTCCTTCACCCGTGCAGCTGCGGAACGCTCGCGGGCGGCCTCGCCCCGGGTTCTGCTGGATCGAACCCACTCCACAGGGGAGGACGCGCCATGCCGGACGACGGAACAGCGGGCCCCACCGGGGAGCGGTCCGACGCTCCGGGCCCCGACGACGCAGGCTCCGAACTGGAGCAGTTGCGCTCTCGCGTCGCCGCGCTGGAGGCCGACAAGGTGGCCCGCGCACCCCGGCACCGGTGGAGGTCCTTCTTTGCGGCGCTGCTCATCGTCATCGGCTGCATCCTCGCGCCGCTGGCCGGCGTGGCCGCCTGGACGGCGGACGAGGTGGGCGACACCGACCGCTACGTGGACACGGTCGCTCCGCTCGCCTCCGACCCCGACATCCAGAACGCCGCGGCGAACCGGGTCACCGACGCGGTGATGGAACACATCGACCTGCCCACCTTGCTGGAGGGCGCGGCCCCCGCGGACCGGCCGCTCCTGGAGAAGGCACTCGGCAAACTCGGCAATTCACTGGAGAACGCCGTCCGCAGCTTCGTCCACGACAAGTCCGAGGAGATCATCGCCTCCGAGACCTTCGACAAGATCTGGATCGACGCCAACCGCCGGATCCACTCAGCCGTCGACAAGGCACTCACGGGCAGCGGCGGCGGTGCCGTGAAGATCAACAACGATTCGGTGTCCGTCGACCTCGGCCCGGTGGTCGACCAGGTCAAACAGCGCCTCGTCGACGAAGGAATGTCGGTCGCCGCGAAGATCCCCGAAGTGCACACCGACTTCACGGTGCTGCGGGCCGACAACATCGGCAAGGTCAAGACCTATTTCAAGATTCTTCAGATTGCCGGGTTCTGGCTGCCGGTGCTCTCGGTGGTACTGATCGCCGCCGGGGTTCTGCTGTCCGCCCACCGCCGGCGCGTTCTTGTGATCGCCGCACTCGCCTTCGCCTTTGCCATGGTGATGCTCGGTGTCGGCCTGACCGTCTTCCGTGTGGTGTATCTGAACGCGTTGCCGGACACCGTGTCGCAGCCCGCGGCCGAGTCCGTCTACGACACACTGACGCGCTACCTGCGCACCACGGTCCGGATGACCGTGGTGCTGGGCGTGGTGATCGCCCTGGCCGCGTGGCTGAGCGGTCCCGGCCGGTGGGCGATGTTCGTACGCCAGTCGTGGCACTCCGGTATCGGCGCCGTCCGCTCCACCGCGGACCGTGCGGGCATGCGCACCGGCCCCGTCGGACCGTTCGTCCGGCAACACCGGAAGTGGATCACCTGGGTCCTGGTCGTACTGGCCGTCCTGACGTTCGTTCTGTGGAGCTATCCCACCGGCTGGGTCGTCGTCGTCATCACGCTCGTCCTGCTCTTCGCGATGGCGGTGGTGGAATTCCTCGCGGAGAACGGGGCCGGCGCGAGCACGCCGACAGCGGCGGCGAAGGAGCCGCCGCCCCGGTGAACGCGGTCGTGAGCACGTGGGGGTGACCGGGTGACGCCGGCGGCGGCCCGAGGGCCGGCCCCACGCCCGCCGGCCGTCGGGCCGCCGCACGTGATCACCGGCCGACCTGCCGGACGCGGCACCTGTCCGGGTGGGCGCTCATACTGAAAACAGGGGGCGTGCCAGGTCCTGAAACCAGGGGGCGTACCAGGTCAGGCGGATGTCGGTGATGAGCGAGCGTGCTGCGGGCGAGAGCGTGAGCGGCGGCAGGGGTGCCGTGCGGAACGCCGGAGGCCGGCGGGGTGAGCCTCCCGAGGCCTGGGTGGCCGGCGGTGCTGGGCGGACCGTAACGCGGGAGCAGGGCGCAAGGGAGCTACCGGGGCCCACCGGGCCGGCGGCTCCCGCGCCCGGCCCGCGCTCCGTGCTCCGGGCCCGGCAGAGGGTGAGGTGCCTGCGGTCGTGGTCACGGCGGTCGTGGTCGCTGCCGAATCCGGAACCGATGCGGGCCGGTGTCGCCGTATGACCCCATGGAGCATGGCGGAGGACGCCGACTTCAGTAGCCCGCTCGATGTCACGAGGGCCGCCACGGTGGTGCTCGACGCCCAGGACATCGTCGTGGGGTGGAGTCCCGCCGCCGAGGATCTGCTCGGCTACTCGCAGGACGAGATCGTCGGAAAGCCCCTGGACACGTTCCTGCTTCCCCGCGGGACGTCCGAGGCCACCGCGGCTCAGGCGGGCGGCCCGGCCCTGGAGACCGGGTTGAGCGGCAGCGAGATCCGCGTCGCCAGGCATCGCAACGGCAGCACGCTGATGATCGGGACCGTCATGTGCTCGCTGTCCGGCACGGGAGCGGCGGCCCAGGTCCTGATCGCGGCCGACCTGGATCGCCTGCGGCAATGGGAATCGCAGCTGGCGCTCCTGCAGGGGCTGGCCACCCAGTCGCCCGTCGGTCTGGCCATCTACGGCACCGACCTTCGCCTGACGTGGTGCAACGCGGCGTACGAGGAGGAGATCGGCCTGCCGTTCTCCGAGTTCCGCGGAATGCGGGCGGACGAGCTGTACTCCGAGGGCAGGTTCGTGACCAAGGGCTACGAGCGCACACTCGACGGGGTCATGCACCGCGTGCTCGACACGGGCGAGCCGATCCTCGACCTGCACTTCCTCGGCCGGCCGCCCAGCGATCCCGGAACGGACCACCTCTGGTCCTGCTCCTACTACCGGCTGCATGACGCGGACGGGCGCGTGCTCGGCGTGTGCGAGGACGCGTTCGACATCACCGATCGCTACGAGGCCCAGCGCCGACTGGCCCTGCTCGTGGAGGCCGGCCGCCGCATCGGCACGGCACTGGACGTGGTCGCCACGGCCGAGGAAGCGGCCGACGTGGCTGTCCCGGACTTCGCCCGCACCGTCACGGTCGATCTTGCCAGGGAGGTGCTGGAGGGCGGCGTTCTGTCCAGCGGGGACGAGGCGCTCTCCGCCCTCGTACGCGTCGCCTCGCGAACGGCTCTGGACTACGGTCCGGACGGTACGGGCGGATCGCCCGAGCCCTCACCCGTCGACTACCCGCCGGACTCGCCCCAGCGCCGCAGCCTCTCCTCGGGCGGGCTCGTACGCGTGGACCACACCCTGGTCGTGCCCCTGAGGGCAGGCGGCAGCACACTCGGACTCATCGCCTTCCACCGCGACCCGGCAGCCACCTTCGACAGCGGCGAGGTGGAACTCGCCGACGAACTGGCGGCCCGTACGGCAGTGTGCATCGACAACGCCCGGCGCTTCACCCGGGAACGCACGGCATCACACGTTCTGCAGCGCCAGCTCCTTCCGCAGCACGTGCCGCAGCCGACCGCCGTCGACCTGGCCTATCGCTATCTGCCCACGGACTCCCGGACAGGCGTCGGCGGCGACTGGTTCGACGTCATCGCGCTGTCCGGAACCCGGGTCGGCCTCGTCGTGGGGGATGTGGTCGGCCACGGCCTCCAGGCGGCGGCCACGATGGGACGGCTGCGGACGACCGTACGCGCACTGGCCCGCCTTGATCTGTCCCCCGACGAACTGCTCAAGCGCCTCGACGACCTGGTGGGCCAGTCGACGCAGGAGAGCTCGGACGTCCTCGGCCCGCTGGCGGACTCGCACACCGATGACGCCACCGGGGTGACCTGCCTCTACGCGGTCTACGACCCGGTCTCGCGCCACTGCGTCATGGCCCGGGCGGGCCACCTGCCGCCAGCCGTCGTGGACCCCGAGGGCCGGGTGTCGTACCCGGACCTGCCGGCCGGGCCGCCGCTCGGGCTCGGGGGCCTGCCGTTCGAATCTATGGAGATCGAGCTTCCTGTGGGCAGTCTGGTGGCCCTGTTCACCGACGGCCTGGTCGAAGGCCGTGACCTCGACATCGACGAGGGGCTCGCCACCCTGGGGCGGGTACTGGGCGAGCGCCGCGGCTCCCTGGAAGATCTCTGCGACCGCGTTCTGGCGGAACTGCGGCCGGACGGCACGACGGCCGACGACAGGGCCCTGCTGCTCGTCCGTACCCGTGAACTGGACGCCGGGCAGGTCGTCGGCTGGGACCTGCCGGCCGAACCGGTCGCCGTGGGCCGCGCGAGGGAGCTCGCCACCCGGCGGCTCCACGAATGGGGGCTGGAAGAGCTGTCGTTCTCGACCGAACTCGTCGTCAGCGAACTGGTCACCAACGCGGTCAGGCACGCCGGCGGACCGTTGCACCTGCGCCTCATCCGCGACCGCACCCTCATCTGCGAGGTTGCGGACACCGGCCACACCTCACCGCATCTGCGGCACAGCGAAGCGGACGACGAGGGCGGGCGCGGGCTGTTCATCGTCGCTCAGCTCGTCGACCGGTGGGGAACGCGCTACACCCGGTCCGGGAAGACGATCTGGACGGAACAGAGCTTCCCCTCCGACGGACCGGACCCGGCCGGGTCCGGCGCGTCCGCGGCCGACCGGGGCTGAACCCGCCGCTCCCGCCGTCGGCATCCATGCCGGTCCCTTGCTCGTGGCTCGAGACGCATCGGCCCGGTGAACCTCCGCGGCGTGTGCACAGTCCGCGCCAGGTCGGGGGAGATCGGATGAACATCTGTACCGCCGGGTGTAACCCCCGGTACGGTTCGGGCCGGTCCGGTCCTGGTCTGCGGCGGCCGGTGAGGACCGGCGGTGTCGGCGTGGGCGTCTCGCGTCGCGCCGGTGACACGTGACACCGGTCCGCCGTCCGGACCATGGTGCTCCACCGGCGCGGTGTGTTCCACTCCGTGCGCACCTGAGCGCGTTCGAGTTCGTGGTCGTCGAGAGGGAGGGTGAGGGGAGTGCAGAGCAGCCCGCAGAACCAGGAGACCGGCGCCGACTCGGGCGGGGTCAGCAGGCGGCGGTTCCTCGGATATGTGGTGGCGGCGTCGACGCTGACCGTGGCCGCGCAACTCGCGGACGTCGCGGCCCCCGCAAAGGCCTCCGCATTGGTCCCTTCGGTTCCCGGTCCCTCCGAGATCTACGATCTCAACGACATGCTGACCCATGCCGCCCTGCCCACCGCCAATCTGATCAGCATCAGGATCGAGTCCGACGGCACGGCGCATCTGGCGCTCCCCAGAGCCGAGGTGGGGCAGGGCATCACCACCTCCAGCGCGATGCTGATCGCCGAGGAGCTGGACCTGCCGCTGGACAAGGTGCGGGTCACACTCGCCGACGCACGGCCCGAGCTGCTGTTCAACCAGCTCACCGGTGGCTCCAACACCACCATCTCGACCTTCACCCCGATCCGGGTGGCGGCGGCCGTCGCTCGTGGGCGGCTGCTGGAGGCCGCTGCCCTGCAACTCGGGGAGGCGATCGGTACCCTCACGGCCAAGGCCGGGGTCATCACCTCGGCGACCGGGCAGAGCCTCACGTACGGCGAGCTGGCCGCGAAGGCCGCTGCCGTGGCCACCGGCCAGGTGTCCGTCACGCTCAAGGAATCGTCCGAATTCAAGGTCATCGGTACCGGGCACCGGCGGATCGACGCGCCGGCCGCGGTGACGGGCCGCAAGACGTTCGCGATGGACGTGCGGGTGCCGGACGCGCTGCCGACGATGGTGTGCCGGCCGCCGACGATCAACGGCACGGTCCGCTCGGTGCAGAACCTGGCCGAGGTGCGGGCCATGCCCGGCATCACCGATGTCGTACGGATCTCCACCGGTGTCGCCGTCCGGGGCCGTACCTTCGGGCAGTGCATCGACGCGGTCCGCGCCCTGGAGGTCGTCTGGGGGCCGGGCACCGCCGAGGGCGCCTCGGACGCCACCGTCCTCCAAGAACTGCGACGCGCCGAACTGCCTCTCGTCGTACCGCCGCTGCCGCTGCTCACCAAGGCCGTCGACGCCCGCTTCACCTTTCACTTCGCCAGCAACGGCGCCCTGGAGACCAACTGCGCCGTCGCCGATGTGCGGCCCGACTCGGCCGAGATCTGGGCGAGTCTGAAGTCGCCGATCAACGCCCAGGAGCAGATCGCGCTCCGGCTCGGCCTGCCGGTCACCGCCGTGAAGGTCCATGTCACCGAGGGCGGCGGCTCGTTCGGGCGGAAACTCTTCCACGACGCGGCCGGGGAGGCCGCCGAGATCTCACGGGCCATGGGCAAGCCGGTGAAGCTCATGTGGCACCGGACCGACGACTTCCGTCAGGGCCGCACGCATCCGATGTCCACCTCGCGGGTCCGGGCCACGTACACGCTCGGTCAGGTACTCACGTACGAGCAGCGCCACACCTCCGTCGCCACCGACTTCGGCCACGGGGTGGGCGAGATCATCACCGCGGGGGCGGCCCAACTGCCCGTCGGAGACCTGACGTTCTCCGAGACGATCTTCCAGCTCACCCAGCAGAGCCCGTACCACTTCGGCGCGACCACGCAGTTGCTCAGCGAGACCGACAAGGGCTTCAACACCGGCTCCATGCGTAACATCTACTCGCCCAACGTCCGCTGCGCGCAGGAGCTCGTCGTGGACGAGCTGGCGAAGCGGATGGGCAAGGACGCCTACGCCTTCCGCCGCCAGTTCCTGAAGGACGAGCGGGCCAGGGCGGTGCTCGACAAGGTCGCCGAGGTGGGCAGGTGGGGGCGTACGATGCCCGCCGGCATGGCGCAGGGCATCGCGGTCCACCCCGAATACCACGCCTTCGTGGCCGTCCTCGCCGAGATCGACTGCCGGCCGGAGACGACCGGGCGGAAGATCCGCAACGCGTACACAGGACCGCGGGTCACGAAGATCGTCTGCGCCGTCGACGCCGGCCTCGCCGTCAACCCGCGTGGGCTGGAAGCACAGATGATGGGCGGAATCATCGACGGCATCGCCATCACCCTGAGCTCCGGCCTCCATCTGAAGGACGGGCATTTCCTCGAGGGCAGCTGGGACAACTACTTCTACACACGGCAGTGGAACACCCCGCCCGAGCTCGAGATCGTCGTGATGCCGCCGACCACCGGAAAGCCGGGCGGCGCGGGGGAGCTGGCGGTCGCCGGCGCGATGGCCGCCGTGGCCTGTGCCTACGGCCGGGCCACCGGCAGCATGCCGACGACCTTCCCGATCAACCACGGCGAACCGCTGGGCTTCACGCCGCTGCCCACCTCCCCGCCGATCCCCGCCTCGCCCACCGACGGCCTCGACCGCGCCTTCTAGGAGCCACCCGTGCCGCAACACACCTTCATCCTCAACGGCAAGCCGGTGACCGTGGACATCGAGGACGACGTCCGGCTGCTGTGGGTGCTCCGGGACGTCCTGGGAGTCACCGGGCCGAAGTACGGCTGCGGGGTCGGCGTCTGCCAGTCCTGCACGAGCCACATCAACGGCAAGGCGTTCAACCCCTGCGCCGTCCCGGTCAAGGACATCGGGCCGACCGACGAGGTCACCACCATCGAGGGACTGCCCGCCACGGTCGGCAAGGAGCTGCACCCGATGCAGGAGGCATGGCTGGAGTACGACGTCGCCCAGTGCGGCTACTGCCAGCCCGGCCAGATCATGGCCGCCGTCGCCAAGGTCCGGCAGGCACGCGAGGCGGGCCGGGAGATCGGCGAGGCCGACCTCGACGAGATCCGCAACATCTGCCGCTGCGGCACCTACAACCGCATTCGCGAGGCCATCGCGGCGGGTGCGAAGAGGTTCTAGCCCCGCTGGCCGAACGAGGACGGAGCGATCGCGTCGGCGAGCGCCGACGGTCGCGCAGGGACGGCCGGCTCCTGACGCGCATCCCAGCACGGCGTGATGGAGCACCGTATTGCCGTGTGATCGGAACACGGGCGTCTGGCTCTCACCGCTGCCTCCCGCCTGGGGGTCTGCCGTGGGTCCGGCAGGTGATCATCCGTCAAGCCCGTTGTCAGTGGCTCCCCATAGTGTGGAGACATCACTCGGGGAGCCTCGGCGAAGGAGCAGAAACGTGTCCGCCAACAAGATCCAGCACAAGGTGAATCACGTCGCGCTGGTAGTGGACTGTTCGGGTTCCATGCATCAGCACCAGAGTCAACTCGTCCGCGTCGTGGACGAGTTCGTGGCGGGCTTGAAGGCCGAGTCGGACAGCCTCGGTCATGAGACCCGGATCAGCCTCTACTCCTTCGACCACAAGGTGGAGAACCTGGTCTGGGACATGGACGTGAAGCATCTGCCGTCCATGCGGGGTCTGTACAAGGTCAAGAACGGCGCTACGGCCCTCATCGAAGCCTCTCTGAAGTCTCTGGACGACCTGGGCCACATCTGGGAGGCGTACGGCGAGCACAGCTTCCTCCAGATCGTGGTGACGGACGGCGAGGAGAACGCCTCCGGCGGCGACAGACGGCACGACGGCGACATGGCCATCCTCGGCCCCTGGCTCGACAGGATCGCGGCGAAGATGGGTGCGCTTCCGGGCCACTGGACTTCCGCGATCCTCGTTCCGAACTCCCTGGCGAAGCGAACCGCCCAGAACTACGGCTTCCCGGCCGGAAACATCGCCATCTGGGATGCGGATTCCAAGGAGGGTGTCGAGGAGGCAATCGGTACGGTGCGCGCTGCCGCCACCAGCTTCCTCCGTGGCCGCGAGCAGGGCGTGCGCGGCACGAAGAACCTGTTCGCGGTCGGCCAGGACATATCGGTCGACGACGTGCGGGCGAACCTCGAACCGATCCCGGCCGACAAGTATCGACTCCTGAAGGTCGACACGGAGGTCGAGATTCGATCCTTCGTTGATTCGCATCCGGGCGTGACGTACGAACGCGGGTCGTGTTACTACCAGCTGGGCACCCGGGTTCAGGTTCAGCCCGACAAGGAAGTCATCGTGGTCGAGAAGGACACCGACCGCGCATACACGGGCGATGCGGCACGCAGTCTTCTGTTCGGCACGGGTATCCAGGGCACCGTCTCCGTGAAGGCGGGGCGTAATCCCAAGTTGGAGGTATACGTGCAGAGCCGTTCGGTGAACAGGAAGCTCAAGCCGAAGACACGTCTGCTCATCATGCTCTGAGATTCACGAGCAGGGCGTAGAGCAGGTGGTCCAGGGCCAGTTGCGAACGGTCGGCCAGTCGTGGATCTCACCCGATGTCGGTCCTCGAGCACGGTCGTGCACAGCTTGGCCGCCGTCCTGACGGAGATCAAGGCAATCGCCGCGATCACCACGCACAGCCACGGCCCGGTACGAGGCCGCGGTGGCGGCGATGCACAGGTTTGCCGAGCGCCTCGGTGACATCGCGGTGCATGCCGGCCACGACGACCTGATCCAGCGACGGCACCCCTCGCCCGCCCCTGAGGGCGGTCGACACTCTGTTCGCCGCCCTCGAGCCCGACTGAGGCCCCCATCGGATGGGCCTAACGCCACGAACGGGGTGAGAGTGTGAGGAATGAATCGGAACCCGGCATCGGCACGACACGGCTCAGGAGGCGATGGGCGGCGCTGGCCGGCACAACGATTCTGGCCTTGATGACGACGACCGGCCCTGCCGGAGCGGCGACGCAGGCCAGTGAGCAGGCCCTGGCCAAACCGTGCGGGTACTCCGAGTCCGGAGCCTTCGCCTGGTACAACCACTGCACCACAGACGGATCGCGTATCCAGATTCGGCTCGACGCTGTCGGAGGTTTCGACACGAACAGGTGCGTCGACCCCGGCGAGACCCGCCTGGGCTGGGCCTTCGAGTACCGCAACGCCTGGTACACCGGCAGGCTGTGCAGTTCCTAGCGTGCGGTGGGTCCCGGTAAGCAACTGATGGCCGGTGTCCACCGCGCCCAGGTGTCCGCACTACGGCCCGGTGCACTCTCCCACGACCTCCGCCTGGCTTCGTTCGTCGGTCGTGGCAACTGTGGGTGGCGTAGAGCGCGTTCAGCCCACGGGGTTCCGGGGCGTTCGACGTGCGGCGCCCAGGGAGTGAGCCCCGGCAGGTTGCGCCGGGGCTCACTTGGAGTGGTGTGTCAGCGGTTCATCAGTACGAACACTCCCCACCCGAGGTATTCACGCTGGTACCTGGCGTGCTGGGCGGGAGCCGCGGCGAGTTCCGCGCGCAACTCGTCGGCCGGCTCGTCGTCGGGGTTGGCGTCGAGCCAGCGGCGGATGTTGAGCCACTGCGCCGCGACGTACCGGTCCCAGCTGTCCTGGTCGGCCAGGACCATTTCCACGACGTCACAGCCCAGGTCGCCGAACTGCTCGAGCAGTTCCGGCAGCGGGAGAAGGTCGTCCTTGCGGGCGACATGGCAGGCATTGACGGTCGCCTGGTCCAGGGGCTCGCGCCGCCAGTACGGTTCGCCGATCAGCATCATTCCGCCGGGGGCCAGGCTGCGCCGAAGAAGTTCGACGGTGCCCGGCACTCCGGAGCCGATCCAGGTGGCGCCCACACATGCGGCGATGCCGACCGGATCGTCGGCGACATGGCCCGACGCGTCCGCGTGCACGAAGCCGACCCGGTCGGCCACGCCCAGCTCGACGGCCCGCGCGCGGGCGGCGCCGATGAAGACGGTGCTGATGTCCACCCCGGTGCCGGTCACACCGTGGTCGCGCGCCCAGGTGCACAGCAACTCGCCCTTGCCGCAAGCGAGGTCGAGCATGCGCGTGCCCGGCGACGGGTTGATGGCCTGGCCCAGGATGGCCAGTTTCTCGCTCGTGAACGGATTGCAGAGGCGATGGCTGCTCTCGCGGATGGTGAAACTACGTGGCAGATCCACTTCTGGGATTCCTTTGGTCCGAAGAGGTCAGAACGGTTGGGGAGGGCGGCCGGTGGAAGTTGGCCGCGATTGCCTGGACCGTCATCAAATGCACCTGTTCGGACGCAACGAACGCTGGGACCGGCCGAAGATACGGCCGCTGGGATCGTCATGTCGATCGAATTTCGCGTCCTGCCCGGAACGCGCGTGTGATCGCCGCGGGCAGCGTCACCGTCGACGCACTGCCCCCGGGCGCACTCCAGGCCAACGCGGCGCCCAGCGCAGTCGACGGACGCGAACGGGGTCATCACCGTCGACGCCCTGCACCTGGAGCTGCTGCCCGCCCCCGGTGGAGCCGAGGTCGTCATCGGCCACGTCGAGTGCGGGGGCGCGGTTCCGGCTCCGACCGTCACCAAGACGGCGGCGGAGAGCTCGTTCGCCGAGGGCCAGACGATCCACCACACCTTCACCGTGACGAACAACGGCGTCGAGCCGCTGACGAACCTCCAGGTGATCGGCCCACAGTGGTCCGGGAACCCCTCCGGTTCCCGGACCACTCCTCTTTGCGGGGTTCACGTCTGGGGGCACGTCTGCGGGGTTAAAGGACAGAAGCTGTCCGCAACGCTAAGTAGCGTATGGCGTATGGCGACGAAGACGACCCACCCCGTCCTGAGCAACCGCGCACTCAACCGCGCCACACTGGAGCGACAGTTGCTGCTGCGCCGCGCTCCCCGGGCCGAGATGTCCGTCGCGGGCGCCGTCCGGCATCTGGTCGGACTCCAGGCGCAGAACGTCAAGCCGCCCTACTTCGCGCTCGCCGCCCGGCTGGACGCCTTCGACCCCCGGGAACTCTCCGCGCTCATGGCCTCGCGCGAGGTCGCCCGGATGGTGACCATCCGTTCCACCCTGCACACGCACACCGCCGAGGACTGCCTCGCCGTGCGTCCTTTCGCTCAATCCGGCGGCCCCGAACGCGAGTTGAAGTGGTTCCGCAACGGGCTGAGCGGCGTCGACCTCGACCGGCTCACCGCCCTCAGCCGCGAGCTCGTCGAGGAGCGCCCCCGCCCGATGAAGGAGCTCCGGGAGGCCCTGCTGAAGGAGTGGCCCGGCGCCGAGCCTCTGGCGCTCACCGTCGCCGCACGCTGCCTGTTGCCGCTGGTACAGGTCACCCCGCGCGGACTGTGGGGCAGCAGCGGCCAGGTCATGCTGACCACTGCTGAGCAGTGGATCGGGCGTCCGCTGGAGCCTTCCCCGGAGCCCGAGACGATGGTCCGGCGCTATCTCGCCGCCTTCGGGCCCGCCTCGGTGAAGGACATGCAGACGTGGTCCGGACTGACGCGGCTGCGGGAGCCTTTCGAGCGGCTGCGCCCCGAACTGGTCATTTTCCAGGACGAGAAGGGGGTGGAGCTGTTCGACCTCCCCGACGCGCCCCGTCCCGACGCCGACACCCCCGCCCCGCCGCGCTTCCTGCCCGAGTTCGACAATCTGCTGCTCTCGCATTCCGACCGCAGCCGGGTGGTCCCAGACGACGTCAGGGGCCGTACATGGAAGGGCAACCAGCCCTACCGTGTCTTCCTCTCCGACGGCTTCCTCGGCGGGCTGTGGCGGCTCGAGGAGTCCAAGGACACCGCCGTCATGACCGTCCAGCCGTTCCTGGAGCTCACCCGTGCCCAGCGTGCGGCCGTGGCCGATGAGGGCGAGGCGGTGCTCGCCACGATGACCTCGGCCGCGACGCGCGACGTGCGGTTCGGGGAGTTCGCCGCTTAGCCTCACGGCTCCGGCAGGCAGAGCTGCCGCGCCGTCCACCGCCCGGAGGGGTGACACGGCTCGTCGGGGTCGGCGAGCCGTGCGCGTACGCCGTCCAGGCAGCCCGGGGCGCTCCAGCAACTCCGGAAGAGCGAGGCGAGCTCGTCGAGCGGCCCGGCCGGGCCCGCCTCGATACCCGGCAGCACCCGCACCATCACCTGCTGCGCCTCCGGGCCGGGTCCCGTTCGGGACGGCGGCCGCACGGGCCTGCCGGGGCGGTGTGCGCAACGGACGGGGTGGTCGCCGGCGAGGGGGCGGTGAACTGCGGGTCGACCGTCAGCACGGTGATGCCGAGCGGTTCGGCCAGCGCCCGCAGCGCGGGTGCCGCGAGCCTGATCCACGCCTGGCCCTCGCCCAGTACGGCGGTCAGCCGCTCCTCGCTGGTGAAGCCGACGGCGGTGCGTGCACCGAGCGGTGTGTGCATGAAACGGAGTTGATGTCCCCCGGCAGAACCGAGCCGAACTGGTGCGAACAGCGGCCCTGCCGGGCGATGTTCATCGGGGTCCGCGTCCCCTGCCACAAGGTTGTCCATGGTGCCCTCCGGGCGAGTTCCGTGTGCCGGACGTACGTACCGGCACCTGGAAGCATGACCCGCTGTCCGCCGGTACCTGCCGGGAGCGGCGGAACCATGACGCGCCGCTGACCTGCACAGGTCGCGTCTTGACGCGGTCCTAGCGTCCGGGGCCCGGCGACCGGCCGGCCGGCGCGGGCGGCGCGCTCCCTGGCTGATGGTGTGCTCCCGGCCCGGGTGGCTTGCTCCCGGGCGGGCGGCCCGTGCCGGATGGTGTGCCTCTGCCCGGGTGGCGTGCTCCCGGCCCCGTACGGACCCCGACGGCGTGCTCCCGGCCAGTACGGGCCCGTGCCGCACCGCGGGGATCACCACCGGTCGCCAGGGTCCCGCGCCCGGATTCCTGACCCGCAGCGCGGACCGGGACACCGCGCCGCCGCCGTCACGGCAGGAGCCCCGCCCGCTGTGCCGCCACCACCGCCTCCATGCGCGTGTGCGCGCCCAGCTTGCGCATCGCCGACCGCAGATAGCCCTTGACCGTCTCCGGCTTCAGGCCCAGCCGGTCCGCCGCCGTCGCGTTCGTCGCACCCTCGGCAAGGCACGCCAGCACATCCAGCTCCCGCGGCGCGAGCGTGACCCTGTGCGCGCGGTCGGCCGCCCCCGGGGACGCGGCGGCCGCCAGCCGCCCGCACACGGCCAACAGCTCCGCGCGCAGCTCCTCGTCGGCGATGCGCGGCGCCAGCGCGCGCAGCTCGCCGTGCACCTCCCGGACGACCTCCAGCGCCCCCGTGCCGCGCGCCACCGGCTCCCGCGCCACGACCAGCAGCCGCTGTACCTCGTCCCGCACCACCAGGGTCTGCTCCACGTCCCGCGCGACCGCCAGCGCGGCGCCCAGGGTGCGCTCGCCCAGCGGCACCGGCGTACGCAGCGCCCCGTACAGCAGGCCCCGCACCCGGCGCCGCACGACGACAGGCACCGCGACCACCGAGCGCAGCCCCTCGGCCGCGACCGCCGCGTCGTACTCGTGGCTGATGTGCCGCGCCGACGGGTAGTCGGTCACCGCGCACGGCCTCGCCAGGGCCATCGACTTGCCGCCGAGACCGTTGCCCGCGCAGATGGCGAGACCGCGCAGCGCGCTCGTCGCAGTTCCGTTCAACTCGGCGATGCGCAGCCGGCGGGCGTCGTGCAGCAGCCCGCCGAACGCGACGGGCAGCCCAGTGGTGCGCCGCAGCCGCAGCAGCGCCGACCGCATCTCGACCGCTTCGTCGGGTCCGCTCACGCGTTGATCCTCCTGCCGGCACCCACCGGTACTCACTCGGGCGACAGAGCACCCCCGTACGGGGGTAGTGAGATGTGCGGCACCGATTACACGATGTCGATCGACGGTCCCGCAATGAGGAGGACACATGACGTCTGGCAGCGCGACCGAGAGGTTCCGGGCCGCACGGGACTTCCTGCTGCAGCACCGGGAGGACTACGCAGGCGCGTACGACGGCTTCGAGTGGCCCCGGTTCGAGCACTTCAACTGGGCCCTCGACTGGTTCGACGTCATCGCCGAACACAACGACGCACCGGCACTTCAGATCGTCGAGGAGGACGGTCCCCGCTCCCGGTTCTCCTTCGCCGAGATGTCCGCACGCTCCAACCGGGCCGCGAACTGGCTGCGCGCGCAGGGAGTGGGTGCCGGCGACCGGATCCTCGTGATGCTCGGTAACCAGGTCGAGCTGTGGGAGGCCGCGCTCGCCGCGATGAAGCTGCGCGCCGTCATGATCCCGGCCACGCCGCTGCTGGGACCGGCCGACCTGCGCGACCGGATCGAGCGGGGCCGGGTGCGCCATGTGATCGTGCGCGCCGAGGATGCCGCGAAGTTCGCCGAGGTGCCGGGCGAGTACACCCGGACCGTCGTCGGCGGCGGCGGCGGGACCGAGGGGTGGCTGCCGTACGAGGAGGCGTACGCGTGCCCCGACAGCTTCGAACCCGACGGGCCCACCCGCGCCGACGACCCGCTGATGCTCTACTTCACCTCCGGCACCACCGCCAAGCCCAAACTCGTCGAACACACTCATGTCTCCTACCCGGTCGGCCACTTGGCCACGATGTACTGGATCGGCCTGAAGCCCGACGACGTGCATCTGAACATCTCCTCGCCGGGCTGGGCCAAGCACGCCTGGTCCAATCTCTTCGCCCCCTGGAACGCCGAGGCGTGCGTCTTCATCCACAACTACACGCGGTTCGACGCGGGTCGGCTGATGGCGGAGATGGACCGTGCGTCGGTCACCAGCTTCTGCGCCCCGCCGACCGTGTGGCGGATGCTGATCCAGGCGGACCTCAGCTCGCTCACCACGCCCCCGCGCGAGGTGGTGGCGGCCGGTGAGCCGCTCAACCCCGAGGTCATCGAGACCGTGCGCCGCGAGTGGGGCGTGACCGTCCGTGACGGTTTCGGGCAGACCGAGACGGCCGTGCAGGTCTCCAACAGCCCCGGTCAGCTGCTCAAGGCGGGCTCGATGGGCCGGCCGAGCCCCGGCTACATTGTGGAGCTGCTCGATCCGGTCACCGGGAAGCCGGGTGCCCAGGAGGGCGAGATCTCGCTGGACCTGTCCACCGCTCCGGTCGGCCTGATGACCGGCTACCACGGGGACCCGGAGCGCACCGCCGAGGCCATGGCCGGCGGCTACTACCGCACCGGCGACGTCGGGGCGCGCGACTCCGACGGATACATCACGTACGTCGGGCGCTCCGACGACGTGTTCAAGGCGTCCGACTACAAGATCTCGCCGTTCGAGCTGGAGAGCGCGCTGCTGGAGCACGAGGCGGTCGCCGAGGCCGCGGTGGTTCCCGCACCGGACCCGGTGCGCCTCGCCGTACCGAAGGCGTACGTCGTGCTCGCCGAGGGATGGGAGCCAGGACCCGCGACCGCGAAGCTGATCTTCGAACACTCGCGTGCCGTGCTGGCGCCCTACAAGCGCATCCGCAGGCTGGAGTTCGGCGAGCTGCCGAAGACCGTGTCGGGGAAGATCCGCCGGATCGAGCTGCGCGAGGCCACGGCCGAGGGATCGGCCGCCGAGTACGACGAGGGAGACATGCGATGACGGAGCTGTCCTACGCGCACGGGACCGGCACGGTGCCGCTCATCGGCGACACGATCGGGCGCAGTCTGGACCGGGCGATCGCCGCGTGGCCGGAGCGTGAGGCGCTTGTCGACGTGGCGCAGGGCACCTGCTGGACGTACGCGGAGTTCGGCTCCGCCGTGGCCCAGCTGGCGCGCGGCCTGCTCGGCAGCGGGGTCGCCAAGGGCGACCGGGTCGGGATCTGGGCGGTCAACTGCGCGGAGTGGGTGCTGGTGCAGTACGCCACGGCCCGTATCGGCGCGATCATGGTGAACATCAACCCGGCGTACCGGGCCCATGAGCTCGAGTACGTCCTCAACCAGGCCGGCATCTCGGTGCTGATCGCCTCGCAGACCCACAGGAGCAGCGACTACAGGGCCATGGTGGACGCGGTGCGCCCCGCCTGTCCGGGGCTGCGGTCCGTGCACTACATCGAGGACGGCTCCTGGGACATGCTGCTGGACGCCGCCCAGCGGGTCCCGGACGAACAACTGGCCGCCCGCGAGGCAGAGTTGTCCTGCGACGATCCGGTCAACATCCAGTACACCTCAGGTACCACCGGCTTCCCGAAGGGGGCCACGCTCTCCCATCACAACATTCTCAACAACGGTTACTTCGTGGGGGAGTTGATCGCCTACTCGGAGCAGGACCGGATCTGCATCCCGGTGCCGTTCTACCACTGCTTCGGCATGGTGATGGGCAATCTCGCCGCCACGTCGCACGGCGCCTGCATGGTCATCCCGGCCCCTTCGTTCGACGCCGCAGCGACGCTGCGCGCCGTCGAGCAGGAGCGCTGCACCTCTCTGTACGGCGTGCCGACGATGTTCATCGCCGAGCTGAACCTCCCCGACTTCGCCACGTACGACCTCAGTTCGCTGCGCACCGGCATCATGGCGGGCTCGCCGTGCCCGGTGGAGGTGATGAAGCGGGTCGTCGCCGAGATGAACATGGCGGAGGTGTCGATCTGCTACGGCATGACCGAGACCTCGCCGGTCTCCACCCAGACCCGGCGCGACGACGACCTGGAGCGCCGCACCGGCACGGTCGGCCGGGTGCTGCCGCATGTCGAGGTCAAGGTGATCGACCCGGTGACAGGCGTGACCCTGCCGCGAGGCGAGGCGGGCGAACTGTGCACGCGCGGCTACAGCGTGATGCTCGGCTACTGGGAGGAGCCGCAGAAGACCGCGGAGGCGGTGGATGCGGGCCGGTGGATGCACACCGGCGATCTGGCCGTGATGCGCGAGGACGGCTATGTGCAGATCGTCGGCCGGATCAAGGACATGATCATCAGAGGTGGTGAGAACGTCTACCCGCGCGAGATCGAGGAGTTCCTGTACTCCCACCCGAAGATCGCGGACGTCCAGGTGGTCGGGGTGCCCGACGAGCGGTACGGAGAGGAGATCCTGGCCTGTGTGATCCCGCGCGACCCGGCGGACCCGCCCACGCTGGAGGACATCACCGCGTACTGCCGCGAGCAGCTCGCCCACTACAAGATCCCGCGCCGTCTGGAGATCCTGACCGGCTTCCCGATGACGGTCAGCGGCAAGATCAGAAAGGTCGAACTGCGCAGGCAGTACGGCTCCGAGCACGCTGACGAGCGCGGCTGACAAATGCCCTCGGGCCGAGCCGGTGGTCCGCCCCGGTCCGAACGGCGGGCTGCGCACCGCGGAGCGGACGGGCGCCGGTCCGCTCCGGGACGAACGCGCCGTAGCCGGCCCGACGGGGGCCGGCTACGGCGGGGTCAGTTCTCGGCATCGGCCTTGTCGCCTCCGGTGTGTTCGAGCGGGCGGCACCGGCCTTCTCGAGCGCGGATCCCGTGACGGCGTCTCCTTCGGGCCGGGAGGGTCCACGCACGTGCCCGGGGGCGCGGGGCGCTGCCGCCGCCCAAGAGCTCGGGGCAGCGGGGCGGGCCGCACGTGCTGGTGCACCGCGCGGGTGCGGCATGCTCGACCAGCCCTCAGTCACCCGAGCCCGCCCCGCAGCCGAAGGATTCGGCGCCCGTGGGCCTCGGGTCCGCTGCGGTGTTGAACACCGCGATGCCGGTGTTCCGGCTGCCGTGGCCGAGCAGCCCGCCGTCCCGGGCGAAGTGGGGGACGTACCGCTGCAGCGCGCGGTCCCCGTACAGGGCCACGGACATCAGGGCGTGCTGCTCGGCCGCGGCGCCGCGCGGCGGTCGCCGCTGAATCGGCCGGCGTTCGCGCAGGGACTCGAGCAGCCGGCGGGCCGCGCGGGTTCGGCGGGGGATCGCCCACAGGGCGGCGGCCACGGCCAACGGCACGGTCGAGATCGCCAGCTGGAGCGGGGTGTTGGGGGCGGTCATCGGCCTGACCAGCAGTCCGGCGACGATCGTGAGCGGTACGGCGCAGAGCAGCACGCGGGCGGCGCGCCACCGTGCGTTGGCCCGCAGCAGTCCGGCGGCGGCGCACTCGTCGCGCAGTGCGTCGAGCGCCTTCTGCACGCGGGGGACGGTGACGACGACCCGCACGCCGACGGGGCGCCGCAACGAGGTGTGCACGGCGAGCTGGAGCCGGTCGCGTACGGCGACGTGCGTCCAGCCGTCCGTCCGGACCGTGCCGTGCCGCCCGGTGGTCACCACGCCGCGTTGGTGCAGCGCGACGAGCGCCACGACGACCGCCGCCCGGCGTCCGCCGCGCAGCAGGGCCACCGACTGCGGGCCCGGCGTCTCGACGACGACCGGCGCACCCGGCAGCAGCAGCAGCGCGGCGGCAGCCGCCAGGCACGCTCCCGCAGCACCGATGAACCACCACATGTCCAAGGGCATCGCGCCCACCTCCCCCGAGCCGCGACCGTGCTGGTGTTGTGCCCGGTCGCGGGCGGTGGTGAAGCACGAAAGTCCTGGTTCAGAGCTTTATTTGAGGTTCGGCGTTTTGCTTGGGGTTCAGGCCGATTCGTGCGTCACCTGGCCGTGTCACCCGCCGGCGGAGATCAGGTCGTCCGCGGGGCCGTTCACCGGCTGGGGGCAGCCCGTGAGGTCCAGAACGAAGAGCGGGACGCCGAGGGTGTCCGCGCGGGCCCGTGCGTCGTCCGCATAGCCCGCGAGGGAGAAGAAGACGCTCTCGGCCGACGCGCTCAGCCCGTTCAGCCATAGACACTCGATGTCGCGCAGCGTGGCGGGCCGGGTGGACGGGTCGACCTGGGCGACCAGGCCGGGGCCGTGCAGATCGATCCCGGAGAGCGGCCTGACGTCCGGCTGGACCACGTCGCGGAAGCCCAGCCACTTGAGATAGAGAGCTGCGGCGGTGACCGCGTCGCGGGCGGTGCGGATGGTGACCGGCCGGAAGGTGGGGCGCCGCGCCGCGACGGCGGTACGCGGCAGCGGTACGTGTACGGGCCCGTCGGCCGGGTCGTGCCGCCCGGAGGCTTCCGTGGGCTCCGGGCCGGATGCGGGCATCGTGCCGGACGCGATCTCCGTCATGGACGCGGGCTCCGGCGCGGATACGCGGTCCGGGTGGACGGCGATGCGCAGGACCGTCCCGCAGGGGCAGCCGAGCTCGGGCTGCGGCCACTCGTCCCGGCGGTCGCACTCGGGGCAGCGCACAGCCACCCAGTCGTCCGTCCATGTGCGGTGGGTGATCGGCTCCGGAGTGGCGGGGCGTACCAGCGGGGGCACGAGCGGGGCGCCGCAGGCGCACGGATAGACCGGCGGTGCGTACAGGTGGTCCCGGCGGCAGGCCGGACAGCGCACCGGCACGCTCTCGATCATCACTGGCCCCCTTCCGGCCGCTTCCCCAGGGCTGTGGTCCATCGTCCACCAACTGTGCGCACTTCGCGAGGCACTTCGAGGACTCGGCCGGTTCCCCCTGTCGGCCCGGACCGGACCGGCCCGCCCGGCGCCGCCCCTGTCTTGACGTCGTCACGGGGGCGTCCTACATTGCTTCCGTATAGCAGAACTTAACTTCCGCATCATGGAAGAACTCGGAAGCACTCGGAATCGAAGCTCTCAGGTGGCGCGACAGAGCCCGATCCGCCAGGCCGGAGCAGGAGCACCCCATGCCTCGTATGACCGCCGCCCGCGCGGCAGTTGAGATCCTCAAGCGTGAAGGCGTCACCCACGCGTTCGGTGTGCCGGGCGCGGCGATCAACCCCTTCTACAAGGCCCTCCAGGCCGGCGGCGGCATCGACCACACGCTCGCCCGTCATGTCGAGGGGGCGTCCCACATGGCCGAGGGGTACACCCGGGCCAACCCCGGCAACATCGGGGTGTGCATCGGCACCTCCGGCCCGGCGGGCACCGACATGATCACCGGCCTGTACTCGGCGATCGGTGACTCGATCCCGATCCTGTGCATCACCGGCCAGGCCCCGACACACGTGATCCACAAAGAGGACTTCCAGGCCGTCGACATCGCCTCGATCGCCAAGCCCGTCACCAAGGCGGCGACGACCGTCCTGGAGGCGGCCCAGGTGCCCGGCGTCTTCCAGCAGGCGTTCCACCTGATGCGCTCCGGCCGTCCCGGTCCGGTCCTCGTCGACCTGCCGATCGACGTCCAGCTGACCGAGATCGAGTTCGACCCCGAGACGTACGAGCCGCTGCCGGTCTACAAGCCGTCCGCGACCCGGGCCCAGATCGAGAAGGCGATCTCGTTCCTGCTGGAATCCGAGCGACCGCTCATCGTCGCGGGTGGCGGCATCATCAACGCCGACGCCTCGGACCTGCTGGTCGAGTTCGCGGAGATCACCTGCACCCCCGTCGTCCCGACCCTGATGGGCTGGGGCACCATCCCGGACGACCACGAACTGAACGCCGGCATGGTCGGCCTGCAGACCTCGCACCGCTACGGCAACGCGAACTTCCTGGACTCCGACTTCGTCCTCGGCATCGGCAACCGCTGGGCCAACCGCCACACCGGCTACAAGCTGGACGTCTACACCGAGGGCCGCACGTTCGTCCATGTCGACGTCGAGCCCACCCAGATCGGCAAGATCTTCGCGCCGGACTACGGCATCGCCTCCGACGCCAAGGCCGCGCTGGAGCTCTTCGTCGAGGTCGCCAAGGAACTCAAGGCGGCCGGCAGGCTGCCCGACCGCGCCACGTGGGTGGCCGCCACCAACGAGCGCAAGGCCACGCTGCAGCGCCGTACGCACTTCGACAACGTGCCGCTCAAGCCGCAGCGCGTCTACGAGGAGATGAACAAGGCCTTCGGCCCGGAGACGCGTTACGTCACCACCATCGGCCTCTCCCAGATCGCCGGCGCGCAGATGCTGCACGTCTACAGGCCGCGCCACTGGATCAACTGCGGCCAGGCCGGCCCGCTCGGGTGGACCATCCCGGCCGCCCTCGGAGTCGCCACCGCCGACCCGGAGTCCCCGGTGGTCGCCCTGTCCGGCGACTACGACTTCCAGTTCATGATCGAGGAGCTGGCGGTCGGCGCGCAGCACCGGATCCCGTACGTCCACGTGCTGGTGAACAACTCGTACCTGGGCCTGATCCGCCAGGCACAGCTCGGCCTGGACATCAACTTCCAGGTCAACCTGGAGTTCGAGAACATCAACGCCCCCGAACTCGGCGTCTACGGTGTGGACCACGTCAAGGTCGTGGAGGGCCTGGGCTGCAAGGCCATCCGGGTCACCGAGCCGGACCAGTTGCTGCCCGCCTTCGAGGAGGCGAAGAAGCTCGCGGCCGAGTACCGGGTGCCGGTCGTCGTCGAGGCGATCCTGGAGCGGGTCACCAACATCTCCATGAGCACCACGGCGGACATCAGCAACGTCGTCGAGTTCGAGGAGCTCGCCACGGAACCCGGCCACGCGCCGACGGCGATCAAGCCGCTGAAGGTCTGATCTGCCGGGGCCGGCCACAGCGGCGGCCCGAGGGGCCGTTCACCAAGGAGCCGTTCACGAAGGGGCCGTTCACCCGCAGAGGGGTGCACGGCCCCTTCCGCTTGTCGTGCGTCGGCCACGGGATTCTCGGCGCACCCGAATCAGGGCAGGGCCCGGCCGCCCGGTGCTCTAGCGTGAGCCGAAAGGAGGAGGTGCCGATGGAAACGCTGGACGGACTGCCGCTGCTCGGCTTCGCCGGTCTGACAGAGCTGGAGGCCTGGCTGGAGGAGCACAACGGTACGGTGCCCGGCCTGTGGGTCGAGCTCGCCAAGAAGGGCTCCGGGGTGCCCTCGCCGACCGCCGGCGACGTCAACGACGCGGCGCTCTGCTTCGGCTGGATCACCGGCCTGCGGCGCTCGCGCGACGATGTGCACTACCTGCAGAAGATCACGCCCCGCCGGCCGCGGAGCACCTGGTCGCAGGTGAACGTCAAGCGGGTCGAGGAGCTGACGGCACAGGGGCGGATGCGGGAGGCGGGGCTCGCGGAGGTTGCCGTGGCCAAGGCGGACGGACGCTGGGAGGCCGCGTACGTCTCCCAGCGGGACGCCACGGTGCCGCCGGACCTGGAAGCGGCGCTCGAGGCGAACTCGCGGGCGCGGGAGACCTTCGAGGGGCTCAACAAGACGGAGCGGTACCTGGTCGTCCTCGGCCTGCTGAAGGCCGGAACGGACCGCACCCGCAAGGCCCGCCTGGAACGGACGATCGCGGCGCTGGCGGCCGGCGAAAAGGTGCGCTGAGCCCGCCGTCAGCCGCGTGCAACGGACCAGGGCCCGCCCGCTGCCGATGTCCTGCCGGGTGATGCCCGGGTAGGCACCCCAGGGGTGTAACCGAGCAGGAAGCCCACCGCGGACGAGCAGTAGACGCCGAGGGTGTTCCGTAACGCAGCCCGTCCAAGGCCGCCTCCACCGCGGCGCGGTGGTCCTTCTCGGCCCTGGAGTGGACGATCAGGGTTGCGCCCAGGGTGCCCCTCGAGCAGCAGGGGTGATCGGGCGTTGCCGGCGGGGCAGGTGCTCAGGTGACAGCGTCGCGGTCGGGGTCGATCAAGGTGAAGGCGGCGAGAGCGCCCAGAAGCAGAAGGACGCCCGTCAGCACGACAGCGCTCTGGTAACCCGTCGCGCCCTGGGTGTCGACCAGGCGTCCGACGAGGGCGGGGGCGAGCAGGCCGGCGGTGGTCACCGTGGCGTTCATCGTGCCGAGGGCGCCGCCGCGCCGTGCGGGCGGGGCGAGTTCGGAGACGGTGGTCACCGCCACGGTGGCGAAGGATCCGCCCAGGCCGAATCCGACGACCAGCAGCGCCGTCTTCGAACCGGTGCCGTCCACGAGGGGAACGGTGAGGCAGGCGACCGCGCCGAGGAACAGCAGGATGCCGCCGACCCGGCCGCGCGCCCAACGGCTGCTGACCCCGCGCCGCATGAGCCACCCGGTGAGCGCCGCCTGGCCGAGCAGCACGAGGGCGCCGAGCACCCAGGGGAGAGCCACCAGCTTGGTGGAGGCGGCGGAGGAGTGGCCGAGGCCGTTGTGGAGGTAGGAGGGCAGCCAGACCAGCGTCAGTGCCACGGCCCAGTAGGTGGTGAAGTACGCGGCGGTGGTGCCGATCCAGGTGCGGGTGCCGAAGATCCGGCGGTAGGCAGGCTTGGCCGCGGATGTGGCGGGCACGTCTGCGGAGCGGGGAGGCGGAGAGTCTGTCTCGTCGGTCGGGTGTCGGCCGTCGGCGCCCAGCAGGACCCACAGCAGGGCCCACAGCACACCGGCGGCCGCGACCACCCAGAGTGCGGCGCGCCAGCCGTGGTGGTCGATGACCCAGCCCAGCCCGGGGGCGGCGGTGATGACGCCCAGCGTCACGCCGAGCGTGACGAGTGCACCGGGGAGGTTGCGCCGATGATTGGGGAACCAGGACATCGCGGTCTGCTGGGCCACGGGGAAGGCGGGGCCCTCCGCGGCGCCCAGCAGGATCCGTGTGCCGATCAGTACGGCCAGGCCGCCGCCCAGTGCTGACGGCGTCTGCGCCACCGACCAGAGCACCGCCATGGTCAGGAGCAGCCACTTCGGCCGCACCCGGTCGGCGAGCAGCCCCACGGCGCCGGCGGATACCGAGAACAGGAGGAAGAACGCGCTGTTTGCGAGCCCGAATTCGGTGGCGGACAGGCCCATGTCCTGGCGGATCTCGTCGGCCGCGAGGCCGAGTACGGACTTGTCCGCGAAGTTGACCATCATGAAGACCACGAGCATGCCCGTGACGATCCAGGCCCTGATGCCGGGGTCCTGAGCCGCTGGTGAGGCCTTGGCGAGCTGTGTGGCGGGGGTTTCGGCGGCGGTCACGGGGAGTCCTCCGAGGGGACGCTGGGCAGGGTGAGGCCAGCCGGGCAGGGGCTGGCACGTGCCGCCCCGCCGGTACGGCAGCAGAGCGGGGCGCGGAACACGGGGGCTCAGGAGAGAGGAACTCCCGCGACGGCGACGCTCTCCCTGACGCGCCGCTGCGGTAGTTGCTGTCCCGCCAGGGGCGACCATCGATTCGTTACCAGAAGTATCGATATCTCGAGGCGCCCCAGCGAGGGGTTGCGGACGGAATTTTCAAGAGCACCAGAGGTCCAGCTCACGGCCCGGGCTGAACCGACGAGCCCAAAGTGCGCGCCATGCCCGGCATGGCGGCGCTGCCGGTCAACCTGCTTGCCGACCGGACGGCCGAACAGGGACGGCAGCGGCCGCACCTGGCCGGGCAGCAGCTTCGGCGGCACGATCGCACTCTTCGCAGCGGGCCGGGCCGCGAGCGCCACCGCAGCTTCACCGAACCGAATTCCGGCAGGGCGACGTCACGGCCCTGCGCGCGACGATTCCGGATTCAGGGCTGTCACCGGCCTCGGACGCGGTGACAAATGCCGCGCCCATCCAACCGGTCCGGTCGTTATCGGCCGGCGCGAGCGCGACCCCGTCCGGCCCCTGCGCACGGCTGACGCGGCACGCGAGCGGATTCCCCGGGCCGAACCCGTGACATTGCCCGGCTGCAGGCGCATGCCCTTGAGTGACGACCCGGCGTTCATCACGTCCGTCGTCCTGGACACCGGCGCAGCAGCGAAAGCCGTGACGTCACGCGAGGCCCAATGCCATCACACCCCACTCCCTCCGCGTCCCGCGGAGGGAGTGGGGTGACCAGGGTCGCCGAGAAACCCGAGGCGACGCGCCGTGCGATTCCGGTGAGCTTTCCGCGGTTGCCCTGCCCACCGGCACCGCATGTCCGACCCTTCACTGCCGGGACATGGCGATGCGCCAGCGTTCCTCGATCGGTATCAGGTGCTCCTGGTTGGCTGCGGCAGCGTCCACGTCGATCTGCACCCACCGGATCTCGCCGGTGAAGTCGTTGCCGCGGGCCGGGTAGTCCGGCGTGACGGGCGAGCCCGATTCGCGGCCCACGTGGGTCGTCTCGTCCATGGAGAACACGAGGGGTTGGGTCACCGGCAGCTGCCCGCGGCCGACCTCGTCACCGTCGACGTAGAGCGTGACGGTGCCGCCCTTGGCCAGGCCGGGGCCGTCGTAGTCGAACTCCATCCGCACCTGGTACTCGCCCGCCGGGAGCTTCTGTTCGGAGCCGACGTAGAAGTGCCGCAGGCCCACCAGGTTGTAGCAGTAGCGCAGTCGGCCGTCGCGTGTGTAGAGGCTCCAGCCGCCGGCCAGGCCGCCCTGGGACAGGATGACGCCCTCGGCACCGTCCTGCGGGACCACTACCTGAGCGGTGACGGCGTGGCTCTTGTTCTTGATGTTGATGACCGAGCTCTCGTTGAGGTGGCCCATGCCCGGGAAGAGCACCTGGGTGTTCCCGCGGATGAGCTGGGGCCGGCCGGCCAGGTCGGGGTTGAAACGCTCGGCCGCCCGGTCGTCCAGCGGCAGCACTCCGTGCTTGGCCGCCTCGATCAGCCACAGCCGCTGCAGTCGGTGGAGCATCTCGGGCTGCTCGGCGGCGAGGTCGCGGGACTGGGTCCAGTCGTCGGGCCCGTACAGCTCCCACACGTCGTCGTCGAAAGTCACCAACTGCGCTCCCATCAGCTCCCAGGGCGTGCGGTGCTTGGTAACCGCGGTCCAGCCGCGGTGGTAGATGCCGCGGTTGCCGCCGATCTCGAAGTACTGCGTCTGGTGCCGTTCGGGCGCGGTTGTGTCGTCGAAGGAGTAGCCCATGCTCACGCCTTCGATGGGGGCCTGGGTGACCCCGTGCACCGTGGTGGGCTCGGGCAGGCCGGCCGCCTCCAGGATGGTCGGCGCGACGTCGATGACATGCGCGAACTGCTCGCGGAGTTCGCCCCTGCCGGTGATGCGGGCGGGCCAGTGCACGATGGTGCCGTTGCGGGTGCCGCCCCAGTGCGAGGCCGCCTGCTTGGTCCACTGGTACGGCGTGCACATCGCGTGCGCCCATCCGACCGCGTAGTGGTTGTAGGCGCTGGGAGTGCCGAACTCGTCCACCTTGGCCCGCAGGAAGTCCGTCGACTCCAGCGCGCTCAGGCCGTTGAAGTTGATCGTCTCGTTGAAGCTCCCGTGATGGGTGCCCTCGGCCGAGGCGCCGTTGTCGCCGATGATGTAGTAGATCAGTGTGTTGTCGAGCAGTTCCAGGTCGTCCAGGGACTGCACGACTCGGCCGATCTGGGCGTCGGTGTGGGCCAGGAAGCCGGCGTAGACCTCCATCTGACGGGTCAGCACCGGCTTGAGGTCGTCGGGCATCTCGTCCCAGTGCGGGATCTCCGGGTTGAACGCGGTCAGCTCGGCGTCGGCCGGGATCACGCCGAGCTGCTTCTGCCGTTCGAAGATCTCCTCGCGCAGCGCGTCCCAGCCGGCGTCGAAACGGCCCACGTACCGGTCGCACCACTCCTTGGGGGCATGGTGCGGGGCGTGGGTCGCGCCAGGAGCGAGGTACAGGAAGAACGGGCGGTCGGGCTGCAGCGCGTGCTGGCGGCGGATCCAGTCCACACTGCGGTCGGCGAGGTCCTCGGTCAGGTGGTAGCCCTCCTCCGGGGTGCGCTCGGGCTCCACCGGAGTGGTGCCCTCGTACAACGCGGGGTAGTACTGATTGGTCTCCCCGCCGACGAAGCCGTAGAAGTACTCGAATCCGCTGCCGGTCGGCCACCGGTCGAACGGGCCGGCCGGGCTGGTCTCCCACACCGGCACCTCGTGACACTTGCCGAACTGCGCGGTGGCGTAGCCGTTGAGCCGCAGCGTCTCGGCCAGCGGCGCCTTGGAGTTGGGCCGGATCGTGTTGTATCCGGGCGCGGAAGTGGCCAGCTCGGTGATGGCGCCCATACCGACCGAGTGGTGGTTGCGGCCGGTCAGCAGCGCCTGACGGGTCGGCGAGCACAACGCGGTGGTGTGGAACCGGTTGTAACGCAGTCCGCCGTCGGCCAGCCGCTGTGCCACCGGGGTGTCGATCGGGCCGCCGAACACACTGGAGGCGCCGAAGCCCACGTCGTCGAGCAGGATCACCAGGACATTCGGCGCGCCCGCAGGCGGTCGCAGGGGCGTGATCGGAGTGAACGACGCCTCCGGGTCCCGGGCGTCGTACGTGGTCAGCCCGGGCCGGGGGCGGTCGGGCATGGGGAGGGCGGTGCGGGGGAGATCGTCTTGCGAGGGCACGGGGCCCCTCCTGTCCGGGGGTCGGTGATGCGACGGCGCAGGCCGCCCGGGGAGGCCGGGCGGCGGCGGTCACGGCCGCAACGCGGTCGTCAGGTCAGCGGTGAGCGCCGTTCCGGCCTGGCGGGCGGCTGCGGCGGGTTGACGGCTCCTGGCATGGATGGGACCTTAACGGAACTGGCAGTAACGTATCTAGGGGGTCGCCGGTGACCGCAGCAACGCTCGGGGATCATCGGCTGACTCCCGCACCACCTGCACACCGCCGCCTCTGCCCGGGCAGGAAAGGCAGACGGCGGCCTGATCCTCGTACTCCGCAAGGCCTGGGTGACGCCGATGAGTGAAGTGCCGACCGTGACCACGCCGCACCCGGACCACACCTCACATCAGCAACCCGACGGCATGGTGTGGATTCCCGGTGGCCGGTTCACCATGGGGTCGGACCGCCACTACGAGGAGGAGGCTCCGGCCCACCCGGTCGAGGTCGACGGGTTCTGGATCGACCCGCGTCCGGTGTCCAGTGCCCAGTTCCAGGCCTTCGTCGAGGCCACCGGGTACCGGACGCTCGCAGAGCGGCCCGCGGACCCGTCCGTCTATCCCGGTGCGGACCCGGCCATGCTGGCGCCGGCCTCGGTGGTCTTCACGCCCCCATCGCATCCGGTGGACCTGAGTGACCCGTACCAGTGGTGGTCGTACGTGCCCGGCGCGAACTGGCGCCACCCTGGCGGTCCAGGCACATCCCTGCGCGGGCTTCTTGATCACCCCGTGACACACGTGGCCTGGCCGGATGCGCTCGCCTACGCGCAGTGGGCCGGCAAGCAGATCCCCACCGAGGCCGAATGGGAGTACGCCGCGCGCGGCGCCCTGCCCCACAGCGAGTTCGCCTGGGGAGACAAGCTCAACCCGGGTGGCCGGCACATGGCCAACACCTGGCAGGGCGCATTCCCCCACGAGAACCTGATGCTGGACGGCTACAGCGGCACCTCGCCGGTCGGGGCGTTCCCGGCCAACGGCTATGGCCTGTACGACATGATCGGCAACGTGTGGGAATGGACGTCCGACTGGTACGCCGACCACCGGCGCCTCGCAACCACCGCCCCGACCTGCTGTGGCACACCACCGCCGCGCGTCAACCCGGCAGGCGGAGAGGAAGCGGGCAGCTTCGAACCCGGTCAACTGCACGAGCGCATCCCCCGCAAGGTCATGAAGGGCGGCTCGCACCTGTGCGCGCCGAACTACTGCCGCCGCTACCGTCCTGCCGCACGCCTGCCGCAGCCGATCGACACCTCGACCTGCCATCTGGGATTCCGCTGCATCGTGCGTCCCGCGGCCTGAACCGCCGCAGGCCACGAGTCACGACGGACCGTCCCGGCGACGCAGCCGGGCCGACACCGAAGGCACGTCGCCGTCGAGGACGACGGCGGCGCTGCTATGGCCTGCCCGGGAAGCGGAGCGCGCGCCTTTCCAGGTGGCAAGTGGGCCGCAGGTCGGCGCACGAATGATCTGCCCCTCCCGGACGCCACGGCGCTTTCATCTGCCTCCGAAGCGCCCGCTGCGCCGACTGATGTAGTGCCGGACAGGCCGCTGGAACCTGAGCACCGATGTCGGCAGCCGCAGGGATGGTCTCCATCCTCAGCCTCCGTCGCTCGACCGACGGCCGAAGGAGGTGGCGCAGTGCCCGTACGCCACGGCCGGAGCCGCTTGCGCCCGACCGCTCGGAGGGCACCTTCAGTCTGTGCACCTTCCTCTACGTCGACGCACTGGCCCGGGCGGGGCGGCTGGCCCAGGACCGCTACACCTCCGAGAAGATGCAGACCTACGCCAACCACGTCGGGCTGTTCGCCGAGGAGGTGGGTCCGAGCGCGGAACAACTGGGCGACTTCCCCCGGGCGTTCACCCACCTGTCCCTGATCATGGCCGCCAACACCCTCGACAAGGCGCTCGACGCGGAGGACGGGCGCTGACCCATGGTCACGCATTCCCGTCCGTCAGGGGCGACCAGGGTGCCGGACGCACGCACTCCCACCCAGGTGCCGGCCGCCACCCGCGAGGTGCGTACCGGCCGGACATCACGCTCGCCGCGCCGGTGGAGTCGCCGCCTGGTCCGGACAACCGGAGCCCGCGAGGCACCGGCTGAGCGGACAGCCGGAGGAAGACGCCTTGCGGGGGCTCCACTTCGCGACGGACAGCTCTGCGATGAAGGGTCCGATGTTTGGGCTGGTCGCAACCATGCGAAGGGCGCCCGTTGGCTCGTGTGTGACTACCCGCCTGGACGCCCGCCTTGCGGCACGGTACGTCTTCATCGACGACCATGTGGCCCCCGGTCGCCGGATCGGACGACCGAAACCGACGGGGCCCGGCGACGTTGCTCCTCGCCGGCAGGGAGCGGCTTGATCGCCCGTCCCTTGGGGTGCCGGCGGGAGTCAGTAGCCGGTGCCGCGGTGGACCTGGGCCCGCTCGACCTCGTGGGTCGCACCCTTGCGGTCCAAGGTGTCACACGCGTCGGCGATGTCCTGGGTCAGGCGCTCGATCTGCTCGCGGCTCAGGGTCTCCTTGACCAGGGCACGCAGGATCTTCACCCGCTCGGCGTTGGGCGGGAGCGTGTACGCCGGCACCATCCAGCCCCGCTCGGCCGAGAGCTGCCAGGCGATGTCGGACTCGTCGTAGGCGTGCTTGCCGGCGAGGCGGAAAGCGACCAGCGGCAGCTGCTCGAGGTCGCTGCCGATCACTTCGAAGCGGCCGCTGCTGCGCAGGTTGTCCGCCAATGCGCGGGCGTTCTTCTGCATCGTCTCCATGACGTAGGTGTAGCCCTGGCGACCGAGCCGCACGAAGTTGTAGTACTGCGCGAGCACCATCGCCGCGCCGGTAGAGAAGTTCAGCGTGAACGTCGCGTCGGTCTTGCCCAAGTAGTTCTCGTAGAACACGAGGTTCTCGGCCAGGTCGGACTCCTCGCGGAAGACCAGCCAGCCGATGCCGGGGTAGACCAGGCCGTACTTGTGTCCCGAGACGTTGATCGAGCGGACCTGCTCGAGCCGGAAGTCCCATTTCGAATCCGGGTAGAGGAAGGGCCACACGAAGCCGCCGCTGGCGCCGTCAACGTGGATCGGGATGTCGAGGTCCCGCTCTTTGCGTACGTCCCGCAGGAGCTTGTCGATCCCCACGACGTCGTCCTTGTGGCCGGTGAACGTGGTGCCGAGGACGGCGACGACGCCGATCGTGTTCTCGTCGAGGTGGGGCTCCACGTCCTCCGGGCCGATCGTGTACTTGTCCTCGGCAAGCGGCACGATCCGCGGCTCGACGTCGAAGTAGCGGCAGAACTTCTCCCACACGACGTGGACGTCGCCGCCGAAGACCAGGTTGGGCCGGTCGACCGACAGGGTGGCCGCCTGGCGGCGCTCCCGCCATTTCCACTTCAGCGACAGCGCGCCGAGCATGATCGCCTCGGACGAGCCCTGGGTCCGACATCCGGTGGTCTTGCCCGGCGCGTGGAAGAGGTCGGCGAGCATGCGCACGCAGCGCCGCTCGATCTCGGCGGAGATGGGGTACTCCGCGTGGTCGATGAAGTTGCGGTGGAGGTTTTCGGCGATGATCCGTTGCGCCTCCGGCTCCATCCAGGTGGTGACGAACGTGGCGAGGTTGCGCTGCGGGTCGCCCTCCATGACGAGGTCCTCATCCAGCAGCCTCATGGCGTCCGTCGCGGTCATGCCCTCCTCGGGGAATTTCTCCGAGGGAGCGGGCGCGGTCAGGAAACGGTTGCCGAACAGGGCCGCGGCGTCGCTCTTGGTCATGCCGACGACTCAACCACGTCCGGAGCGGGAGCCAGGCTCAGGACCTGTGGATCGGGCTTTGCATGCACGCGAACGGCGTACCTCCCGAGTGATCGACTCAAGTCACCAAGTAGGCCATCGCCGACGCGGCGAACGCCGTGCGGGCGACCCGGCGAATGTGCACCTGTTCGGCTCCCGTCGGACCGCCGCCCCCGAGACCGACCGACAGCTTCAGAAGACCCTGGCACTGCACGACCGGTATCTGGGGGCGGACGACTGGGACTTCCCGCTCGGCGGCATCCAGATGCTCGGCAAGTCGGACGCCGACCAGATCCACGGCGAGGCGCCGCGCTGGGCCGGCGCGGTCTCGCCCGACATGCCGTTCGAGATGCCGGCGCACCACGCCGTCGACTTCTGGCTGTGCGGTGAGGATCTCCCGCTGCCCGAGAGCCGCGTCACGCTCGACAAGGACGACGCCATCCACCTGGCTCTCGACGAGAAGAACAACATCGCCGGTCTGAAGCGCCTCCAGCACAAGCTGCAGGGAATGCTCGGCCACTTGGGCATGCACGAGCACCATCTGCTGTCGCACAGCATCTATCTGCACAAGGGCATGCCCATCGGGGCCACCGCGCACCAGGCCGGCACCATCCGGTTCGGTGACGACCCGGACAGCTCCGCACTGGACACGGACTGCAAGGCCCACGAGCTCGACAACCTCTACGTCGTCGACACCAGCTTCTTCCCGAGCATCGGCGCGGTCGCCCCGTCACTGACGGCCATCGCCAACGCTCTGCGGGTCGGCGACCACATCGCCGCCCGGCTGTGCTGACGGGGTGCCGCAGTGCTGCGGCGCGGCGTCGCTACACGTTGTCCCCGGGGGCACGGGCGGCCCGAGTGTCGGCGTCGGTGAGGGGCTCGAGCTCCCCCAGCGTGTCGAGCCGGTACAGCAGTACCAGCGCCGGGCCGACCAGCACGATCGCGATGAGCGTGACAATGGCCAGCCAGCGAAGGGTGTGAGCAGCGCCGGCCGCTTCGGCCACCGTCAGCGAAGTGGGCAACAGGTAGGGGCTCTGTGCGAAGCCCCAGGCGCCAACGGTCAGGGCGACGCTCGCCACCGAGGTGTAGCGGGACCAGCCGTAGGACCTGCGCAGCAGAAGCAGCACCGTCGCAAGCCCGCCGACCGCGGCCAGGACGACCAGCAGCAGGCCCCAGCCCCCGGTGAGGCCCTCCCAGACGTACTGGGCGTCGCTATGGGTGACCGGCAGGGCGATGAGTGCGAGGACGACGACGGCGGCGAAGGCGAGCAGCGCCCGCAGTCGGAAGTATTCGACGAGGTCGTCGGCGCCGAACCGCCGGGCGTCGGAGCAGAGGAACACCGCCCCGAGGAACGCGGTGGCTGCGATGGCCAGCAGCCCAGTGAGGACGGAGGTCGAATTGGCCCAGGCGTCCGCGGAGGCCGTCGTCCCGACCGCGACCCGACCGGAGGCGATGCCGCCGAGCACCGCCCCGAGGAAGAAGGGCGTGAGCAGCGATGAGATGGCGAACATCGCACCGTAGACCCGCCGTTTGGCCAGGCGGCGGGACGGCTTGCGCAGCGCGAATCCGGCACCGCGGAGCACCAGGCCTACAGCCGCCAGCGCCAGCGGCAGCCACATTGCCTCGAAGACGGCCTGGAACATCGTCGGGAAGCCGGTCCACATGACGACGAAGACGAAGATCAACCAGACGTTGTTGACCTCCCAGACCGGCGCCATCGCGTGATCGATGAGCCAGCGCGGCCGCTTGCCGCGATCCGCCCCGCCGGCCATGAGGTCCCAGAAGCCCGCACCGTAGTCAGTACCCCCGGCACAGGCGTAGGCGGCGATCGCGGCCACCAGGACCCATGCGATGAGCTCGGCCATCATGACGCACCGTCAGAGGTGCGGTCGGCGCCGCCACCAGGCGCGGCCCCTGCGGCTGTGGGCTCGGGCTTGCTTCTGGGCCCGTAGGGGGTGTCGGTCTCAGGGTGCAGCACGGCGCGCGCGGCGGCTGAGCCCTCGTCGGCGATGCGCCAGCGAGTTCGCATCTTCAGGACGATCGCGAGGAACGAGCCGAAGACGGCGACGTACACAATGATCACGATGCCGAGCATCGCCCACAGCGTTCCGGCGCGGGTGTCGGTCACCGCCTCCGAGACCCTCATGTGGTTGTAGACGATCCAGGGTTGGCGGCCGACCTCCGTGGTGATCCAGCCGCACTCCACGGTGATCAGGCACGCGGCTCCCGCGACTGCCGCGCAGCGGAAGAACCAGCGGCTGCGAGGGAGGTCCCGGTGTCGCAGCCAGGACCAGGCGTACCAGAGCGCGAGCAGGATCAGCAGGCTGCCGACGGTGGCCATGATGTCGAACGCCCAGTGGACGATGTTGGCCTGGACGGTGGTGGGGCGGTCGGCGGCCGGCACCGATGTCAGCCCGGTCACCTGGGTGCTGGGCTTGAAGCCGGCGAGAATGGAGTCCAGCTGAGGGATCTTGATTCCGCCTGAGATCGTCCCGTCGCTGTTCAGCCGTCCGAAAATGTACTCGGGCACGTGAGTGTCCGTCTTCCAGACGATCTCCATGGCGGCGAACTTGATCGGCTGCTTGTGGAAAACGGAACGGGCGGCCGAGTCGCCGAGCATGAACTGCACCGGTGTGAGGATTGCGGCCACCGTGAAGGGCAGCGTGAAGCCGAGCCGGTGGTACCGGTCGCGCCGCCCCCGCAGCCAGCCAACCGCGTACACGCCGGCCACCACATAGCCGGCGGTCAGGAACATCGCGACCACGAAGTGCCAGTACTCGGGGCCGAACATCGGCGTGAAGATCGCCTGCCGCACATTGACGTCGACGGGATTGCCCCGGGCATCGAGGCGGAACCCCTGAGGGGTATTCATCCAGGAGTTGGCCGCGATGATGCCGAACGCACCCATCAGTGCGGCCAGCGGCAACGGCACGGCCAGCCAGAAGTGTGTCCAGGGCTTGAGCCGGCGCCAGCCGTAGAGGTAGATCGCGATCAGGACCGCCTCCAGGAAGAACGCCCAGGCCTCAACGCCGAATCCCAGCCCGAAGACGTCGCCCCAGCGGCCCAGCATGCCGGGCCACAGCAGGCCGAGCTCGAAGGACAGGACAGTGCCGGTGACGACGCCGATGGCGAACTGGACGGCCATCACCGCCGACCAGCGCCGCGCGAGCTTAAGGGCGACGGCGTCGTTGCGGCGCAGCGCCCGGTAATGCATGAGCACCGTGATGAAGGGCAGTGCCACTCCGAACGGGACCAGCAGGATGTGCGAGGCCAGGGTGAAGGCCATCAGTTCGCGAGCCGGCAGGAGTTGGGGCGGGGTCTCCGCCAGAATGGCCGCTGTGCTGAGCATGTGCGCCTCGATGGTCTGCCCCGCGGGGCGCGGGGGCTGAGGAACGACAGGGTGCGAAGGGGCGGCAGCCGGGACGTGTCGGCCGGGTGCCGTGGTCAGAGAGGCGGTGGGGCCTTCTGCCCGGGCGCCCGCCTGGGCCAAAGGCGCCTGGGCCAACGGCGCCGTGCCTTCGGCCCGGGGGCCCGGGCAGCCGACGCGTCGACGTCGGGCGAGGTGAAGGCGCCCGACGCGTCGACGTCGGGCGAGGTGAAGGCGCGCTCGCGTCGCGAGCTGCTGGCGAAGGCGACGGACCAGCTGAGCACCGCGCCCAGCCTGCTGCGGAATCCGGTGAGGAAGGCCAGATGGATGAAGAGCCAGGCCAGCCAGCCGGGCACCCCTGAAAGGTGCAGCGGGCCCACCTTGACGACAGCCCGGCCACGGGAGATGTACGCGGCGCTGCCGAGGTCCCAGTACTTGAAGGGCTTCGGCTGCTTCGTCCTGCACTCCACCGCGTGGCGCACGACCCGGCCCGCGTATGCGCCCGACTGCATGGCGACCTCGGCCAGCCCCGGCAGCCGGTTCAGGCTCATCACATCGCCCGTGACGCGGATCTCCGGATGGCCGGGGAGCGTGAGGTCGGGTTCGACGGCGATACGTCCGGCGCGGTCCTGGGTGGCGCCGGTTGCCCGGGCCACCGCGGCGGCGATGGGCGGCGCCTCGACCCCCGCCGTCCACAGCACAGTCCGAGCCTCGAACCGGGCGGTCGCACCGTCCGCGTCTTGCACCGTCAGGCCGCGGGCGTCGACATCGGTGACCCTCGTGCCCAGGTGGAGCTCCACCCCGAGGCTCTGAAGGGTCCGGGCAGCGCGATGGGCCAGTGGGCGGCCGAACGCGCCCAGCACCTCGTCGGACCCCTCGAAGAGCAGCACCCGGGCCTGGGCGGAGTCGATAGTCCGGAACTCCCGATCGAGCGTGTGACCGGCGATCTCCCTGATCTGTCCTGCGAGTTCGACACCGGTCGGCCCGCCGCCGACCAGCGCGAACGTGAGCCACTGCCGCCGCTCCCTGGCGTTTGTGGCCGTTTCGGCCATCTCGAACGCCCGGTAGATCCGTCGGCGGATGTCCAGCGCGTCGTTCAGCGTCTTCATGCCGGGGGCGTGCGTGGCAAACTCGTCATGCCCGAAGTAGGACTGGCGCATGCCGACCGCGACGATCAGATCGTCATAGGGCAGCTCGACGGCACCGCCGTCGGGTCGTCGGGCGTGGACGAGGCGGGCTTCGACATCCACGTCGGTGGCTTCGGCGAGCAGGCAGCTCACGTTGTGGTGGCGTCGTAGCACCGCGCGGAGCGGTTGCGCGATCTGGCCCTCGGACAGGATTCCGGAAGCGCACTGGTAGAGCAGCGGTTGGAAGAGGTGGTGGGCGCGGCGGTCGACCACGGTCACCGCGACCGGCGACCGGCGTAGGGCGCGGGCGGCGAACAGTCCGGCGAAACCCCCGCCGAGGATCACCACCCGGCGAGGCGTGACATGGTCCTGCATCGGAGATCAGCCTCCGGTGGCGAAGCCGGGGAAAAGCGTCATTCCGCCGTCGACGTAGAGCGTGGTGCCCACGACATAGTCGAGCAGGTCGGACGCCACGGCGACGACGGCGTTGGCGATGTCGTCCGGGTCGCCGACACGGCGGTAGGGGATGAGGCGCAGCAGGTCGGCCTCGGCTTCGGGGGTGGACCAGGCATCGCGGTTGATCGGGGTGCGGATCGCGCCGGGTGCGACAGCGTTGACTCTGATCCGCTGGGGGGCGAGCTCCTGGGCAAGGGTCTGCATCAGCATGCTCACGCCACCCTTGGAGGAGGCGTAGTTCACGTGCCCCGACCACGGGACGATCTGGTGGACCGAGCTCATGCAGATGATCTTCCCGGCCGATCGGGACACTTCCGCCACCACGCCGCGCCGCACGAACTCTTTGGCCGCCTCGCGCGCGCACAGGAACTGGCCGGTCAGGTTGACGTCGATGACCTTCTGCCACTGGGCGAGCGTCATGTCCAACACGGGCGCGTCCCGCTGCAAACCCGCGTTGGCCACCATGATGTCGATGGTGCCGAACTCCTCGACCATCTGCGCGACCATGGCGACCACCTGGTCCTCGTCGGACACATCGGCCTCATGGGCATAGGCGCGAACCCCGAAGTCCTTGATCTCCGCGACGACCTTCTCGGCCTGATCCGCCCCGGCGACGTAGTTCACCACGACGTCCGCTCCGGCCCGGCCCAAGGCAATGGCGGTCGCCAGGCCGATACCCGAGTTGGCACCGGTCACCAGAGCCTTCTGCCCTCTGAGAAGCTGCGCGGACACCGTCCCACGGCTTTCGTCGGCACTTCCTGCCACCATGATTTCCCCTTCGGCTTTCGGACGGCACGCGACACCGAAGGCGGGCGACGCGCACAAGGAAGCCCGGGAGCCGACCCGCCGCAAGGAAGGACAACCGGAGCCTTCGCATACCCGCCCCCCAGACCCAAGCACCGCGCGCCGCGGGCGGCACAGACCGGCGCGCCACGCGACCGTAATCGGCTGGAGACGTCACGCGGTCGGACTACAGGCTCTCCCGAACCTGTCGTGCAGGCCACCCGGCCCCCCGATGGGGAGCATCGTTGAGGCGGCCGCCCCCACTCACCCGGATGAGCGAAGTAAACACCCGCGATCGACGCCATCCGCCGTGCCATCGCCGCGGCCACGGAGCGGCTTCCGTCGCACGAGCGCCCACGGCTTCACCGACGCCGATCGAGGGCGGACAGGCCCGCGTCGGTCGAATACGGGACACGGGTCCGGCAGGAGGTGTCCCCACCTGGCTTCGAGATACGTTCAGTGACGAAGCGGGCGGCGACACCGCCCGGCCCCCCGAGGAGACTGGGGTGAGGGAATGCCGAACGGCCCTCTGACCAGGTGGCGTGAAGGCACCACGCGCGGCAGTCGAGCATGACCGGACAACACCCCGCGGATCCGAGCAGCCCACACGAGCCGGAGCCGCACCCGGCGGCGCACGGCGAGGCCCGCTGGCCCATGGCCGGAGCCGTCGTCGCCGCCATGCTGCTGACCCTGCTGATGCCCGACGACCTGCGACTGGGACCCCGCTGGCTGCTCCCACTCGGCGAAGGACTGCTCCTGGTGACGCTGATCGCGGGCGACCCGGGCCGGATCAGCCGCCGTTCGGCCGCCCTGCGCGCAGTATCCATCGCCCTGGTCGGCGTGCTGGCACTCAGCGCCATCTGGTCGACCGTCCGGTTGCTCGACGACCTCGTCCACGGCGGGGCCGAGACCAATTCCGCCGCCAGCCTGCTGCAGGCCGGCGGCGTCGTCTGGGTGTCCACCGTCCTTGCCTTCTCTCTGCTGTACTTCGAACTCGACAGCGGTGGAGCTGCCGCCCGGGCCCACCACATGCCCACCACCCCCGAACTCGCCTTCCCCCAGCAGCTCAACCCCGACCTGAACGCCGAGCAGTGGCGCCCCCGCTTCATCGACTACCTGTACCTCGGGCTCACCAACTCCACTGCCTTCAGCCCCACCGACGTCATGCCGCTGGCCCCTTGGGCCAAGATCGCCATGGCGGTCCAGTCCCTCGTCTCCCTGCTCATCCTCGGACTCGTGATCGCCCGAGCCGTCAACGTCCTTGCCTGAGAACCGGTCCCCGCAACCACCGGATCGTGCGCCATCTGCAGGAGATCGGCGGCGGTGTCGCCGCGCGCCCCCGTTCGGATGCGGTCCGGCGACAGACCGTAGGCTCTGCCGCATGGTGGGTACACAGTCGCGCGGGGCGGAGCGGGGGCCGGGGCGGCCGCGGGAGGAGCGGGTCACCGGGGCGGTGCTGAACGCGGTCGTCGACATGGTCACCGAACAGGGGATCGGGGCCGTCACGATGGATGCCGTCGCCGCACGGGCCGGGGTGAGCAAGCCCGCCATCTACCGGCGATGGCCCACCAAGCAGGATCTGATCATCGCTGCTGCCGAGACCCGGATCGGTCCCCTGTCGGTGCCGGATCTGGGCGACTTCCGTGCGGAGATCCGTTTCGTGCTCGCCTCTCGTATGGAGGCGTATCGGCTGCCGGGATCGGACCGGCTGATCGCCGGTCTGATCGGCGCGGCGGCCGAGACGGGTGCGAAGCGGGGTCAGTACGCGGAGTACACCGAGCGGATCACGAGCGAGACCAGGCGCATCCTCGAGCGCGCCATCGCCCGTGGTGAGGTGCGGCCCGACACCGATGTCCGGGCCGCGGCGACCCTGGTGGCCGCGCCGCTGCTCTTCCGGCTGATCGTCGAGCAGGAGCTGCCCGACGCCGCGCTGGTGGACACGCTGGTGGACCTCGTCGCCCGCTCTGTCGGCTCGGCCGGCTGACACCTGGGGCCAGGGCTCTGAGCAGACGTCTTGGCCGGCTGCACCGACCCCTGAGGATCCAGGCGACGCCGTCGTGCTCCGGCTGGTGACGTTGTTGCCGCCCGACGGGGCGAGGCTGGCGCGACAGGACGTTCGCTCCGCCGGGCGGGTCTGATGGGGGAGGGTGCGCCGCGCGTCGGGCGGCGCCGGGAAGGGGGCCGCGGCGGTCGCGATCGATCCCGGCGCGCCGACCTTCAGGCCGGAGGGCGCACCGCAGACCTTGACCACCGCACTGGCATCGCCCGCCGCCGCGGCCCCTCGTCCCGGCCCGCGCCGTACGACCACCCCTCATCCGGGTCCAAGGCGCGGGCCCGCGCCCGGAGTCGACCTCCCGTCGGACTCCGGGCGCAGCTTGTGTGTCAGTCCTCGCGCAGGGCGCGGACCGCCTCCTCCACACGCTTGCCGTAGTCGGCGTCGGCCGCGTGGAAGTGGGCGAGGTTCTTCTCGATCACGTCGTCGCGGGAGACCTGGGACAGCCCGCCGGCGATGTTTGCGACCAAGCGCTGCTTCTCCTCCTCGGACATCAGGCGGTAGAGCTCACCGGCCTGGAAGAAGTCGTCGTCCTTGACGTGTTCGGGCGCGGCGTGGGTGCCGGTCCATCCGTGGACCGAGAGGGGGGCGGAGAGTGCCGCGCCCGTCTGGGTGGGTCCCGCATACGAGTTGGGCTCGTAGTTCTTGTCGTGACGCGAGCCGTTGCGGGTGGCCATGAAACCGTCGCGGCCGTAGTTCTCGGCCACGGTCGCCTTCGGCGCGTTCACCGGCAGCTGGGTGTGGTTCACCCCCAGGCGGTAGCGGTGGGCGTCCGCGTACGCGAAAAGGCGGCCCTGGAGCATCTTGTCGGGCGACGGGCCGATGCCGGGAACGAAGTTGTTCGGCGAGAACGCGGCCTGCTCGACCTCGGCGAAGACATTGTCGGGGTTGCGGTCGAGGACCAGACGGCCCACCCGCTGCAGCGGGTGGTCGCTGTGCGGCCACACCTTGGTCAGGTCGAACGGGTTGAAGCGGTACTCCGCCGCATCGGCCGCGGGCATGACCTGGACGTACAGGGTCCAGGACGGGTTCACGCCGCGCTCGATGGCCTGCAGCAGGTCGGTCTGGTGCGAGGTGGCGTCCTTGCCGGCCACCTCGGCGGCCTGCTCCGAGGACAGGCAGCGGATGCCCTGGTTGGTCTTGAAGTGGTACTTCACGAAGTAGGCCTCGCCCGCCTCGTTCGTCCACTGGTAGGTGTGGGAGCCGTAGCCGTTCATGTGGCGGTACGAGGCGGGGATGCCGCGGTCGCCCATCAGCCAGGTGATCTGGTGCGTCGCCTCGGGGGCGTGCGCCCAGAAGTCCCAGACGTTGTCCGGCTCCTGCTTGCCCGTGAACGGGTCGCGCTTCTGCGAGTGGATGAAGTCGGGGAACTTGACGGGGTCCTTGATGAAGAACACCGGCGTGTTGTTGCCGACCAGGTCGTAGTTGCCCTCTGCGGTGTAGAACTTCAGGGCGAAGCCGCGGGGGTCGCGCACCGCGTCCGCCCCGCCGAGCGAGTCGGCAACGGTGGAGAAGCGCAGGAACGTCTCGGTGCGCTTGCCCACCTCGGACAGGAATCCGGCCTTGGTGTAGCCGGTGACGTCGTCGGTCACCTCGAAGTAGCCGTACGCGCCGCTGCCGCGGGCGTGGACCACGCGCTCCGGGATGCGCTCACGGTTGAAGCGCGCGAGCTTCTCCAGCAGGTGCTGGTCCTGCAGGAGGAGCGGGCCACCGACGCCGGCGGTGGCGGAGTTCTGGTTGTCGGCGACAGGGGCGCCGGACTCGGTCGTGAGCACGCGCTTCGACATCGTGACCTTCCGTACGGGGAGCTGCACTGGTGACGGTCCGAGGAGCGTAGGTACGCGACGAAGGAAACGTCAACAGTTTGTTGAAATCGAGGAGGGGGGTTCCGGCCGGCGCCGGCGCCTGGGCGCGACAGGACAGGTGTCAGCGCCGGCGCCGACCGGAGCTTGCGGCGGGCAGCCCGGTCGTGGTGGGCCAGGGCAGGGGCCTTGTGCGGCCCGGTCGTGGTGAGCCAGGGCGGGGGCCGTTGGTGGTTGCTCCCGGTGGGAGCAAGCAGGGGGCCGGCCACGGGGCCGGGCAGCCCGGTCGTGGTGGCTCCCGGTGGGCAGGCACGGGGTCGGCCACGGGGCCGTGGTGGGCCGGGGCGGGGGTTGGGGCCCCAGGGCTCAGGCCGGGGAGCCGGAGAGGCGTTCGACGGAGCGCAGGAGGGCCGAGTGGTCCAGGCCGCCGTCGCCCTGCGCGCGCAGTGAGGCGACGAGCTGGGCGACGACCGCGCCTACCGGCAGTGCGGCGCCCACGTTGCGGGCGGCGTCGGTGACGATGCCCATGTCCTTGTGGTGCAGGTCGATCCGGAAGCCGGGCTTGAAGTCCCGGTTCAGGAAGTTGTCCTTCTTACGGGCCAGTACGGTCGAGCCGGCCAGACCGCCGCCCAGGACGTCCAGTGCGGCCTGAAGGTTCACGCCGGACTTCTCCAGGAACACCACGGCCTCGGCGCACGCCTGGATGTTGACCGCCACGATCAGCTGGTTCGCGGCCTTCACCGTCTGGCCCGAGCCGTGCGGGCCGCACAGCACGATGGTCCTGCCCAGTGCCTCGAGGATCGGCAGCGCACGCTGGAAGTCGGCCTGCTCGCCGCCGACCATGATGGAGAGCACGGCCTCGATGGCACCGGCCTCGCCGCCGGAGACCGGGGCGTCCAGGACGCGGATTCCCCTCTCCGCCGCGTTCTTCGCGAGGTCGACGGAGGTCTGCGGGGTGATCGACGACATGTCGATCAGCAGCGCGCCCTGCTTCGCGTTCTCCAGGATGCCGTCGGGGCCGTACGAGACGGCCTCGACCTGGGGGGAAGCGGGCACCATCGTGATGACGACGTCGGCGTCCTTGACGGCCTCGGCGATCGAGCCCGCGACGGTGCCGCCTGCCGCGGCGAGTCGGTCCAGCTTGTCCTGCTCCAGGGTGAAGCCCGTGACGGAGTAGCCCGCCTTCAGCAGGTTCTCGGACATGGGGGAGCCCATGATGCCGAGTCCGATCCAAGCGATCGCCGGGCGGGAGGAGTCTGTGAGGGTGCTCATGAGGGTGCCTTCCTAAAAGCTCTGGTACGTCAGCGAGTTCAGCGGGCCGCGCGCGCCTCGGCCGGGAGCCAGTCGAACGACTCGGCGCTCGGGCGGTCGCCGGCCTTGTACTCCAGGCCGATCCACCCGTCGTAACCGGCCTTGTCCAGCTCGTCGATGAACCGCTCCAGCGGGAGCGAGCCGGTGCCCGGCGCGCCGCGTCCCGGGTTGTCGGCGATCTGGACGTGGCCGGTCCTGTCGGCGTAGGCGGCGATGACCTGGGAGACGTCCTCGCCGTTCATCGACAGGTGATAGATGTCCAGCAGGAACTTCGCGTTGCCGAGCCCCGTCGCGGCGTTGACCTTGTCCACGACATCGATCGCGGCCGGGGCGCTGACCAGCGGGTAGAGCGGCGATTCAGGCTTGTTGAGCGTCTCGACCAGCAGGATCGCCCCGATGCGGTCGGCCGCACGGGCCGCGAGCACCAGATTCTCCAGCGCGAGGGCGTCCTGGATCTGCGGGTCGACGCCGTCGATGCGGTTGCCGTACAGCGCGTTCAGCGCCTTGCAGCCCACCGACGCCGCGAAGTCGGCGGCCACCTCGATGTTGGCCCGGAACCGGTCGGACTCCTCGCCGGGTACGGAGAGCGCGCCGCGGTCGGGGCCCGGCAGCTGCCCCGCGTAGAAGTTCAGGCCCACCAGCTGGGTGCCGGCGTCCTCGAGTGCCTTCCTGAGGGCGTCGAGCTCGTTTCGCGGCGGGGTGGGGGTCCCGATCCAGGGCCACCACAGCTCGACCGCCGTGAAGCCCGCGGCCGCGGCTGCGGCGGGGCGCTCCAGGAGCGGGAGTTCCGTGAAGAGGATCGAGAGGTTCACATCGAAGCGCCGGTCCGTGACTGCGTCTTCTGGGAAGCGGGCCATGAGGGCTCTGCGCTCCTTCCGTATTGCGGAAGTTAGTTTCTGCTTAACGGAAGATTGCCTCGGGCTGGGTCGAGCTGTCAAGAGCGGCAGACGAACCGGGAGGCAAGAAGGCAGGGAAAGAAGCAGGCAAAAGGGCAGACAAAAAGGCGCCTCCGGCGCCGGGACGCAGGGCCTGCTCAACAGGCTTCTGCCGTCCCGGCACCGGAGGCGCCGCGCGGATACGCGCGCTGCGGCTACAGCGCGTCCACCGCACTCACCTTCCAGCCGTCGGAGGTACGGGCCATCGTCATGCGCACCCGGTTCAGATCCACACGTGGGCCTGTGACCTGCGTACTCGTGGTCACCTGATTGACGAAGAGCAGCACCACGGCCCGGTCCGGCGAGGCCGACACCACCGAGACGGCCGGTGCGCCGCCGTCCGGCGGCCGTACCACCGAGGCCTTGACCACCCCGTGGTACTTGGTCGCGGTCGGTGCGACCACCTTCGAGGTGGTCCTGCCGTACTCGTCACGGAACTTCCCGGTCAGATGCCCGCGCGCCGCTGCGAAGTCCCGGTCGAGCCGTCGGTAGTCGTACGACAGCACCACGGGCGCCACCTTCCGCGCCGCGGCCGGCGCCTCGACGCGCGCACTGTCCGTGAGCCGGCCGTCCGCGTACTGCGCGCCGAGCACACCGGCCGCCGTCAGTGTCACCGCCACCAGCACCGCCAGTACGGCACTCAGCCGGCCCCGCCGCCGGCCCCGCGCCGCCTCGGCCGCCGCTTCGTCCGCGTGCAGGACCGGACCCGCGCACTGATCGTCCGCGCGCCGCCCCTGATCCGCGTCGTCCGGCGCCTCCAGCCGGATCCCGTCCGGCTCCACCGGGTCCGCTCCGTCCCGAGCCGCCTGACCCGGGGCGGGGACCGGCCCGGTGCCTTGCTCCGCCACCCTGACGGGCACCTCCGTCCCGGGCCCGACCCGGTCCGTGCGCTTGGCCGCCGCGCGGGCGGCCGCGGCCATCGATCGGCGGGCTGGGGATGCGATGCCGGAGCCTCGTCCAGTCGGGTTCGCCACGGTCCTGCTCCTCACTGCTTCGGGTACACGTGTGCGCTCGGGCGCGCGGTCAGCCGACGAACTCGACATCGGAAGTGAGCCAGCGGCCGCGTTCGAGCACGAGATCGAGCTGCAGCCGGTAGGTGCGGGCCTGCCCGCCGGGGGCGGCCGTGTTGGTCACCTTGCTGTCGGCGACCACCAGCACCCGGGCGGTGCGCTCGTCGGAGCGGGTGATCCCGGCCTCCAGCACCTGCCCCTGCGACACGGACTTGTTCGCCGCCACCAGCTTGGTCAACTCGGCCGCCTGCGCGGCGAACTGGGCCCTGAAGTCACCTGTGGCGCCCTTCAGCACATTTGCGCTGTCCCGGTCGTAGTGCCGGTGGTCGAGCGAGGTGAAGTTCAGCGCGGACTGCCGGGCCGCGGCCAGGATGTCCTGGTGGCGCTGCGCCTCCACACGCTGCTCGTACACCTGGACGCAGAGCCAGCCGCTCAGCGCCGTCGTCACGACGGTTGCCACCGCGAGCGCCGCGGACACCGTCCTGCCGCCCCGCGCAGCGGCCGCCTGCCTGGCGCCGAGCAGGCGCAGCGACCGGGTCAGGCGCGTGAAAATGCTCCCGTTCATGCCATGGGTCCGACGAGCAGCCATTGCCACGAGTCCTTTCCGAGCAGGCTCTGTTCGCCGCCCGTCGAGCCGATCTCGACGAACGTTCCGTCCGGGCCGGTCGCGATGCCGGTCTCCGGGTCGTAGGGGGTGACATACGAGGCACGGGCCGCCCCCGCGCCCGTGGAGGCGCCGGGCGCGTTCTGCGCGCCGCGGACCGAGGTGGCACTTCCGCGCGGTGCCGTGCAGCGCGCGTCCGTGTTCGCGGGGCGCTCGGAGGTGTCCGCGGGATCGCGCCGCTGGGTCCCGTATCCCTGGCGGCACGGCGGCGGATCGCCGGCGCCGGTGACCAAGCCGAAGTGGGTGGTGCCGTCACCGGGGATGACGGTGAAGCTGCCCGCGACGACCACCGGGAAGGTGACCAGGGCCTGTTCCACGCCGGGCAGCCGCGCCACCGTGATCTGGCCGCCGCTGATCAGATTGCCGAGCAGGACGGGCAGATGGGTCTCGTTCGCCTTCAGCAGCGAGTTGACCTCCTGCGCGGCCGGGGCGGCCGAGCCGATGAGCCTGCGCAGGTCGCCGTCACTGGACTTCAACTCGGCGGTCAGGGTGGCCAGATCGCGCGAGAACGACTTGATCGCCGACCCTTTGTCCGCCTGTGTCGCAAGGACCGTGCGCGAGTCCTCGATCAGCGATGTCGTCTCGGGCAGCGAGGCGGACGCCGACTCCACGAGGCTGTTGCCGGAGTCCACCAGCCGGCTCAGATGCGGGCCGGTACCGGCAAATGCCTTGCCGAGCTCGTCGACCGTTGTCCGCAGATCCTCCTTGCCGACGGAGTTGACCAGCCGGTCCAGGCTGAGCACCAGATCCGTGGTGGGCAGCGGCACCCGCGTGTCACCGCGGCCGATCACACTGCCCTCGCGCAGGAACGGGCCGCCGGTGCCGCGCGGCTGAAGATCGACGTACTGCTCGCCGACCGCCGAACGGTTCGCCACCACCGCCAGGGTGTCGGCAGGAATCCGAGCCCCGTCCTCGATGTCGAGCGCCACCGACACCCCCTCGGCGTCGGCCAGCCGCAGGGCACCGACCCGGCCCACGGGCACCCCGCGATAGGTGACCTCGGCGCCCGGGAAGACGCCCCCGGACTCGGCGAACTCGGCGCGCACGGTGTAGCCGCGGTCGAGGATCAGGTCCGCCAGGCCCGTGTAGCGGGCGCCAACGTACGACACACCGACCGCGGTGACCGCGGCGAATGCCAGCAACTGGGCCCGGACCGTACGAGTGATCACGGTTGCATCCCCTTCAGCATCAGCTCGGCGAGAGCGGGATCGACCCCCGGCGGGAAGCCGTCGGCGTCCGCGCGGCCATGGGCGGCGTGACGGGCGGCGTAACTGCTGGTGCACACCGGCGGGCACAGCGGGCCCTCACCGCCCGACGGGGCGGAGGGAGCGCCCGGTGCCTGCGGCAACGCGGTGGGCACGGGGACACCGGGGACCTCGGGCAGCTCCGGCAGCTCCGGGACGTCCGGCAGCTCCGGTGGCCCGGGCGTACCCGGCCTGCCCGGCTTCCTGGGCGGTTCGTCGGCGAGATTGCCGTAGACGCTCGCCAGGTCGAGATCGGCGGTGATCGACAGATTCACGTAGTCGCCCCTGACGGCGTCCGTCGCATTGCGCGGGAACGGATACGTGGTCATGAGCTCGAGCGCGTCGGGCAGATCACTGCCCGCCTTGTTCAACTGCTCCAGGATCGGCCGCAGACTGCGCAGATTGGCCACCACATCGGCCCGCGAGGCATTGACCACCTTGGTGCCCGCCGTGCCGAGCTCCGACAGCGAGGTGAGCATCGCGGTCAGGTCACGGCGCTGGTCGGCCAGCACCTTCAGGGCGCCGGGCAGGGTGTCGACCGCCGTCGCGATGGTCTTCTTCTCCTTGGCGAGCCGCTTCGACAGCCGGTCGATGCCCTCCAGCGCCCGGACGATCTCCTTGCGCTGCCCGTCGAGTCCGGCCAGGAACGTGTCGAGCTCGGTGAGCAGCGACTTCACCCGGTTCTCGCGGCCCTCGAGGGCCTTGTTCAGCTCCACGGTGATCGTCTTGAGCTGGGCGACGCCACCGCCGTTGAGCAGGGCCGACAGCGCCGAGAGCACCTCCTCGATCTCGGGGTTGCGTCCGCTGCGGGACAGCGGGATACGGTCGCCGTCGGCGAGCCGGCCCGACGGGGCGGCGTCCACCGGGGCGGACAGTGCCACGTACTTCTCGCCGAGCATGCTGGTCTGGCGCAGTTCGGCGATCGCGTTGCCCGGCAGCTTCACCGAGCCGTCGACCCGCAGCCGCACCCGGGCGTGCCAGCCGGCCAGGTCCACCTTCTCGACCGACCCGACCGTGACGTTGTTGACCTTGACGGCCGACTGCGGCACCAGATCCAGTACGTCACGGAACTCGACCGTGACCCGGTAGGCGTCGCCGCCGGTGGCGGCGCCGCCCGGCAGCCCCACGTCGTAGAGCCCGTTGAACTCGCAGCCGGTGAGCACCACCGAGCCCATCGCCGTCCACACGGCGGCCGCCCTGCCCCTGCGCAGCGCACTGCTGACACGTGTGACCCTCATGCCCCGGCCTCCAGGATTCCGCCGAGCGTCCGGTCGACCGGACCCGTGCCCGACACCGGTGCGGAGTGCGGCAGTCGGGGCAGTGTGTCGAAGAGCTTCTCCAGCTCCCTGCAGTCCGGGTTCGGGCCCCCGGCGTCCCCGGTCGTGCGCAGCAGCGAGCACAGCAGCGCCGCCGGGTCCTGTGCCCCCTCGAGGTTGTTGCGGGTGTCGAGGGTGCCGGAGGACGGGTTGTACGCGTTCTGCAGATTGGACAGCCCGGCCGGGGCCACCTCCAACAGCTCCGCAAGCGCCGCGCGCTGGGTGACCAGCACCTTGGTGACCTTGCTGAGCCCCTTCACGTCGGCGGTCAGAGACTTCTTGTTGTCGCGTACGAACGCGGACACGTCGCCGAGCGCCTTGCCCAGATGCCGCAGCGCCGCCGCGAGGTCCTTGCGTTCCCCGGCGAGCTGGTCGGCCACCTTGGCGAGGCTGTCGTTGAACGACCGGACGCCTCTGTCGTCGGCGGCGAGCGCCGCGGTGAACACCTGCAGATTCCGCACGGTGCCGAACAGGTCCTTCCGGCCGTCCGACAGGGTGGTGACCGCGAGCGACAGGTCCTCGACCGTCCGGTGGAGCTGGTCGCCCTGTCCTTCGAGGTTGTCCGCGCTCACCCCCAGCAGCCGGGAGAGCGATCCGTCCCCGTTGGCCCCGCGCGGCCCGAACGCCTCGGCCGTCGTGTGCAGCGAGTCGAAGACCCGGTCGAGCTCGACCGGCACGGCGGTACGGCTCTCGGGGATGACCGCCCCGTCCGCCATCGTGGGCCCGCCCCGGTAGACGGGCAGGAGCTGGACGTAACGGTCGCTGACGACCGAGGAGTTGATGATCGCGGCCTGGGCGTCCGCAGGGACCTTCCGCCCGGATTCGTACTCCAGCTCCACCCGCACCCGTCGGCCCTCCGGGGTGATCTCCTTGACCTCGCCGACGCGGACCCCGAGGACGCGCACGTCCGAACCGGGGTGGATGCCGACCGTGCGCGGGAAGTACGCGGTGACCCGGACCGGGTTCGCACGCGGCCACAGGACGACCGCCGTCGCGCCGGCGACCAGCGCGAGCGCGACGACCAGCGCCAGGCGCGCGCGCCTCTTCGGCATGCTGAATCTCCTTGACCGCAAGCGGCTCATCGGGAGTCTCCTGTCCGTGGGACCACCGGGGCGGCGACCATGTTCTGGATGTAGCTGTCGAACCACCGGCCGTTGCCCAGGGTGTTGGTGAAGACCCGCACGTAGGGCGCGAGCAGCTGCACGCTGCGGTCCAGACTCGCCTGGTTGCGCTCGAGCATGGCGACCACTTGGCCGAGGCCCGTGAGCGCCGGGCCGATCTCCTTCTTGTTGTCCTGCACCAGGCCGGACAGCTGGACGCCGAGCGCGGCCGAGCTCTTGAGCAGCGCGTGAATCGCGGCCCGGCGCCTGGTGATCTCCTTGAACAGCTTGTCTCCGTCCCGGACGAGCGTGGCGAATTCGCCCGAGCGCTCGGAGAGGACCGCGGTCACCCCGTTGGCATGGTCGAGGAGCTCGCGCAGTGCCTCGTCACGGGAGGCCACCGTCCGGGAGATCTTCGACAGTCCCTTGATGGACGCCTTCACGTCCTCGGGCGAGTCCTCGAACGTGGTGGAGATGGTGTCCAGGGCCTTTGCCAGCCGGGCCGTGTCGACCTTCTCCGTGGTGGTCGTCAGATCGCTGAACGCCGCCACCACGTCGTATGCCGCGACCGTGCGGTTCAGCGGGATCTCACTGCCGGGCGCCAGCTGCCCCGGCCCCTTCGGCTGCAGGGCCAGGTACTTCGCGCCCAGGATCGTCTTGACCCTGATGGCCGCTCCGGTGCGGGCGCCGAACTCCGGCTGCCCCTTGACCCGGAAGGTCACCTTCACATGATCGCCGTCCAGATCGACCTCGTCGACCTTGCCGACCTTGACGCCGGCGATCCGTACCTCGTCGCCCGGCTTGAGCCCGCCCGCCTCGGAGAACGCGGCGCTGTAGGTCTCGCCGTCGCCGATCAGGGGCAGGCTGTCGGCGTTGAACGCGGCCACGGCGAGCAGCGCGAGCGTGGTGACGCCGACGGCTCCGATCGCCACGGGACTGCGGTCGCGGAACGGAATCATGAGCACCTCGCCCGGGCGACATGAAGCTCGGGGGTGATGACCTCTTCGGTCTTCGGGAGCACGATGCGGCCGTCGAAGTCGCAGAGGTAGAAGTTGAACCAGGAGCCGTACGACGCGGTCCCCGTCAGCTTGTCGAGCTTGTTCGGCAGCCGTTTCAGCACGCCCTCCACGGTCTTCTCGTTGTCGTTGAGCGTTCCGGTGAGCTCGGTCAGCTCTGCGATGTCGCCGCGGAGCGCCGGCCGGGCGTCCTCGAGCAGACCGGAGGTGGCCGCGGTCAGTCCGCCGATGCCGGCCAGCGAGGCGCCGATGGGCTTCCGGTCGGCGGACAGCCCGGAGATCAGCCGCTGGAGCTGCTTCAGCAGCCCCGAGAAGCGGGCGTCCCGCTTGTCCAGGGTCCCCAGCACCGTGTTGAGGTTGTCGATCACCGAACCGATCAGCTCGTCACGGTCGGCGAGTGTGGTGGTGAGCGACGCGGTGTGGGCGAGCAGGCTGCCCACCGTGCCGCCCTCGCCCTGAAGCGTCCTGATGATCTCGGTGGCGAGCTGGTTGACGTCCTTGGGGCTGAGCGCGGCGAACAGCGGCTTGAACCCGCCCAGCAGCGCGTTGAGATCCAGTGCCGGTTCGGTACGCGACAGCGGGATCACCCCGTCCGGCCTCAGCCGTGTGCCGTCACCCGCGCCCTCGGTCAGCGCGACATAGCGCGAACCCACCAGGCTGCGGTAGCGGATGACCGCACCCGTGCTGGTCAGCAGCGGCCGGTCACGGCGGACGGTGAACGTCACCTCGGCCAGCGTCCGGTCCTTGATCGCGATCTTCTGCACCTCGCCGACCCGCACCCCGGCCACCCGGATGTCGTCACCCTTCTCCAGGCTGGTGACATCGCTGAACACCGCCCGGTACGTGTCCTCGGGGGTGAACGAGACATTGACGATGGTCGCCGCGAGGAGCGCGGTGGCCAGCACCGTCACCACCGTGAACAGACCGAACTTGACCAGCGGTGCCGCCGTGTCGTTGGCGCGTGTCGTCCTCATGCGACGCTCACCGCCGTTCCGCGGGCCATCGGGCCGAACAGCAGCGTCGCGACCGCCGGCACCCGCTCGGCCGGCACGCCGAGAACCGGGGCCACCAGCGAGCCGACGGCCCGCTGTTCGGCAGCGGTGGCCGACACCCCGGCCCCGCCGGGCGGACCGCTCGCCGCCGTCCTCGACGTACCGTCGTCGAGACGGACGTCCGGGGCCGGCACATGCGGGTCGGGCAGACCTCTGCAGTCGGGTCCTGAGCGCTCTGCATAGCGCGGTTCCTCACCGGGTCGGTACGCGGGCCTGGGGCGGACGAATTCGAGAGTGATGCGCATCCGGCCGCCTCTGAACGCCTCCTCGGACGCGGCCTCCTGCTTGACCAGGCCGTCGAGGAGGCAGGGGTACTCGGGCGCGTAGCGTGCGAACAGAGCGAGCGTGGGCCGGGAGACCCGGCCGAGCGTGATCAGGCGGTCGCCGTTCTCGTCGAAGAACCGCTCGGCCGTGCCCGCGACCGCCGTGGTCGACCTCAGGGCCTCGGCCAGCCGGTCCTGCTGCTCGACGAGCGTGCGGCTGGTGGTGACCGAGTTGCGCAGGATCCGCATCAGATCCGGCGCCGCGTCCCCGTACACCTCCGCCACATCCGCGAAGCGCGCGATGTCCTCCTTCAGCGACGGCATATGGGGGTTGAGCCGCCGCAGATAGCCCTCTACACGGGTCAGGTTGGCGCCGATACGGTCGCCGCGCCCTTCCAGCGCGGTGGCGAAGGCGGACAGGGTGGCGTTGAGCTCCGCGGGCCGCACGCTGCGCAGCAGCGGCAGCAGGTCGTTCAGCAGCTGCTGCAGCTCGATGCCGACCGTGGTGCGGTCCTGGGTGATCACATCACCGGCCCGGACAGGGCGGCCGGACGACCCGTGCGGCGGCACCAGATCGACGAACTTCTCGCCGAACAGCGTCTTGGGCAGCAGCCGGGCGTGCACATCGGCCGGGATCCGCGAGACATGCCGCGGATCGAGCGCGAGGTCGACCGTCGCCTTCTCACCGTCGGCCCGCACCTCCCGCACCTCGCCGACCAGCAGGCCGCGCAGTTTGACATCGGCACGCGGATCGAGCTGGTTGCCGAGAGTGTCGGCCTCCAGCGTGATCCGTACGACCGGGGTGAAGACCTGCTGGTACACGGCCACGGACAGCGACAGCAGCAGCGCCATCACCACGAGGAAGGCGATGCCGTACAGCCGTAGCCGGGCGGCGCTCGCCGAGGACGGTCCTGGAACACGCATCGGCGCTACCCCGCAATCCGTACGGTCGTGTTGGCGCCCCAGATCGCCAGGCTGAGGAAGAAGTCGAGGATGTTGATCGCCACGATCGAGGTGCGCACCGCGCGGCCGACCGCGACACCGACGCCGGCCGGGCCACCGCTCGCGTAGTAGCCGTAGTAGCAGTGCACCAGGATGATCACGACGGCGAAGACGATCACCTTGCCGAACGACCACAGCACGTCGACCGGCGGCAGGTACTGCTGGAAGTAGTGGTCGTAGGTGCCGGTCGACTGTCCGTAGTAGCCGGTGGTGATCGTGCGGGCCGCGAAGTACGAGGAGAGCAGCCCGACCACGTACAGCGGGATCACCGCGACAAAGCCGGCGATCATCCGGGTGGTCACCAGGAACGGCAGCGAGGGCACGCCCATCACTTCCAGCGCGTCGGTCTCCTCGCTGATCCGCATCGCGCCGAGCTGGGCGGTGAATCCGGCGCCGACGGTCGCGGAGAGGGCGAGGCCGGCCACCAGCGGTGCGATCTCACGGGTGTTGAAGTACGCCGAGAGGAACGCCACGAAGTTCGAGGTGCCCAGCTGGTTCAGCGCCGCGTAGCCCTGGAGGCCGACTTCGGTGCCGGTGAAGAAGGAAAGGAAGGCGATGACTCCGACCGTGCCGCCGACGACGGCCAGGGCCCCGCGCCCGAAGCTCACCTCGGCCAGCAGCCGCAGGACCTCTTTCTTGTAGCGGCGCAGGGTACGTCCGGTCCATGCCAGCGAGCGCCCGTAGAAGGACAGTTGGGTGCCCAGCTCCTCGAGCCGGTCCAGCACCAGGCGATTCATGAGCGGCATCCGTCAACCCCTCTGCGGAACGACTTGGAAGTAGACGGCCGTCATCACGAAGTTCGTCACGAACAGCAACATGAAGGTGATCACCACGGACTGGTTCACCGCGTCGCCGACGCCCTTGGGACCTCCCTTGGCGGTCAGCCCCTTGTAGGAGGCGACGATCGCGGCGATCGCACCGAACACCAGGGCCTTCACCTCGGCCGCCCACAGGTCGGACAGCTGGGCGAGGGTGGTGAAGGAGGCGAGATAGGCGCCGGGTGTGCCGTTCTGCAGCACCACGTTGAAGAAGTAGCCGCCGGCCACGCCGACCACCGACACCAGACCGTTGAGCAGCACCGCCACCAGCATCGTCGCCAGCACCCGCGGTACGACGAGCCGGTGGATCGGGTCGATGCCCAGCACCTGCATCGCGTCGATCTCCTCGCGGATCTTGCGCGCCCCGAGGTCCGCGCAGATGGCGGTGCCGCCCGCCCCCGCGATCAGCAGCGCGGTGACGATCGGCGAGGCCTCGCGCAGTACGGCGAGCACCGAGGCCGCTCCGGAGAACGACTGGGCGCCGAGCTGCCGGGTGAGACTGCCGATCTGCAGGGCGATCACTGCGCCGAAGGGGATGGAGACCAGCGCGGTCGGCAGGATCGTGACACTGGCGACGAACCAGGCCTGCTGGATGAACTCACGTGCCTGGAAGGGGCGTTTGGGCATCGTCCGCAGCACGTCCAGGCCCATGGCGAACAGGCTGCCGGTATGCCGTAGTGCCGCGGTGGGGGACAGGCTCATGCGCCCACCGACTTTCCGCGGATCGCGGCCCGCACCGCCCGCAGCGACTCCCGGTCGGCGATCGCCTCCCAGCGCGGCGGACGGGTGATCCCCGCACTGGGCAGCAGGCGCGGTGTCAGCTCGGGTGCGTCGGACGGTGTGGAGTGCGCGCCCTCGCCGAGCTCGGCCAGCTCCTGCTCGACCTGGGCCGCGTCCTTCTCCTCCGCCATCCCGATCGGGCCCTGCATCCGGCCGTTCAGGAACTGCCGCACCACCGGCTCATCGCTGGTCAGCAACTGCTCCCGGGGGCCGAACATCACCAGTTCGCGCCGGAACAACAGCCCGATGTTGTCCGGGACCTGGCGGGCGGAGGCGATGTCGTGGGTGACGATCAGGAAGGTGGCGTCGATCTGCGCGTTGAGGTCGACGATCAGCTGGTTGAGATAGGCCACCCGGACCGGGTCGAGCCCCGAGTCGGGCTCGTCGAAGAGAATGATCTCCGGATCCAGTACCAGGGCCCGGGCGAGGCCGGCCCGTTTGCGCATCCCGCCGGATATCTCACCGGGCAGTTTGTCCTCGGCGCCGATCAGGCCGACCATGTCCATCTTCTCGAGCACGATCCGGCGGATCTCGCTCTCGGACTTGCGCGTGTGCTCGCGCAGCGGGAAGGCGATGTTGTCGTAGAGATTCATCGACCCGAACAGCGCGCCGTCCTGGAACAGCACACCGAACAGCTTCCGCACCTCGTACAGATCGTGCTCGCGCAGGGCCGTGATGTCGGTGCCCGAGATCCGGATCGACCCGCGGTCGGGCCGCAGCAGCCCGACGAGCGTCTTGAGGAACACCGACTTGCCCGTGCCCGAAGGTCCGAGCATCACCGAGACCTCGCCGGCGGGCAGCGTCAGGGAGACGTCCTGCCAGATGACCTGGTGGCCGAAGGACTTGGTGAGTCCTTCCACGCAGATCTCGACACCCATACGGTTCACCCTTCAGCCGTGGAGCGGTCCGACATCTGCTCTACGGGGAGGGCGGGTCCGTCCGTCGCTGCGGGCCGAAGATTTTTTACGTGCCCACCATCGCGATGCCATCAGCGCGCAATCAGGACGCCGCCGGGGTGGCGTCAGGGTGCGCACCGGTCCGCCGGGTCCCGTTCGGTCACCCCGTGCCCCGGCGGCGGGGAGCGACGGGTGGAACGCCGCGCGTGAAGGAGGGAGCCTGTACCCATGCGGCCGCTCTTCCGCTCGTCTGCTCCGAATGGCCACAGCAGGGTGCTCTTCACACTCGCGCAGTGTGTGCCGTTCGTGCTCGCACTGCTGGTGGTGGTCATCGAGCTCACGCCCGCGCACGTGGTGTACACCGGGCCCATCCTGATGGCGACCCCGGCGCTGGCCGCGGTGACGATGGGCCCCAAGGGCACCCTCGCCGCAGCGCTTGTCGCTCTGGCCGTCAGCGTGACCACCGCCACGTACAACCAGGCGTGGGGCAGCCAGCAGGTCTACAGCAACCTCCTGGCTCTTCTCCTGGTGTCGGTGGCCAGTGTGATGACGAGCAGCGCAGTGCGCAGGCGCACGGAGAGCGAGCTCAACCAGGTCCGGCGGATCGCCGTAGCGGCACAGGAGGTCCTGCTGCGGCCCGTGTCTGCCCGGCTGGGCCCCGTTCGGGCGGCGAGCATGTATCTCGCGGCCGAGGCGGGTGCGCAGATCGGCGGTGATCTCTACGAAGCCGTGCAGACCCGGTACGGGATCCGGATGATCGTGGGGGACGTGCGCGGGAAGGGGTTGCCCGCCGTGCGGGCCGCCGCGGCTGTCCTGGGCGCCTTCCGGGAGTCCGTGCACTACGAGGACGACCTGGTGGATGTGATGAACCACTGCGGGGCTGCGCTACGAAGGGAGACCGCCGTGCCGGGCGCGGTCGCTCCCGAGGCTCTGCTGGAGGGGTTCGTCACGGCGGTCGTGGTCCAGGTGCCGGACCGGCCCGTGGTCGAGGTGGTCAACCGCGGCCACCCGCCCCCGCTGGTGCTGCGCCAGGGCAGGGCCGCGGCCCTGATGCCCGCCTGCCCGCTGCCGCCCCTCGGCCTGGAGGACTTCATCATCGGGCCGCCCGGCAAGGTGGAGAGCTACCCGTTCGTGCCCGGTGACCGCCTGCTGCTGCACACCGACGGTGTGATCGAGGCCCGCAACAGTGACAACGACTTCTTCGCCCTGCCCGAGGCGTTGGAAGCGGCGCAGGCCCGCACCCCGCAGGAGTTCCTGGAACAACTGCATCAGGGGCTGATGCGGCACACCGATGGCTGCCTGGCCGACGACGTGGCGATGCTCTTCGCCGAGCGGCTCGACGGCGATGCCGGCGAACAAGTCCGCGGGACCGCCGCCTCCGCGCATGACGGCGGGACTGACCACCTTCCGTAACGACTCCGGTAGGGCAGCCACCCTGCGTACGCGCGCAGCCTCGTGCGCCGAGGCGACGCGGACGGTCCTCAGCTCCCGCGCCGCTCCGGCCGTCTCCGGTATGGGGCGCGTGCGGCATATCGCCGGGCAGTGCTCCTTCCCGAGCCCGCGCGGACGGCAGGCCGGAGGCCGAGGGCTCGCCGGGGCATGCGCGCCCCAGCACCGCCTTACAGCCTTGGGGGTGGGAGAGGGCCCCAGAGCCTTCGGGTGCGGGAGGTGCCGCAGCACCGGAGCCCCGCTTGCTGATCCGGCCTGACCGGGAAGGAAGGCCTTATCGGTTCGGGAGCACCTGCGGCGCTCCGGCCGTCTGCGGCACAGGCGCGTCCGGCGTATCGCCGGGCAGTGCCCCTTCCCGGGCCCGCACGGACGGCAGTCCGGAGGCCGAGGGCTCGGCGGGCACGCCGGGCACCTTCGGTTCGGCGGGCACGTCGGGCACAGCAGCTGCACCAGGTCCGCCGGGCACGGCCGGCAGATCCGGTGCGGACGGCAGGGAGGGCAGGCCGGACACAAGTCCCCCCGGCACAGCCGGGACGTCCGGGACGGCGGGTGTGGGCAGTGGCAGTCCGGGCAGCACGGGCACGTCGAGCCCCGGCGCGCCGGACTGCTGCGGTCCGGTCGTGCCGGACCGCTGCCCGGCGTCCGTACGGCTGCCGGGGGCGGTCGGCGGGCCGCCCGCCCCGGGGGACTGCGCCTCCGCAGCCTGCGAGATCGCGGGGAACGGGGGTCGCGACGAAGGGGGCCCGTCCACGTCACGGACGTGCGGCAGGATCAGGCCGGCGACCGCCAGTGTCGCCGCGGTGGAGACCACCGCCACTGCCTGGGCGTTCCCGCCCTGTGGCCGGCCGCGTCCGATCAGCCACAGCGCGAGCCCCAGCGTGGCGGCCAGCGAATTGCGCAGGGTCCGGCGGGCCCGCGCCAGCAGCGACTCGACCGTCCGGTAGCTCAGGCCCATCTTCACGGCGACCTGACCGACGTCCAGATCCTCGGACTTCAGCCACAGGGCCTCGGCCTGGCGGGCGGGCAGTTCGTCGCTGCGGCGGGCCAGCCACATCGCCTCGGCGCGGTCGCAGACCGCCTCCTCGACCGGTACGGGGACCGGTGCGAGCAGTCTGGGGCTGCTGCGCACCTCGTTCTCACGGTTGACCTGCCGGTAGCGGTCCACGCACAGCCGCATGGTCACCGTGGTCAGCCAGGCACCCAGGCGCTCGTCGTCGAGATGAGGGTTCTCGGCGGCACGCAGCATCGCCTCGTGCACGGCGTCCTCGGCATCCTCCAGGCTCACTGACCTGCGGCGGGCCACCTTGAGCAGTTGCTCGCGGTGGGCCCACGCGCGCTGCCACCGCGCATGGGCCGCCTCCGTCTCCGTCGCCATGAGGGCCCCTCGCTCTCACCCGGCCGGAAAGGGTGCTGGTCGGTCCGGCGCCGGGGAGATTACCGCTCGGTATCCGGGGTTGTGGAGGGGGCGGGATGCATCGATTCGGTTTCCTTGCTGGTCAGCGCACCGAGGCTGGGGAGCTCGGTGGGGAGCTCCGGCACCGGGGGCAGCGCCGGGCGGTCTTCTTCGCCGCCCCGGGTCGGCGAAGGGGAGGGAGCGGGTCCGGGCGAGCGGGAGGGGGAGGGCGCCGCGGTGCCGGTGCCACGGTCCTTGCCGGGGCGCGCCGCGGCAGCGGGCGGCGCAGGCTCGGCGGACGGCTTGCGGTCGAGGCGGTGTTCCTGCGGCGGCAAGCCGTGGTCCGGTACGACCCGGAGGCCTTCGAGGTAGTACGCGAACCATGCCTTGACCGTGCGCAGATACGCGCCGGAGTGGTTGTAGCCGAGGATCGCCCGGTCGAGGTCCGCCCCGTGGGACAGGTCCCGCCCGCCCGCGCACAGATGGCGCCCGGCGGCGAGGGCGGCATCGAAGACGTTGCCCGGATCGCTGCGTCCGTCGCCGTTGCCGTCGGCGCCCCACAGAGCCCACGTCGACGGGATGAACTGCATCGGGCCCACCGCACGGTCGTACTCCGTGTCGCCGTCGTACAGCCCGCCGTCGGTGTCGGTGATGACGGCGAAGCCGTTGCCGTCCAGGCGCGGACCGAGGATCGGGGTGAGCGACGTGCCGTCCGCGCTCACCCGGCCGCCGCGTGCCTGCCCGGACTCCACCTGGCCGATCGCGGCGAGCAACTGCCGTCGCAGCCGGCAGCCGGGCCTGCTGCCGGCCAGCTCCTCCTCCGCGTGCCGGTAGGCCGCGAACACCGTCGCGGGCAGTGCGCCGCCTGCCATCACACCGGAACCCTCCGCGCCCCTCGCGCCGCCGGCCGTGCGGGACTCCCGCAGCGGCGGAAGCTCCGTGCGGTACGCGGTGTCGCCCAAGACGCTCGGCCCGGGCGCGGCCGGACGCCGGGCCGGGGCCGCGGCGTGTGCCACCGGTCCCGGCGCCTGTGAGGCGGTCAGTGCCGCCATGGCCGCCGTGGCGATCGCCGTCGCCTTGACACCTCTGCGCGTGTGCCCTGTCATGATGCGGACCCCTCCCTGCGCCGCTGCCGCGCGGCGCTTGTTCACCTGCTCTACGTGGCACCCGCGCGGTTCCGTCGCACGGAGATGCGACCAGTCCGCGACCTGTTCGCGGCCGTCCGCCGCTGCCCGTGGCCGATGTGGACTCTTGGTGGAACGGGAGGGCCGAGGACCGTGCGCGAGGGCGCGGCTAACGTGGGGGCATGGTGCGACTGAGAGTGGAGTTCACGACCGAGCCGTTCGACCTGGACGAGCCGCCGGCGCACGCGCTGGCCGTCCGCGAGGTCGTGCAGCGCGCGGGTCTGGACAAGGTGGACGTCGGACCCTTCGGCAACACGGCCGAAGGCGGTGCCGACGAGGTGCTGGGCGCGGTCGACGCGCTGCTGCGCAAGGCCCTGGAGGCCGGGGCCACTCGCGTCTCCTTGCAGGTCAACGTCCTGGAGGGCGAGGGGTGACCGGGCCCGCCGACCACGCACTCGCCCAGGCGGTCAAGCCGCTCGTGGACGCCATGGGCGGGGTGCTGATCGCGCCCGCCGAGGCCCGCGAGGACGACGTCATACTGAGCTGGGAAGGCGAGGAGGTGCTCGCCGTACGGCTCCCGCAGCTCGCGGACTCCCTGGACCACATCCTGGCCGCGCTGGAACGGCAGCACGGCAGACCCCTCGCCGAGCTGGACCGCAAGACCAAGCAGTCCGTCGTGCGGACGCTGGAGGCGCGCGGCGCCTTCTCGGTCCGGCACGGTGTGGAGACGGTGGCGAGTGCGCTGGGAGTCAGCCGCTTCACCGTCTACAACTACCTGAACAGGGAGAACGTGGCGAAGGGCCAGTAGCCGTCGGCCCTGGGGTGCCGGCGGAAGGCCGCCGTCCGGTCCATCGGGCGGCGGCTTTCGCGTCCCCAATTTTTCAACAAAGTGTTGACGTGATGTTGTGTGAGGGCGTTAGCTGTCCGCAGCCCGTCCGACGCACAGAGCGCGAAGAACAGCCGCGGAGGCTCCCGTGACTTCGACGTCCACCCCGGCACTCGCCCGGTTCAACGCCTTCGAGGACAGCACGGCCCAGGCCGCTCTGCACGAGGTGTGCGCCAGCTCGGCCTGGGGGAGCAAGCTGCTCGTCCAGCGCCCGTACGCCACCGTGGAAGCCCTCTTCGCCGCAAGCGACGCCGCCATGGCCGAGCTGACCGCGGAAGATCTGGCCGAGGCGATGGCGGGGCACCCGCCGATCGGGCGCCCGAAGCCGGGGGATCCGACCTCCTCCCGCGAGCAGAGCGGGATGGCCGGCGCCTCCGACGCACTCAGGACCGAGATGCTCGAACTGAACCTGGCCTACCAGGAGAAGTTCGGCCATGTCTTCCTGATCTGCGCCACCGGCCGGACCGGGGACCAGATGAGGGACGCGGTCCGCGAGCGGATCGGCAACTCGCCGGAGCAGGAACGGGAGATCGTCCGCACCGAACTGGGCAAGATCAACCGTATCCGGCTGGCCCGTCTCGTGGAGGAAGAGAACGCATGAGCACTGAGACCGCGGCATCGCCGAGAAGTTCCGTGTCCACCCACATCCTGGACACCAGCATCGGCCGCCCCGCCGAAGGCGTCGCCATCTCGCTCGCGGCCCGCAGCGGCTCCGCCGCGCAGTGGGTGGCACTCGGCGGATCCGCGACCGACGCGGACGGGCGGTGCAAGGACCTGCCGGCGCTGCCGGAAGGAACGACCCATGTACGTCTCGATTTCGAGACCGAGGCGTACTTCTCGAACAAGAAGCAAGCCGAGGCGCAGCAGGACGCCCCCCGCGTAAGGGACAGCGGTGCGTTCTTCCCGGAGGTGGCGATCACATTCGCCGTCGTGCCGGGCGAGCACTACCACGTACCGCTGCTGCTCAACCCGTTCGGCTACTCCGTTTACCGAGGGAGCTAGCAGAAAATGCCCACGATTCTCGGCCAGAACCAGTACGGGAAAGCAGAGAACCGCGTCGTCAGGATCACGCGGGACGGCGACACCCACCACATCAAGGACCTGAACGTCTCGGTAGCCCTCTCCGGCGACATGGACGAGGTGCACTACTCCGGCTCCAACGCCAACGTCCTGCCGACCGACACCACGAAGAACACGGTGTACGCGTTCGCCAAGGAATACGGCATCGAGTCCGCCGAGCAGTTCGGCATCCACCTCGCCCGCCACTTCGTCACCTCGCAGGAGCCGATCCACCGGGCGCGCATCCGCATCGAGGAGTACGCCTGGGAGCGCATCGCCGCCTCCGACGGCAACTCCAAGTTCATCGGAGCCGACGAGGTCAAGCACTCCTTCGTACGCAAGGGCCAGGAGACCCGCACCACGCAGATCACCTACGACGGTGAGCGGTGGCAGATCATCTCCGGGCTCAAGGACCTTGTCGTGATGAACTCGACCAACTCCGAGTTCTGGGGTTACGTCAAGGACAAGTACACGACGCTCCCGGAGGCGTACGACCGCATCCTGGCCACCCAGGTCGCTGCCCAGTGGCGCTACAACTGGACCTCCGACGAGGCCCGGATGCCCAACTGGGACAAGTCCTACGACCAGGCCAGGAAGCACATGCTGCAGGCCTTCGCCGAGACCTACTCCCTCTCGCTGCAGCAGACCCTGTACCAAATGGGGGCGCGCATCATCAACAGCCGCAGCGAGATCGACGAGATCCGCTTCTCGCTGCCGAACAAGCACCACTTCCTGGTGGACCTCGAGCCGTTCGGCCTCAAGAACGACAATGAGGTCTACTTCGCGGCGGACCGTCCCTACGGCCTGATCGAGGCGACCGTCCTGCGGGACGGCATCGAGCCGCAGATCCCGGTCGACATGACCAACCTGCAGTAACGCCGCTTCACCCCCGACGTTCGCGCCGGCGTCAGGTCCAAGGGGGAGAGCGGGGGCATCTGCGCAACAACTTCAACCGCGGATCCGGTCGTCACCCCGCTCGACCCCCGGGTCCGTTCCACCACTTGGAAGACGAGGACCTGCCATGGCGGCTTCGCGCATCGTCATCGAGAACTGTGCCATCGCGACCGTGGACGCGAACGACACCGAGTACGCCCGCGGCCACATCGTCGTGGCGGACAACCGGATCGAGTCGGTGGGAGCGGGCGCGGCCCCCGAGAACCTGGAGAACGTGGTCCGCCGCATCGACGGCACCGGCCATCTGGCCACGCCGGGCCTGGTCAACACCCACCACCACTTCTACCAGTGGATCACCCGGGGACTCGCCACCGACCACAACCTCTTCAACTGGCTGGTCGCGCTCTACCCGACCTGGGCGCGCATCGACGAGCCGATGGCCCGCGCCGCCGCGCAGGGCTCGCTGGCCATGATGGCCCGCGGCGGCGTCACCACCGCGATGGACCACCACTACGTCTACCCGCGGGGCGCCGGCGACCTGTCCGGCGCGATCATCGGTGCGGCGAGCGAGATGGGCGTACGGTTCACCCTCGCGCGCGGCTCCATGGACCGCGGCGCGTCGGACGGCGGGCTGCCGCCGGATTTCGCCGTCGAGACCCTCGACGGCGCGCTCGCCGCCACCGAGGAGACCATCGACAAGCACCACGACGCCTCCTTCGACGCGATGACGCAGATCGCCGTCGCGCCCTGCTCGCCCTTCTCCGTCTCCACCGAACTGCTGCGGCAGGGCGCCGAGCTGGCCCGCCGCAAGGGCGTGCGGCTGCACACCCACGGCTCGGAGACCGTCGAGGAGGAGGAGTTCTGCAAGGAACTCTTCGGGATGGGCCCGACCGACTACTTCGAGTCGACAGGCTGGCTGGGCCAGGACGTGTGGATGGCCCACTGCGTCCACATGAACGACTCCGACATCGCCGCCTTCGGCCGTACCGGCACCGGCGTCGCCCACTGCCCGTCCTCCAACGCGCGCCTTGCCGCCGGTATCGCCCGCGTACCCGACATGCTCAGGGCCGGCGTCCCGGTCGGCCTCGGTGTCGACGGCACCGCCTCCAACGAGTCCGGCGAGCTCCACACCGAACTGCGCAACGCGCTCCTGATCAACCGTCTCGGCGCCCACCGCGAGTCGGCGCTGAACGCCCGACAGGCGCTGCGCCTGGGTACGTACGGCGGCGCGCAGGTCCTCGGCCGCGCGGACCAGATCGGTTCGCTGGAGGCCGGGAAGCTCGCCGACCTGGTGCTGTGGAAGCTGGACACCCTGGCCCACTCCTCCATCGCCGACCCGGTCGTCGCGCTCGTCCTCGGCGCGGCCGCCCCGGTGAGCATCTCACTTGTGAACGGCAGGACGGTCGTCGAAGCGGGCCGCCTGACGACAGTCGACGAGGACGCCATCGCCCGCTCGACGCGGGACGAGGCACAGCGCCTGGCGCGGATCGCCGCCGAGGCCTGACCGAACGACTTCCAGCAGTCCGGTCGAGGGGGACGGCCCTCGACCGGCGGCCAAGGACCCGAGCGGGGTCCCTGGCAGCTGTCACCGGGGGGCACGCACGTCAGAACGTGCGTGCCCTCCGGGGGCGGTGACTCGTGCCACCCCCCAACTGGGCATCAGCTGTACCCCTGCACCACCTCCATGACACCCACGTCACCCGCTGACGTGTAACCGACCGGAGGACCCACTGTGGCCGCCCGAACCGCCTCTGATGCACAGACCGCCGACGCGCAGGACCGGAAGCATCCGGTCGACGAAACCCTGCCCCCTTTCAAGATGTTCACCAGCGGCCTGCAGCATGTCGCCGCCATGTACGCGGGGGTTGTGGCCCCACCGATGATCGTGGGGCCCGCCGTGGGCCTCAGCGCCAAGGACACCGCGTTCCTGATGGGCGCGAGCCTGTTCACCGCGGGTATCGCGACCCTGCTCCAGACCCTCGGCTTCTGGCGGGTCGGAGCCCGGCTCCCGTTCGTCAACGGCGTGTCCTTCGCCGGAGTGACCCCGATGATCGCCATCGGCAAGGACCGCGGCTACGACGGAGTCGCCGTCATCTTCGGCGCGATCATCGTCGCCAGCCTGCTGGGTTTCGTCCTCACCCCGTACTTCTCCAAACTCGTCCGGTTCTTCCCGCCCGTCGTCACCGGTACCGTCATCACACTGATCGGCGTCTCGCTGCTGCCCGTCGCCTTCAACTGGTCCCAGGGCGGCAACCCCGCGGCCGACGGCTACGGCTCCATGAAGAACATCGGGATGGCCGCCCTCACACTGGTCATCGTGCTGGCACTGCGCAGGCTGCTGCGCGGGTTCCTGCAGCAGATCGCCATCCTGCTCGGCCTGGTGGCGGGGACCGTGATCGCCCTTCCCCTCGGCATGGCCGACTTCGGCGCCTTCAAGGACGCCGAACTCGTCGGCTTCCCGACGCCGTTCCACTTCGGCGCACCGCAGTTCGAGATCGCCGCGATCGTGTCGATGTGCATCGTGATGCTGGTGTGCATGACCGAGTCGACGGCCGACATGCTGGCACTCGGCAGGATCGTCGGCAGGCCGGCCGACGAGCGGATCATCGAGGGCGGGCTGCGTGCCGACACCCTGGGCAGCGCTGTCAGCCCGCTGTTCAACGGCTTCATGTGCAGCGCCTTCGCACAGAACATCGGCCTCGTCGCGATGACCAAGGTACGCAGCCGTTTCGTCGTCGCCGCCGGCGGCGGGATCCTGCTCCTGCTGGGCCTGTGTCCGCTCGCCGCCTCGGTGATCGCCCTCGTACCGTTGCCGGTGCTCGGCGGCGCGGGCATCGTCCTGTTCGGCTCGGTCGCCGCCAGCGGCATCCAGACGCTGGCCGCCGCCGCCCTGGACAAGGGCGAGAACGCGCTGATCGTGGCCGCCGCTGTGGGTATCGGCCTGATCCCCATCGCCGCGCCGGAGTTCTACCACGCGTTTCCCAAGGACCTGCTGGTGGTGCTGGACTCGGGCATCTCGACCGGGTGCATCGTGGCGATCGTGCTGAACCTGGCCTTCAACCACCTGGGGAAGCGGGCGGGTTCGGACGAGGAGCAGCCGGCGGGGACAGGGAAGGCCCCGCAGCCGGCCGCTGCCCACTGACGCCGACGGGCCCGGGCACCCGGGGAACCGACGTTCCCCGGGCGCCCGGCCCTTGTGCGGCCTGCGCTGCCTGTGCGTCAGTCGATGTGGTAACTGTCGCCGTACACCTTCCAGTCCAGCGGCGTGTTCAGGTCGAGGTTGCCCCTGTCGAGGAACACCCGCTGCGCGGTGTCCACCCGGCTGGTGTCCTCATGCGCCTCCTCCTGCTTCATCGCCCACACACGGGCGTCCAGGAACGCGTGCAGATACGCCCGCTCGTCGCCGCCCTGGGCCGGTGGCCTCGCCCTCGCGAGTGCCATGCGGCGGATGCTGCTGAAGCTGGTGCTGTCGCTGCCGTCGCCGTGCATCACGATCGCGTCGTAATAGATGAACTGCCCGAGGACACCGACGCCGTCCTGCTTGCCGCGGCCTACCGCCGGGTCGAAGTAGACGCGGTCGCGCTCGTCGTTCTGGGCCTCCTTGAACGCCGGGTCCCGGGCGGCCCGCTTCCAGTCGCGGGTGAAGTCCGGGTCCAGTCCCTCGTGCGAGTCGCTGCCGTCGACCTCGCGCAGCGCCGGCAGGTACCTCGCCAGTACGTTGCCCGGCCGGCGCTGCGTGTAGAGCTCGACGAGGCCCAGCATGTCGCCGGTGCCCGAGCAGAAGCCGATGATTCCGGCGGTGTAGCCGCGGCCGTCGCCGATGTCCTCGATGTACTCGTACTGGGCCTTCCAGTCCAGCGAGGAGTTCTCCGCGCTGGAGACGAGCTGCATGGCGATCTCCTTCTTCGCCGGGTCGTCCAGCCCGGCGGCCGCCGGTGCGGGGTCCTGGGCGGCCGTCGCGCGCGACGGCACGGGGGGCTGATCGGACGGTGTGGCGAACGCCGTCACAGGTACGGCGACCAGCGTCACTCCGAGCAGTACACGCGGGAGAAACCTGAGCGGACGAAGGGTGCGCTTGTGGGGGGCGGACACCTTGCCTCCATGGGGGGAGTACGTCTGGACGTGCTCTGTTAGTAAACTTTCCTACCAGAGTCGCGTGAGCCACGTACACCCCTTCGGGCGCCCGGAGTCGGAGAGGTCGAGGAGGGGTACGTCCGGGGCTTCGGTGTGCGCTGCCGCCCGTTCCGGACCACCCACGATCTGTGGTGGCGGATCCCCCTTCTGTTCGCCTCCCCACCCGGTCTTCAGAGCAGTTCGGCGCTGCTCGCCGGCTCCTGGCGCGGCTGGTCGTTGATGCGGTGCCGCTCGATGGAGGATCGGCGGTAGACCTCTTCGCGCACCCGCTGGATCTCCCCGATGGGCCGGTGGTCCTCGCGCGAGCGCCAGGGAGTGATCGACGTCCCGTCCGCGGCCGTGAGGTTCTCCTCGCCGCCGATGTCCTGGCGCGGCACGTCGATCCGGGCGACCGTCACCCACGGCGAGAGCTGCTCCGGCCACTCGACCGACGTGTTGTCCACGGGCATCCGCATGAGGTCGGCGTTGAGCTGGACCTGGAGTTCGAAGGCATGGTCGCGCTCGCCCGCCTCCGCCACCAGAGTGTTGCGGAAGGCCTCGCCGTCCGCGCGCACATCGACGTCGAGGTGGGTGACGGGGGAGACCGGGAGCGTACGGATCTTGGCGATGTGATCGCCGTACCGGAAGGCGCCCATGCTGTTGTACGTGTACGAGAGCAGGTTGCGGCGCTGCACCTGCGTGAACGACAGCATCGCGAACAGCTCGTCCCACAGCCACTCGTCCGCACTCGCCAGGGTGCCGCGGCGGGTGAGGAACTCTCCCATCCAGGACTTGCGCCGGGCCGGGTTCACCAGGGCATCCGGGAGTTCGGCGAAGAGTTCCTCGATGACCATGTAGTCATAGGCGGTGTTGGCGAAGAACACCGTGTTGTTGATCAGGTTGAGGTCGAAGGTGGTCGCCTCGGCCTCGTCCGCCAGCAGGGACCGGCCAGGGACGCCGAACATCTTGATGCCCATGCCGCACGCCGCGCCCAGCAGTGAATCGGCGCGCAGATGTCCGAGCCCGTTGGAGTAGCGCACGACCGCGTCGTACGTCGCCGGGGTGGCGAAGATCCCCTGAGCGTACGGGCCCGGTGCATCACCGACCGTGACGGTCGCCTTCATGAGGCCGTACGTCTTGCCGTGGGCGGTCCGGACCGCGCGGCCCACGCCCTGCCGTTCGACGGACTCACGGGTGCGGCGGGCGACGTTGCCGACGACCTCGTCCAGTTCCCGCTGGTAGGTGGGGCGTTCGACGGGGGTGTACTGCTCGTACCTGACGAATTCCATCGTGGCTCTCTCCTTCGTGCTCACCGTTCTCCATGAAACATAGCGCACAATTCAATTGTGCACGATGTAACTGGACGTGATGATCCCCACGAAAGTGATCGAGCCTCCGTCAAGCCGCCGGTGTACCCAGCCGGTCGATCAGCGCGCGCAGCCGGTCCCGCAGCTGCACCGCTTCCTCGGCCGTGAGGCCGTAGATCCGGCCCATCGACCCCGGAATCCCCTCGGCCCGCTCCCGGAGCGCCCGGCCCTGCTCCGTCGCCTCCACGGTCACCAGACGCTCGTCGGCGGCCTGTCGTTCGCGCAGCAGCAGCCCTGCTGCCTCCAGCCGCTTGAGCAGCGGCGACAGCGTGCCGTAGTCGAGCCCGAGCATCACGCCCAGTTCCTTCATCGGCACCGGTCCGCGCTCCCACACCGCGAGCATCACCAGATACTGCGGATACGTGAGGTCCAGCTCGGCCAGCACCGGCCGGTAGGCCGCCGTCACCGCCCGCGACGCGGAGTACAGCGCGAAGCACAACTGATCGTCGAGGGTCATCGAGGCGGCCGGGGTCATGGGCGTGGCCGGGGTCTGGTTCATTGCCATGCCCCCATTCTCACTCCCGCCCGCACGACGCCGCCGCTACGCCGGTGGCGCCGGATCCCAGGTCATGAGGTTGCTGAACAGCTCCGCCTGCTCCACGGCGTCGTCCAGCGCGTGATGGGTGTGCCGCCTCCGCGACAGCAGTGAGCGCGGCATCGTGCCCTTGGCGACGGCGCGCAGCGGGAGCCGGGCCTTCGTCGCGTACAGGGTCTTCATGTCCATACAGCCGGAATGGCCGAACGGGCTGGCGCCGGTGAAGCGCATCAGATACCAGTACAGGAAGGTCCAGTCGTACGACGCCGGGTACCCGCACATCACCGGCTGTGCGCCCACGGCCACTTCGCGCACCCAGGCGGTGAACTCGGCCATGGCGGCGGCCGGTTCGCTGCCCTCGCGGACGAGACGGTCACGGTCCAGGCCGCTCACGGCCAGTGCCTCCGGGACGAAGGTGTCGCTGATGGGGCGCAGTTCGCGGTAGAAAGTATGAGCCTCGGGGTCGGCCTCGGCGGCGTAACCGGCGGCGTCCTGCCGGCCGGCCACCGCTGCGCCGAGGCTGATCATCGAATACGGGCCGGGGATCGGTCCGTCGGCCTCGATGTCGACGGAGATGTACAGGCTGGGTCTGATTGTGCGTGCCATGGCGCGAGCATGGCAGCTTGCAGACCCTCCGCTCACCTGATTTCCCGGCCGCACGGCGAGCGGCCCGGCCCCCGCGGGTGAGGACCCCGGGCGGTGAGCACCCCCCGCGGCGGGGTCCGGTGCAGACCCCGCCCGTACCCGCCGTCAGCCGGCACCCTGGGGCGACCAGTCGGGACGACGCCCGCTGAGCCCGATGACCCGGTCCAGCAGCGGCGCGCTCCCGGGCACCGGCACGACCGGACCGAACATCCCGCCGCGGTCCGGATCCTCCGCGGCCGGCGCCAGCAGCGCGTACGACACCCGGAGGCTCGCCTCGTCCGGGTCGTAGTCCTGCCCGGTCGCCCGCGCCAGGTCCCACCCGTGCACCAGCAGCTCGTTGAGGGCGACCCGCCCGGCGATCGCGGCCGGAAAGGTGATGCCGCCCGCCTGGGTGTCGCCGTCCCAGGCCCCCGGCGTACGCCAGGCCGTGACCAACTCGTCCAGCAGGCGGGGGAGTTCTGCCCGCCAGTCGTCCGCCAGTACCCACGTCACGGTGCCCGGATCGGTGTTCGTGGTCGGCCCGAGGTCCTTGCGCGCGGCGTCCCGGAATGCCGAGGACAGCCCGACGACATGGGCCAGCATCTCCCGTACGGCGTACTTCGGACAGGGCGTCGGATCATCCAGCCTGGCCTCGTCGATCCCGGCCGCCAGCTGTGCCATCCCGGCTGCGACCGGTCCCAGATCCGGCGTGTCCGGCACGTGTGATCCTGTCGGGTCCATCGTGTTCGCGTTCATGAAGTCGAGACTTTCCCCGCCACGGAAACTCATCGGTCCCCCGTTCGGGCTATCCGGACGTGGCAGGGCCGGTCCGCGGGGCCTGACGCTCATACGCTCACCGGGTGATCAGTACGACTGCCCTGAACACCGGACATGCCGACTTCCTCGCCTGGGCCGAGCAGGAACGGGGCACCGCCCTGCCCGCTCGTGCCTCCGATGCAGTGCTCACCCTCCTCGCGCTGCGCGGCGCGGACCGCCGGGCGGGGGTCCCGGAGCCGACACCGCAGCTGGTGCGCAGCGTGCTGCACAAGGACCTGCCCGTGCTGCTGTGCGCCACGGCGGCCGAACTCGACGCCGTACCGGACATCCTCCGCGCGCTCGCCGACCGCGTCAGGGCTGCCGGACGGCTGAACACGAAGCGCCACACACGGCTGCTCGCCGCGATCGACGAGGCGAGCGGGGACTTCCGTACGGCGATGGACGACCCGTGGAACCTGACCTGGCCCCGCTGGTACGCATCGCTGCTGCGGGCCGACGGTGTGGACGCGGACGACGCCGAAGCCGTACGTGCCTGGCTCGCCGCCCACGACCAGAGCCCGCACGCCGACCGCCCCGCGCTGCCCGAGCCGCTGCAGCGCCCGGACCTGACCGCGCGGACCTTCGCGGCGCGGGAGCAGCTGTCGGAGGCACTGCTCGCCGCCTTCGCCCGCGACGCGGCCGGGCCGGCCGCCCGGGGCGGCGCTCTGCTCCCGGCCCCGCCGCTCGGCGCGGACCACCCTGACGACGCCCTCGCCGAGCACCTGGACCGGATCGCGTCGGCGCTGAGCGACCGCTGGACCGCCGCGGGACTCGGTGAGGCCCTCGCCGGACCGTACGCGTTCCTCGCTCCGGGGCCGGAGGCGATGCCGCACGCCGCTCTCGCGGACCGGCTGCTCGACGAGCACCTCGACTACTACGGCAACTCCGGTATCCCCCTGCCGCCGCCCCCCGAGCTGCCCGCGCCTGAGGAGATCCGGGACCTGCTGCACGCGGCCCCGCTCCCGGCCGCCCTCGCCGCGGGCGGCGACGACCTGACCGACGCGCAGCGCGACATCGCTGAACGCTGCGGCTTCCCCGAACCCGCGATGACCGTCTGGAACGAAGGCACCCCGCAGGAGCTGACCGAACTCGCCGCCGACCTGCTCGCCGCGGTCATGGACTCCATGCCCGTACCGGACGACCCGGACCAGCGCTACCTCCTCGACGGTGCGCACCTCCTCTACACGCTCTACGAGCGGGGCAGCACACCCGACTCGGTGGCGCGCAAGGCAGCCGATGTCTCGGACGGGAACATCGCCCCGGAACTGGAGGACGACCCGGTCTCCGTCCCCACCGCGCAGCCCGCCGCGTACGAGCTACCGCCCCTGCCGGAACTGGCCGCCGTCCTCGGCAGGCCCGACCTGACCGAGCCCGAACGCGCCGAACTCGACACCCAGGCCAAGGCCCTGGCCGCCACCGTCGACCGGCTCGGCGCGACCGGCTTCGTCTTCCGCGCAGGCGACGCGTACGGCCTCACCCCGCTCGGCAGCGCCGTGCTGCGCCACATTCTGACCGTGGGCCACTGCGCGGCACCCGATCAGAAGGCCGTCGCCGCATGGAACGCGGCGGAGACCATCGAGGGGATCTACCACTGGCCGCACAAGATCGCGGCCACCGCTCTGAACGCGTGGGCAGCCGCCCGCGGGGGCACGGACGCGGCCTGGTCGGAACTGCTCGGGGCGGTGTCCGCGGCCAAGTCGGCGGACTTCCTCAATGTCGAGCTCTCCCGCCACTTCGACCACCTCGACGAGGCCGGAGTGCCGACCGTGGCCCTGCGCACAGCTCTCGACGACCCGGTGACCGGTGCCCACGCCGCGCGTCTGCTCGGCGCCCGAGGCGAAGCGGTCCCGGAGGAACAGGTGCCACCCAACGCACGGGCGACGTTGCTCCTCGAAGACCTGGACCAGCGCTGGATCGACGACATGCGCGTCTACGTGGCGGCCGCGGCCGAGGAACGCGACCCCGACCCGCTGCCCACGGCCCTCCTGGACGCATTCGACGCCGCTGCGGCGACCTGGCCGGACGGTCCGGCGGCACTGGTCAGGGCACTCGCCGCGGCGAACCCGACCGACGCCGTGCGCATTCTGGGTGACCTCCAGGACCGGCATCCGGACGGCCGGGTGCGGGACACGGCGGCACACGAGATGAAGTCGGCGAAGCCTCGTCATCGCTGACGCGGATCCGGCTCAGGTCCGCCCGGAACACCGGGGGCCGAGGGCTCGTGCCGCACACTCGCCTCTGTGATCGGGGTGACTACGGCTGATCTGCGGTGATCGTCACCCGCGGCGGTAACAGGTCGCGCGAGGCGCCCGCCGACTGGCACGCTGACGCCATGGACAGGGCCGAGGTACTGCTCATCGGCGGGCGCTCAGGCGTCGGCAAGTCGACGGTGGGGTGGGAGGTTTCGGCCCGGCTGCGTGCCGTGCCGGTCTCCCACGCCATCATCGAGGGTGACTTCATGGGCCAGGTGCATCCGGCACCCGAAGGGGATCCTCACCGCTCGGAGATCACCGAGCGCAATCTGACGGCCGTGTGGGCGAACTTCGCCCGGCTCGGCCATCGCCGCCTGGTCTACACGAACACGGCGAGTGTCCTGCCCGGGGCGACCGGCATGTTCGTGCGCGCCATGGGCGCCGACGTGCGGATCGTACGGGTCCTGCTCACCGCCACCGACGTCACCGCCGAAGCGAGGCTGACGGGCCGTGAGCTCGGCTCGGAGCTGCGACAGGAGATCGAAGGCAGCGCCCGCAAGGCGCGGATGCTGGATGCTCGGGCGGTCGCGGGCACGGTGAGGGTGACGACCGACGGGAGGTCGGTCATCGACATCGCGGGCGAGGTGGTGGCTGCGACCGGTTGGGTCTGAAGGTGCCCCGAGGTGGTGCTCAGGGCCCGCGCCGGCGGCTCCGGCGCCGGTTTCGTACCGGCCTGCGCAACAGTTCCCGGACCCGCCACCGGAGCCGCCGGAATCGCGAAGTCTCCGTGGAGCAGCTGGTACCCGGTCCATGCGTTCTCCACGCTCCGGCCCAGCGGACGGCCGTCGCGGGGGTAGCGCTCCTCGGGGTCTGTCCTCACGCCTCGTTGTCCCCTTCGCGTGTATAACGTGTCGTCATGTCCGCGTTCATACAACAGCTTCCCGCCCTCCTCGGTGTTGTCATCGGCGCTCTCGGCTCGTACTTGGCGATCGTGCGCGGGGACCGGGCCCGCTTCCGGCGCGAGGAGGGGGCCCGTTGGGAAGAGAGGCGGCTGACCGTCTACGCCGACTACGCGAGGTCGCTGAAGAAGACCGTCACACTGACCTACCGGGTGGCCGCTCACCTTGGCAACGACCCGCATCCGCACCCCTTGTCGCCCGAAGAGGCGGCTCCCCTCCTGGCCGAGGCGACCGATGCGCGGGATCCGGTCGGGGAAGCCCTGCTGATGCTCGGCACCCCGGACGTGGTGCAGCGGGCGCGGGAGTGGGTTCTGGCCGTCATCGAGATGGAAGGGTTCCTGCGAGAAGGGACGCGTGACCGGGACGCCTGGTCGGCCATGCTGGAGAAGCAGCGTGACGCGCGCACGCGGTACTACGGGGCGGTCCGCCGTGACATGGGCCTCCCCGCGGGCCATCCCGGGCAGTGGAGCCTTCCACCGTCACGGAGTTCATGGCCCATTTCCGGTGGCTGAGCCCTTGCAGCCGCCCGATACCTGTGCCATATAGGTCTGGACCAATGTCGTTCGTCCGCGGAGGCCCGACCGTGCAACGTCCCCCCACCACCGTCGTGTTGACATGCTCAGCCGTACTCCTGCTCACCGGATGCGCCGCGTGCAGCGGCGAGGACAAGGACACCGAACGCCCTTCCACACCCGCCGGCGTCACCGCCCAGGCAGGCAGCGCCACGTCGGTGCACGTCATGTGGGAGCAGGCCACCGACAACAAGGCGGTGACCGGCTACGAGGTCTACGAGAAGGGCACCAGGGTCAAGTCCCTGCCCGCTGCCAGGCACATGGTGGACATCGACCGCCTGACCCCCGGGACCGCGTACAGCTTCACCGTCCGCGCGCGCGACGCCGCCGGGAATCTCTCCGCCGCCGGCCCGGCCGTCTCCGTCACCACCCCGGCCCCCACACCGGACGACCGCACCGCCCCCACCCGTCCGGCCTCCCTGAAGGGGCGCGTGGACGGGGCCCGGGCGGTGACCTTGGTCTGGGCACGCTCCCGCGACGACGTAGGCGTCACGTCGTACGACATCTACCAGGAGGACTCCCGCATCCACAGCGTGTCCGGTACGCAGACGACGGCACGGGTCACGGGGCTGCGGCCCGGCACCGTCTACTCCTTCACGGTCCGGGCGCGCGATGCCGCCGAGAACTCCTCCCCGGACAGCGGGGCCGTCGACCTCACCACCACCTCGGCACCCGGCGACGGCCCCAGCACCGCTCCGACCGCCCTCAAGGCCACCGCCCGCAAAGGGAGCATCGAACTCTCCTGGACGCCACCCCGGACCGGGGCCCCGGTCAAGGAGCACCAGCTCTTCCTCAACGGCAAGCCGGCCACGACGATCGTCTGGGGCGCCACGCCGCCCGCCGGAACGGCGACGTACACGATGACGGTCACCGACAAGCCGGGCACGCGCTACAGCGTCAAACTGCGGGCGAAGCTCCCCGACGGCAAGTGGGGTGACTTCTCGGCACAGCGGACGGTGGTGGTCGCGTAGTCGGACCGACAGGCCGGCAGGGCTACGACGGCAGGATCGTGCCGTGTCACGTCTTCGGCGTCGCGGGCGGCGGGGTCAAGCTCGGCTCGATGGTCGACCGCATGTAGATCCGCGTGGTGCCCGGCTGGAACTCGTGCGCGAAAATATCGACGCAGTAGGTGACCTCCTTCCCTTCGGGCGTGTTGACATCGCCTTCGCAAAGGCCGCCGAGCCGCGTCTCTTCGAAGGTCTCCGGTTCCGGCAGTCCCAGGTGCCGGAAGCCCGCCGCGGGTTTGTAGTTCTTGTCCTCGGGATGCAGATTCTCGATCGCCACCACGCCTGCGGGCCTCAGCGCCACGAGGTACTTCTCCGCTTGTGGGCTGGGCAGTGTGAACGCGAGCAGCCCGGAGTCGAAGCGCATGCCGACCTTGTACCCCGCACGCCGGTCAGCGGCCTTGTCCGGTACCCGCACACCCATGACGTCGCTCATCCAGGCGAAAGTGGCGCCGTCCTCCCAACAGCACTCCATTTCCTGCTTCGTCAGGTCAGCGTCCACCTTCGCCGAGAGCAACGCGAGTGCCGGAACGCCGGCAGCCGCGGTGCCCCCAAGAACCGCTGTCACGATGAGCAGCTGACGGATCAGGAGCCGCTTTGCCGAGGACGTCTCACTGGTACCGGTCAAGGGCCGCCGGTGGTGGCCGGGCGGGGACGGCATCAACGCGAACCGCACGTTCCGTAGCAAGTGCTGGTACCTGGCCGGTCGTTCGACGTCATCCCGGCGATCCCCAGGCACAGTACGACGAAGAGCAGCACGATGGCCGTCACGGTGCCGGGCCGATCGGACAGTTTCCAGCGCTCGTCGGCCGGACCGTCGGCTGCGGCCTTGGGCGTCTCGGGACAATTCCCCGGCGCGATGCCGTTCAGGTCCGGCGGTTTCGACTGTTCGGTCATGGTGGATCCCCCCGTCAGCTTCTACGCCCATGGCACCCGCCGAGACGCGATGCGTCAAGTCTGCGCGGCCTGGTGGCGTCCTCTCCGGACGTGGGGCGCCGGCCCCTGGTCAGCTGCTGCACTCGGTGCGCTCGTTGCCCCGCTGCACGGTGGTGGGGGCGGCGGCCGTCGGGCCGGCCCGAGACATCGACCGGTGACCGGGCCCCCGCCGCCCCGTCCGAACCCTGGGGTGGTCAGCCGGGCCTACGTATGCGCCACGCCGTGACACATGACCAGGAAGGCCGCGGGACGCAAACGGGGTTCAATAGGCCCACATGGCATCAGCCTGGTTCTCGGGTTGGGCATCTGGAACAGCGAGCGGCCCGCCGGGACGGAGTCTGGCCGGGAGCCGACCGCGTGCAAGGACCGGGGGAGAGCAGCGGTAGCCGAGTACGAGGTGGTGGCCGGCGGTGGAGAAGCGGGTGACGGCGCTCAGCGAGAGCCGGGAGGATCCGTTCGCTCAGCACCTCGCCGCCTCGGCAGTGCTCGACGACCGGGGAACCGTGGTCGCGTGGAGTCGGCAGGCCGAGGACCTGCTCGGCTACCCGGGGACGGAAGTGATCGGCCGTTCGGCGCTCGACGTCCTGATGGATCCCCGTGACCTGCCCGCTGCCAGGGACGCCGCGGCGACGTGCAGGAGAGCGGGCGGCTGGCTCGGGGTACTCGCGGTGCGACATCGCAGCGGGCAGTTCGTGGAGATGGGGTTCAGGGCGCGTGAGCTCCTGCGCAACGACCTTGTCCGCGAGTGGGTCCTTGTCGGGGCGCCCGCGGCGAGAGTCCTCGAGTGGAGGAGGGACCGCGCCCTCCTCGAAGGGCTGTTCCGACGGTGCCCCATCGGCCTCGCCGTCCACAGCCCCGAGATGAGGATTCTCCGGGTCAACCGGGCGATCGAACGGTTCAGCGGAGTCCCGGACGCCGAGCACCGGGGCATGCGTACCGGCGACCTGCTGGTCGAGGAGGACGCGCGGGCCGCCCGGCACCGGGTGCGCCAGGTGCTGGAGACGGGAACGTCACTCTTCACCGAGCAGTACGCGCGCCTGGAGCGGAATCCGACACGAGAGCAGATCGTGACCGTCTCGGCCTTCCGGATCGAGGATTCCGCCGGACAGGTGCTGGGAGTGGCCGAAACGGTCGAGGACGTCACCGAACGCCATCGTGCCCGGCGTCGGCTCGCACTCCTCGACGAGGCCGGCACACGCATCGGGACCACGCTCGACGTGCGCGAAACGGCCTGGGAACTCGCTGATGTGATGGTCCCCGACCTCGCCGACCACGCATGGGTGGACCTGTCGCAGCCGGTGACGCGCGGTGAGGAGCCGACGCGTCCCCTGGCGGGTCCTGTCGCACGGGTGGCGGTCCGCAGCGTCCTGGCCCAGGAGCCCGGTCCGCCGCACCCGGACGCGGAGCCGGTCGAGCTCGCTGCGGGCACACCACAGGCCACATGCCTGGCCGACGGGCGGCCCGTCCTCGAACCGGTTCTCCCGCCCGACTGGCACTCCACGCAGGCGCATCTGGGTGAGCACGCCCCGGAACTGAGCGTCCACTCCCTGATCGTGGTGCCGCTGGCCGCGCGGGGCCTGGTGCTGGGCGTGCTGAGCCTGTGGCGTTCGCGGCGTCCCGAGCCGTTCGAGGCGGATGATCTGACGCTGGCCCAGGAACTCGCCTCCCGCGCCGCGGTCTGTATCGACAACGCCCGGCGCTTCACCCAGCAGCAGCAGACCGCGTTCGCCCTGCAACGCAGCCTGCTGCCGAGGGCGGTTCCGCGCCAGCCCGCCGTCGAGGTGGCGCCTCGGTACTTCCCGGCCAGGACGGCCCAGGGCGTGGGCGGTGACTGGTTCGACATCATCCCTCTGTCCGGCGCCCGGGTCGCCCTCGTCGTCGGTGACGTGGTGGGCCACGGCGTCCACGCCGCGGCCACGATGGGCCGACTGCGGACAGCTGTGCACACGCTGGCCAGCCTCGACCTGGAGCCCGACGAGGTCCTCGCCCGCCTGGACGATCTGGTCAACCTGTTGGCCGCCGAACAGGAGGAGGACGGCGAGCTGACCGTGGGTGAGCAGGTGATCGGCGCCACCTGCCTCTACGCCGTCTACGATCCCGTCTCCCGGCGGTGCTCCGCGGCGCGTGCGGGCCACCCCTCACCGATGGTGACCACGCCCGACGGACAGGTCAGCCTGTTCGACCTGCCCGCCGGCCCACCGCTCGGCCTGGGCGGCCTGCCGTTCGAGTCCGAGGAGATCGAACTGGCCGAGGGAAGCCTGCTCACGCTCTACACCAACGGACTCATCGGCGAACGTCACGTCGATGTCGACCTGCGCCTGGAGCGGCTGCGCGCGGTGCTCACGCGCCCTGAGGACGCGTTGGAGCTCACGTGCCAGGCAGTCGTCGATGCCCTCGTGCCCGCCAACCCCACCGACGACATCGCCCTGCTCGTCGCTCGCACCCTCGTGCTGCCGCCGCAGAACGTCGCCTCCTGGCAACTCCCGCTGGAACCGACCACCGCTGCCCTGGCCAGGCAGCTGACGACTGCCAAACTCACCGAATGGGGCCTGGAGCACCTGGCGTTCACCACCGAGCTGATCGCCAGCGAGCTGGTCACCAACGCATATCGGTACGCCGGCGGCCCCATGACCCTTCGGCTCATCCGTGAGAACCACCTCATCTGCGAGGTCAGCGACGCCAGCCACACCTCACCGCATCTGCGCAGGGCCCGCACCAACGACGAGGGCGGCCGCGGACTGTTTCTCGTGGCCCAGATGACCGAACGCTGGGGAACTCGCTACACCCGCGAGGGCAAGACCGTCTGGACCCAACAGCCACTGTCCGCCACAACCTTTTGACTCCACCCGGCACTGCTGCGCCTGCCGTCTCCAATGGAGAGCACGCAGCGGCAGTTCACCGTGTGCGGCCGCCCCGGCCCCGTGCGCAGGCACGGCGGCCGGGGCGGCCGGTTCACCACGACGATGCGGCCTCAGGGCAGGTCACCCGCCGAGCCCGGGGCCCGTCCACTGCTGGTTCGTGTGGTGCGGGGTGCAGTCCCAGATGCCCAGGCGTGCGCCGTTGCCCGTGGCCCAGCCCAGTGCGTCCAGGCAGCGGCCGGAGTGGACGCTGCGCAGCAGGCCGCCGGGGAGCTTCTCCCAGCGCTGGTTGCCCGCACCGTGGCAGGTGTTGAGGCCCAGCAGTGAGCCGTTCTCGGTCTTGGCGTACTGCACGTCGAGGCACTTGCCGAGGGCGCGCAGAGTGCCGTCCGGCTCGAGTTTCCAGGACTGGGCAGCGGTGCCGTTGCAGGCGTACAGCTGGATCGGAGTGCCGTCGGACGTGCCGGCGCCCTTGACGTCGACGCACTTGCCCGAGTGGACCCCGGCGATCTGGCCGGAACCCGGGGGCGGCGGCGGCACGCAGTAGATCTGGACGAGGAGCTGCCAGTAGCCGGGGCTCAGCTCATTGCCGACCGGACCCCGGGTCCGGCTGCAGTTGGCGGCCGGGTAGCCCTCGTTGGCAGCCTGGGCGTACGCGCTGTTCCAGGCGGCCTGCACCGCGATGTTGTACGGTCCGTAGCCGGCGCCGGTGAAGTACTTCGGGGCGGCCGGAGCGGCGGCCGCCGCCGCGGGGGCTGCGGCGGGAGCGGCGTTCCCCGGCGCCGCCGTTGCCGTACCGGTGAACAGTGACGCCCCGGCGATCACGGTCGCTGCCGTCGTGGCCAGCCATCGAGCCAATCTCACGGTCGTTCCTTTCGGTCGGTTGCCTTGCGGAGAGCGCAGGCAAAGGAGCCCGTGTCCTGCGACGGACGGGACGCTACCGACGCGACGGCCGTGCGAAGTCTCACCGGAGTCTCAACTTCCCTTGCCCGGACGGCTTCCGTCCTCCTGGTGGCGGCCGACGGCCCTCGGTATGTTCACCGGCGGCCGGGGTGGGGACCCGGGCCGTACGGCCGAGGGGGGCTTGGAAGGCGTGGAAGCGGCAGGGGACAGAACCGGGCTGCGGGCGGCAGACCTTGAGCGGCTGCGGGCGACCGTGGCGGCGCACCGGCTGGTCAATCTCACCGGGGTGCTGGGAGCGGGAAAGACCTGGCTGGCACAGAAGTTGGAGGACGCGGCGACGGTTGACCTGTGCCGTCCCGGCGGCATGGGGAAGTTACCGAGGCTGCTCGCCGCACAGGACCCGGAGACGCTGATCGTCGTCGACGGCGTGGATGGCGCGGCCCGTACTGCCGCAGTACGCACGGTGCTTGACGAGGCGGAACGCCACGGCCGCCTCCTCCTGGTCAGCCGGAGGCCGCTCAGGTCCGCCAGGGGCTGGACCGGCGGCGGGGCAGCGACCCTCGACCTGTCACCGGTCCCGTGCGCCGGCGTCGAGGTACTCGCCGGTGCGGCAGGCATCGACAGTCCCGACGGGCGCGCCCTCGTGACACGCATGTCAGGTGGCGTGCCGCTGATCGCCGAAGCGGTCTGCCGCGCCCTGCACACAGGGGCAGCTCCGGACGTGCCCGGCGCGGTGGCGGACCGGGTGGCGGGCGAGATACTCGACCGGCTCGACCGGGAACTTCCCGGCGGCCGGTGGCGGCACGCGCTCAGGCTGCTGGCCACCGTCGGCTCGGGCGACGAGCAACTGCTCGCGGGCGGACCCGACCTGTTCACCAGGCTCGGCGAGCTGAGCCTCGTGACCCGGGGCGCGCTCGGGCTGACCGTACGCGAACCCTTCCGTACGATCCTGGAGACGGCCTACCGCTGGCGGCGGCCGCTCGCCCACCACACCGTACGGTCCCGGGCGGCTGCCTACCGCCACACCCTCCTCGCCCGTGCGACGGAACCGGCCGAGCGTGCCCAACTTGCCGAGCAGCGCCTGTTCTTGACAGGAGATCCGGTGCTGCGCAGCGCGCTCTTCCCGGCCGTGGACTCCGCCGCCCGGGTCGCTCCGGCACGGCCCGAGGACGCCGACGACATCAGCAGGCTCATGCGCCGATGGGCACTGCGCAGCGACTTCGATCCGCGGCGCGCCGCGCGGATCGCGGACCGCTGGATGGGACACGAGATCTCCGCGTTCCATCTCGCTCGCGACCCGGAGGGCCGGCCCGTCGGACTCGCCGGTCTGCTGCCGGTCAGCGAGCGCACGGCGGACGGGATGGAGCCCCTGCTCCAGCAGCACACCGAGAAGCTCACGGCCGGGCCCCGGCCCGGCGGACTGTTCCTGGGCGCCGCGTACTGCGCCGAGCCCGCCACCCACGCCCGGTTGCTGCGGCACATCCTCGGCTGCGCGGTCAGATCGGGCCACCTCATCGTCTCGACGGCGAGCCCCGACTACCAGGCCCTCGTACGAGGCCTGGGCTTCCGCCCGCACGGCAGCATCCGCGACGACGTCTTCCGCTGTGGCCGCCGCCCCGAGGTGTACACCAACGACTTCACCTCGGCGGCCCTGCCGACATGGCTGGGCAGCCTCGACCCGGCCGTGGGCGCAGCCCCCGTGGCGGACGCGGTCGCGGAGGTCGCGCGGGCGCTGAGCCGTATCCGCGACCCGCGCGCACTGGCGGACAGCCGGCTGCTGGCGTTTCCGGCGACCCCGACCGTGCCGGACCTCCAGGCGTGGCTGCACGACGCCGTGCTCGAAATGGCGGTCAGCGACGAGCTCGCCGACGCGGAGGCGGGCACCATCCTCCAGGCGTACTACCTCGGCCGGGCCAGCACCCACCACCAGGTGGCATGCCGGCTGCACCTCAGCCGGGCGACCTACTTCCGGAGGCTGCGGCGGGGCCTCGAAGCCGTCGCTGCGCGCCTGTCGCTGCCGGATGCGTGAGCGTTCACGCCCTCGTGGCTCGCCTGGGCAGGGGCCGTTGGTGGTCGCTGAGAATGGGTGGTTTCCACGGGCTGGGTGAGCCCGGTCCGGATCACGCGGGGGAGGGGGAACACCTCACGCCATCATCGGCCGGTCCGTCGCGGCCACGGGTGCCGGTAGCTCGGTGAAGCCGGTGAGATAACGGTCCGTGGCCGCCGCCGCGGCCCGTCCCTCCGCGATGGCCCACACCACCAGGGACTGGCCGCGCCCCGCGTCGCCCGCGACGAACACCCCGCCCGCCGGGGAACGGCCCGGGCGCTTCCCCTGCCCGTGCTCCGCTCCTCGATCGTGCCCCTGTGCCTTTCCCTGCCGCGCCGTGTGAGCGGCGAATGCGGCGTCCCGGGCGAAGTTCCCCCGGTCGTCCAGGGTCAGCCCTAGCTGTTCGATCAGGCCGCTGCCCCGCTCGGGACCCGAGAAACCGAGAGCGAGCAGGACCAGCTCGGCCGGAATCACCCGCTCCGTGTCCGGTCGCGGCCTCCTGTTCACGGGCTCGACCTCCGTCAGGTGCAGCGCGCACACGTGCTCGGCGGGATCCGCCTCGAAACGGAGGGTGGCGGAGGCGAAGATCCTCGGATCCGTGCCCTCCCGGCCCCGGGCCTCTTCATGGGCATGGGAGATCCGGTAGACCTTCGGGTACGTGGGCCAGGGCTCGGTCTCCGGCCGCACGTCACCCGGCTCCGGATTGATGTCCAGCTGTACGACCGAGGTCGCGCCCTGGCGCAGGGCGGTGCCCAGACAGTCCGAGCCCGTGTCCCCGCCGCCGATGATCACCACGTGTTTGCCGTCTGCGGTGACGGGCGGCGCGGCATAGTCCCCCTCCTGGACCCGGTTGGCAAAGGTGAGGTAGTCCATGGCCTGGTGGATGCCGTCCAGCTCGCGGCCGGGCACGGGAAGCTCCCGCCGCTCCATGGCTCCGACGGCGAGGACCACCGCGTCGTGCCGCCTCCTGAGCTCGGCGGCGTTCAGATCCCTACCGACGTCCGCACCGGTGCGGAACTTGGTGCCCTCCTGCCGCATCTGCTCGATACGGCGTTCCAGGTGCCACTTCTCCAGCTTGAACTCGGGGATGCCGTAGCGCAGCAGCCCGCCGATGCGGTCGTCGCGCTCGTAGACGGCGACGGTGTGACCGATACGCGTCAGCTGCTGGGCCGCCGCCAGCCCCGCCGGTCCTGAGCCGACCACGGCGACGGTCTTCCCGCTGAGCCGCTCCGGCGGCCGTGGCGGCGCGTACCCCCGCTCCCAGATCTGGTCGGCGATGGCCTGCTCGACGTTCTTGATGGTCACCGGATCGGCGTTGATCGTCAGCACGCAGCCGTCCTCGCACGGCGCGGGGCAGAGCCGTCCGGTGAACTCGGGGAAGTTGTTCGTCGCGTGCAGCCGCTCGGCCGCCGCCCGCCAGTCGCCGTGCATCGCGTACGCGTTCCACTCGGGGATCAGATTCCCCAGCGGGCAACTGCTGTGGCAGAACGGTATGCCGCAGTCCATGCAGCGCGACGCCTGCTCGGACACGAGGGGCAGCAGGATCTGACCCGCGTAGACCTCGTTCCAGTCGTTCAGCCGCTCCTCGACGGGGCGCGGCGGGACGGGCCGGCGGGGGATTTTCATGAAGCCGAAGGGGTCGGTCATGCGCCGCCTCCATCACCCACTCGCGGTGCATCACGGCGTTCAAACCAGCCTACGCCTGCGGCCACCTACCTGGCGTCCGGGCTCCGGCGCACAGGCCGGGCGCACGGCGCCTCACCCGCAGCCGCTGCCGGAGCCCTGCCCTGGGGGCGGATCCGTGCATCGGTGTGAGAGGTCGAGAAAACCCATGACGCGGTAGCCGTCATCCGGCCCGGACGGTCGTTCCTTACGGCAACGCAGTCATCACTGGGCGCAGGGTTTCGCGGCATCGTGACCCGGCGGGCGGTGTGTGCGTCCCGACGAGAAGAGGCCGCCTCCCGATGTCGACGAAAGCTACGCTGATCGTCATGAAGCCGACCCGCCGACGCCGCACCGTCTTACCCACCGTTCTGGCTCTGATTCCCTTGCTGGCCCTGGGGTGTTCGGCCCAGACCGACACCGACACCGATGGCGCGGACGGCGCAAAGGGGGAAGGGCCTTCGTCGGGGAGGGCAGGCGATGCGCCTCGTCCCGTCGAGGGTCTGGGGGACATCGTCGTCGCCGGCCGGCCGGTCACCGGATCGAAGCCGTCGGGGCAGGCGAAGCTCCCGTACCAGCGAACCTACGCGTCGGGGCCGTTGTACGCCGCCGTCACCGGCTACCGGTCGATGGCCTACGGGCAGGCGGGCCTCGAAGCCGTCTACGACGATGTGCTGTCCGCCGGCGTCAAGGGTCGCGGCAGCCTTTCGGGGCATGTCGTCACGACGATCCGCCCGGAACTCCAGTCGGCCGCTGCCGACGCTCTGGGCAGCCGCAAGGGCGCCGCGGTCGCCGTCGACGCAGGCAGCGGCCGCATTCTGGCGCTGGTGAGCACGCCCTCGTACGACCCGTCCGCCTTCAGCGGATACGTCTCCTCGGACGAGAAGGCGTGGAGGGAGCTACTGGGCGACAGCGACAAGCCCATGCTCAACCGGGCGCTGCGCGAGGCCGCCGAGCCGCGCGAGACGTTCCATGTCGTCGTGGCCGCTGCCGCGCTCGAGGAGGGGCTGTACCGGTCGGTCGACGAGGCCACACGCGCCCCGCTGCCCTACACCCTGCCGGGCACGACGACCGAACTCGACTCGGACGGCGCCCCGTGCGCACGCGCCTCGATCCGCACCGCGCTCCGGCGGGCGTGCGACAACGTGTTCGCCAGCATTGCCGTCGAGCTGGGCCGCAGCAGCCTCGCCGCGACGGCCGAGGCGTTCGGCTTCAACGACGACGCGGCGGGTGTCCCCGTGCGGGTGGCGGAAAGCACCTACCCCACAGGTGATGTGAAGGGCCATGAGGTCGCCCTGTCCGGCATCGGTTCGGGCGGAGTGAGGGTCACACCACTCAAGATGGTCGAGGTCATGGCAGTGATCGCCAACGGCGGTCGGTCAGTGGCCCCTTCGATGGTCGACACCGTCGTCCTCGGCGACGGAACCGTACAGAAGCCCAAGGACGGGGCAGCATCTGCGGCACCGCGCCGGGTCATCGGCCGAGGCACCGCCGAGCAGCTGCAATCGGTGATCGAGGACGCCTCGGGTGGGAAGGGCGCCGCCGGTCTGACCGGATGGGTCGCGCCGCCCACCGGATCGTCCGGCTCCGAGCCGACCGCGTGGTCCGTGTCGTACGCCCGGGACAAGAGCGGCCGGCCGATCGCCATGGCGGTACGGGTGGACGGCCCCGGCAGCGACGGGACCGGTGACGCGGGCCCTGCGGTCGCGGTGAGCGAGCGAATGCGGTCGGCCGTGTCCTGAAGGCGGCGCGGCGCAGGCGTGGGGCGGATCCCGGGACCGGGATCCGCCCCACGGCGTCCGAGCCAGGGCTCCACCGGCGCCGGGGCAGCTACGCGCCCGTGACGCCGTCGATGCGCTCCCTGATCAGATCCGCGTGGCCGTTGTGCCGCGCGTACTCCTCGATCATGTGGATCAGGATCCAGCGCAGCGAAACACTCTTGTCCCCGACGATCGCGGCTTCCTGGCCGGACAGCTCACCGGAGTCGGTGAGCGAGGCTCCGCCGGTCAGCTCGCGGCCTCGGGCGATCTCCGCGCGCCAGATGGCGAGCGCCTCGTCGATACCGCGTTCCGAGGAGAGCGCGAAACCGGACGCCTCCTTGGACTCCGCGTACACCGCGGGCACGTTCTGTCCGGCGAACACCCGCTGGAACCAGTTGCGTTCCACCTCCGCCATGTGCTGGACCAGCCCCAGCAGCGTCATGGGCGACGGGGGCACCGAGGCCTCGCGGAGCTGACTGCCGTCGAGGCCCGTGCACTTCAAGGCGAGCGTGGCCCGCTGAAAGTCCAACCAGCTGTCCAGCATGGCGTGTTCATCAGCATGCGGAGGTGGGATGCGGCGCCCGTCCGGTGTTGTCGTCATGGACAGACCCTTGCACGGGTCACTGACCGCCGAGCGGGTTCAGGCGAGCAGGACGGCAGGGATCGTGTCCCGGCACATCCGGTCGGCGTGAGCAGACCCCGGTATGGGTGGGCCGGGCCCAGGGGCCGCAGCACCGACACCCGGCCGAGCACACCCGTCACCGGTGCCTTCGCTCGCGACGGTACAGGGCCCCTGGGCCGGTCGGGGGCGGCCCGGCTCAGGCCGTCAGGTGCGCCAGCACCGAGCACATCGCGCGGTGCACGGCCTCGCGTGACTCGTCGGTCGGGTCGAGGGTCTCGAAGCTGTGGCGGCCGTGCGGCACGTCGATCACCTCGACGTCCGCCGCGCTGCCCTTTGCCGCGGCCAGGAACTCCTCGACGGTGGCGGCGATCTCGGGCATCTCGAGCCCCGCCCGGGTGAGCACGACGGGCAGGGCGCCCGCGTCCGCCACCGCGTCCGCCGGGTGGAACCGGCTGCCGGCCAGCCCCCAGTTCGGCAGCGGTGCCAGGATCGGGTAGCTGGCCGCCAGGCAGCGCAGCCACGCCGGAGGCGATCCCAGCCAGTCCGCTGTGATCAGACCGCCGCCCGAGAAGAACCACAGCGCGACCCGGTCCGCGTCCACCCGCGGGTCGGCCCGGACCAGCTCCACGGCGTCGGCCACGTCCCCGGCGGCTCGCTCGTAGTCGGCCACATCGTGCAGGCGGTGGTCGAGGGTCACGCCCACCACTCCCTGCCCGGCCGCGTACCGCCCGTACCCCATCAGGGTCGGCCAGTCCCGCGGCGTCGGACGGGCCTCGGCGGGCACCGGACCGCCGTGCACGAACACCACCGCCGGCCGCGGGCCATCGGCGTCGGGCAGGTACAGGTCGACGTTCCCGGTCCGCTCGCGGGGGAGCTCGGCCACATCCAGCAGGAACGGCCGCAGGTGCGGGGGCGGCCCCGCGGCTCCGGCCCGCTCCAGCCGGTGCCCCTCGCCGGCCGCGGCCCGCAGCAGAACCCCCGCCAGCTCGGTGGGGCAGGACAGCATCGGCCAGTGCCCGGTGGGAAGTTCGAAGAAGGTCACCCGGCGTTCGGCCAGGGCCTGCAGGGCGGGGTCGCCGAAGTCCACCCGCATCTGGACCATCTCGATGCTCGCGCCGTTGCCGGTGCACAGCACCCCGGTGGTGGGCACCGCGGCCACCGCGCCGGTCAGCCGCAGCGGTTGGAGCAGGGTGCCCAGTGGCTGCGGCGCGGCGCGGGCGGTGAGGCGGTCCAGCGCCGCGTCGGGGACACCCGCGGTGCTGCCCCAGCGCTGCCATTCGTCGCGTGCCGGGGGCGGCAGCTCCCCGTCGGCCCCCTCCGCCGTGCCCGTCCCGGCGCGCTCGGCCACCTGCCGACGCAGGGACTGGTCGGCCACCGCGGCCAAGGCCGGTACACCGTCCTGCGGCATCCCCGCGTCCAGATGGACGATCCGGGCGATGCGCTCCGCCCGCCGGTCGGCGGCACCCAGCACCGGGTGGATGCCGTAGTCGTGGCCGACCAGCACGATCTCCCGTCCGGCCACCGCACCGACCGAGTCGATCACCGCGAGCACGTCCGCGATGTGCGTCTCCAGGTCGACGCCGGCTCCCGCCGCAGCGCGGGGCCCGTCGAGTCCGGTGAGGGCCACCGTGTGCACCTCGGCGCCCGCCGCGATCAGTCGGGCGGTCACGTCCTCCCACACGTGCGGGCCGGTGAACATGCCCGGGACAAGGATGAATGCGGTCATGGCCGTCTCCTCGGTACGTCGCCGTCCGCGGACCGGCCCGACCGGGCCGGTCCGCGCTCGCCGGTACGGTAGGAACTCCCCCTGAGGGAGGTTCAAGTGTTCACGTCACACGACGGGTTGTGCAGCATCGGTGAACTGGCCGAGCGCGCCGGCGTCACCGTCAAGACGGTCCGCTTCTACTCCGACCGCGGCCTGCTGCCGGAGGCTTCCCGCAGCGCCGGCGGGCACCGTCGGTACGGCCCTGACGCGCTCGAACGCCTGCGCCTGATCCGTTCCCTGCGCACCCTCGACCTGCCGGTTCCCGAGGTGCACCGCATCCTCGAAGAGGAGGACGAGGCGGGCAGCGTGCTGGAGGACGCCGTCGCCGGGCAGCTGCGTGAACTCGGTTCCCAGCTCAAGGCCCTGCGCTGGAGGGAGGCGGGGCTGCGACTTGTGCACGAGTGCCCTCCTGGGGAGCGTGCCGACCGGCTGCGCCTGATCGGCGCGGTGACCGCACCGCCGAACACGGCACCGCTCGCCCGGTTCTGGCGCGCCTGGCTGCCGCCGCGGATGCCGGCCCGGTCCACCGCCGCGTTCCTGGAGGTGGCAGTCCCCCAGCCGCCCGACGACCCGGACCCGGCGCAGGTGCTCGCCTTCGCCCGGCTGTACGCCTTCATGGCCCGCCCCTGCACGGGCGCCGAGCAGCCCCAGCCCGAGGCGCACAGAGCCACGGGGGCCCGTGGGGCGGCCGTGCTGTACGGCGGCCTGGCCGAGGCCTACGAACTGGCGGGCGCGCAGATGCGCCGGGACCGGGTGCCGTACCCGGGCGAGGCGCTGGACAGCTTCGTGGCCGCGTACGCGAGCGCGTACGGCACCCGGGACACCCCGGACTTCCGCCGCCTGCTGTCCGGGCAGCTGGCGGCCGACCCGCGGATCGACCGGTACTGGGAACTGGTGGCCGAGGTGATCACCCCACCGGGCGGCAGGCCGGACCCGACCCCCGGGTCCGCGCACGACTGGCTGCTCGCGGCACTGGACGCGCAGACGGCCGCCGCGACGACCCCGCGGGTGCGGTCAGGGGTGGTGTCGGCGGGAAGGGGTGCCGACGGCACGCCCTGATCTGTTCACCGACCGCCTCGGCGCACGCGGTAGAGCGAGTCGACTGTCCGAAGTGGGGCCCCGCAAGGGGAGTCCGTGCCGTACGCGCGGGGGAGGACTGCGCCCGGTGACGGCCGGGAGGCCGGCCGCAGGCCGTTCGGCCGTCACCGGTGAACGCGCGGTTCGCACAGGCCGGCACTTGGCCGAGCCGAGCGCGGACGCGCCTGCCCCTGAGCACGTTGATGTACGCACCATGATCGAGTGAAGCGGTTCTGGGGGAGCCTTCCGCCGGCGCATCCATACCTCTGGCGAAAGCGCGGGTGGTAATAGGCCGGGTCAGGCCGACGGCGGGTCGCGGCTTCGAGATCACCATGAACGGCCGGCGATCCGCTCCCTGCTGGCAGAGCATGATGGCCATGAGCGGCGTAACAGGCACTGCACGCTGCCGTAGAAGTACGGGGACACGATGACGGACCAGGACGCGCTGAGGACAACGTTCAGCTTCGCGCCGCCGATCAACGACGCCGCGGCCTGGCATCTGCAGCTCGACGACCTCGCAAACAAGGTCATCGAAGCCTTCCCTGGAGCGTCCACCTCCTTGGGCGGAGACCAAGGACCGCGGTCGGCCGACGCCTTGTCCTTCGAAGTACCGCTGGGCGACGGAGTGTGGCTGGAGGGGCTGGCCACCACCCCCTATCCGGAAATCGGCTCGGTCATGGTGATGCACGCATCGGCTGCCGAGGCCGCACAACTCGGCATCTGGTTGCGCGACTCGTTCGTCCCCTCTCCCGACCTGGTCCATTTCACCAGCGAATTGGCGCTGAGCAACGGCGACGACACCTCTTGGGCACTCCCGCCACCCGCAAGCGTCGATGAGATCGCACGGACGCTCCAGCAGCACATGGAGGCGACCGATCGTTCGTGACGACGGCCGGGCTGAGACGTCGTTCGTTGTGGCCTGGACCGGGAGATGCCGCGAAGGCGGGGTCTTGGGCGTGGTCCGGACGGCCCCGGCCGTTTCGTAGTCGTGAGGCCGCGCCGCCCGGCCTGCCTTCTGACGGTTGGGCCGAACGTGCTTGCCGTGGGATCCCTCGGACGCGTTCGACTGCTACGCCCGAGTCTCCTCTTTCGGGCTCCTGTTGAAGACCGCGAGGTGTCCGTATGCCGTGCGTGACATGTCGTCGAACCCCAACGGCTGAGGAAAACGCGTTGTGTCGACGGCGATGCTGTCGGGCAAGGGGGCGTTCGGCGGCAGGCCTTCGCAGATCACCGAGTCCCAGTCGGCACGTGAACTGCGCCCGGCGCGATCGAGCACGAATCCCCGGCAATTCTCATGGAGCTGGTCGAGAGACCGAACCAGCGCCGCCACCACCTGTTCACGTTCCGGTTCCTCCAGGTGGCCGAGCTCGTGGACGACAACCGTTGTCGCATCGTCCAGCCGACGTACCCGGACCACACTGTAGGTGTCCGATGCGAACCAGAGATGGAGGGTGATCTCGCAGTTGCCCGGATCGGCCAGGATGTCGGCCAAAGCCCCCTCCTGGCTCGGCCGCCGGCCATGTCCTGCGTCGTGCCCCACGCGAGATAGGACGATGTCGCCTGTCAGTGGGTGACGAGCGCTCAGCCCGGAGCTCTCCAGGTTCTTCAGCAGCCTGTTCCAGTCCTGCTGGGTGAGGCCTGCCAGATACCACGCGAAGTACCCGTCGGTGCTTGCCTGGGTGCTCTCGTCGGCGGCGAACGGGGACCGGCCGAAGACTTCCTGGACGATCTCCTCGACGCGCTTGCGCGACACCGGTGGTGCGGCGTACCGAGCGGCGCGCACAGCCGCCAGGAAATCCTCCGGCAATTGTGCGTGATACCGCTTCACGTAGTGGCGCAGTTCGACGGGCCACATCCATGTACCGTCGGTGACGAGTGATCCGGCTCCAGGGATCCACTCGTCTCCCGTCACGACATCGCGGTCCGCTCCCATCGCACTGAAGATCTCGGTTCCCGACGACAGGTATGCCAGAATTCCGGACTCGTCGTCCAGTCCGTGCGGTCGAACGGCATCATGGATCGATGGAGCCGAGAGGTCCGTGTCGGGTGGCCCGAATTCCCTGAAGAACCCTACTCGCTTGATCATCGTTGCTCCGTCACCCTTCCGCTATTCGGCCATCGGCAGGAATGTGCGCCAGTAGCCGTTGTTACCGATCTGCGGCGTCTGCCCGGGGCCCAGGTCGGGCGATGTCCCCACTTTGTTCGTCGGTGCATATACTGGCACGCCCAGGTCGTTGGCCACTCTCTGGGCGAGTGGAAGCTCCACGGAGTTCGGGGCGGCGTATCCGGAGTGGCACGAGATGAGGCGTACCGGGCCGCCGTCGTAGTTCGGATTGCTGCGGATGGCATCCGAGATGTGCGTCGGGTGCACCTCGAAGTCCATGAGGGTCTTGCCATGGCTGTTCACCCGGCCGGGCAGGAACACACCCTGATTCGTGCCGTGAACGATGACGTCGTGCTTCCCTGGCTCGTGTGCGACGCGTTGGGCGTTTCCCAGCGTGCGCTCGTCATATCCGATGGTAGTGGTCCGCTTGCCGAAATAGACGGGGTCCCCGGATATGAGTGCGTGATCACCCGGCACCCTCGGGGGCACGGGAATCCTCGAGTCCTCACTCTGCAGCAGCTTCCACGTGCGCCGGTTCCCCATGTCGTCGAGCGCCGTCGGCAGCCGCCCGGCGCCGGCGAGATTCGGATTGACAATTCCTATGGGGATGTCTTGCGTCAAGAGGTTCCGGAATCCTCCGGCTTCTCCCGCGGCACGAGAAAATCCTGCCGCACCTCCGAATGCGCCTCCGAACGCACCGCCGTAGAGACCGGCCTGCTCAACGGAAGCGAGGTTGTAGCCGCCGTCCTGCAGCCCGGTGGCCATCCTGAGCGGCTGCGCGACGGCCAGGTCGATGGTGATGCCCTCTATCGCGCCGAAAACGATGCCGGTCAGGGTGGTTGCGGTGATGGTGGCGACGGTGGTGGTCACCGTCACGCCAAGTCCGGCGGCTATCTCGATGATGGCCGCTGTCGCTGCTGCCGAAGCCGCGGTTGAGGCGCCGAACGTGAACACGGCCAGTCCGACACCTGCGGCGATGACGGCGGCAGCGACGGCGATTTCGGTCCAGAGCTGTTCGATCGCATCATCGACGGCGTCGGCGAACTCCTCGAGTGCTTTGGCCATGGCGCGGGCAGCCTCGGCCGTGTCGTCCAGCCACCCGACGCCCTCGCTCTTGTGGTAGCGGCCCCAGAAGGTCTCGAAGGCGTCGATCGCCTCACCCTTGTTGTTCAGGATGATCGAGCCGGCCTTGCCGTTGACCGGTCCGATGATGTCGTCCACGGCTTCGGCGAAGGTACGCCACGCCTTCGCCGCCGATCTGAGGGTGCCGGAGTTGGCGTCCGGCCACCACATGCCCGCCTCCATGAGGAGGTCCTTGGCTATGTCCTCGACGCTCACTTGGTGCCTCGGTCACGGTCGCCGCCGACCGCCACCTTCGTGAACATGCCTTCGATCAGCTTCTCGTTGTCTATGTGGCCGTCAGCCATATCGGTCATGGCCGCGTGGATACTCTTGAGGCCGAGAGCGAGGATGCCCACCGCCTTCTCGATTTCCTTGCGCTTCGGGGTGTACGCGTCGCCGAACTTCTGACCCTGCTCGTCGTCTCCCCAAGGTGAACCCAGCGCGTCCAACGACTCCTTGAGTGCCTTCGCTGCGTTGGCGAGGGCTGTGCTTTGCTCCTGGAACGTCGGAGCCGCCTTCTTCAGATCCGTGGTCGAGATGTTGAGGATCTTGCCGGTATCGCCCATGTCGCCCTTCCCCCGTGCTCGTGTCGCAGCGTGCGATGTTACCGGAGTACGCCCTGTCAACTGCGAGACGGCCCACGTGAGATGGGCTACGGCACCCGGTTCTGTACGACGCACTGCCCTCCTGCCGTCGCACCGATGTGCCAGTGAGCCGGTACGGGGTGGGACGGCTCGGACGCTGTCGAATTCGCGCCTGCTATGCGTGCCCTGTCCGGGCGGTCTTGTCGGGCCTGCGGCGACAGCTACGGCACCTGGCTGTGTTGCCGAAGTCGCCCGAGTACGTCCGGTACAAGGACGATCTCCCCCGGCCTCCGGCCGGGGCGGTACCCCGACCGCCTTGCGATGCGTCCCCTCGGCCCTGTCGGGCCTGGGGAGACCCCATGCATCCGACGCCGCAGGCCGATCCTCGAAGACCGCCCGGAAAGGGCCTAGGCCCAATGCCACTGACTTAACGGCGCGCGCGAGCCCTTGACCTGCGGCGATGTCCTCACTGGCGGGCTCTGGAAGGCGGCAAAGTCACCGGCATTGGGCCTAGGTGGACAGCAGCGGCTCCAGGAACTCGCTCGGGCTGCCGTGCCAGAAGATGTCGAGGCTGTCCCGAGCACGCGTCGCCGCGACGAAGAGCAGCGAGCGGGCGCGCTGCATGTCACGGCGGTGGCGCAGGGCATCGACCGTCTTCAGACGCAGGATCGCCTCACGCGGTACAAGGCCCTGTGTCACCCCTGCGATGATCACGCGTTGGTACTCGAGGCCCTTGAACCGGAACATCGTCCCGATGTGCGCGCCTTCGTCGCCGCGCGGTCCATCAGGGCCGATCTCCACCGCGCGGATGCCGAACCCGGCCAGAGCGTTGCCCACTTCCCGCGCCATGTCGTTCGTCGGTACACAGATGCCGATCTGTTCCAGCGGGATGTCGTCCCATTCGGCAATCAGCGCCGCGATGCTCGCATGCTCCGCCTCCCAGTCGCTGCTGGGATGGAGTGCCGGCCTGCCGCCGCTCAGCACCGATCGATAGCCCGCGAGGTTCTCCTCGTTGCCGTCGAGGTCGTCGAACGCCTCCCCGCGCAGCACCTCCAGCGCGGAACCGAGGATCTGCCGCGTGGTGCGGTAGCTCAGCGACAGTCTCGCGGATCGGCCCCGGATGTTGATCCCGAGACTGCCGAGGGTGACCTGGCTGCTGTAGATGCGCTGGTGGGTGTCGCCGACGAGCAAGAGGTCGTTGCGGTCCCGCCTTGGCTGTCGGGGCGGCGATGGCTGCGCCGTTCAAGGTATTCGTCCTTCCAGGATCGGGGAATTCCTGCGCGTACCTGGACCCCGACATTGCGCCGCCGGCACGTCGGGATGCCCGATCTCGTCAAGCTTGCCGAAGCGTCCTGCTGGCCCTGTCCTCTTGAGGCGCACGCCGGTGCCGGCGCTGCGGCGTGGCCGCTACGGTCGGGCAGTCCCCCCACCCGCTACCGCGTCCACATTTCCCCTCGCGCTGCCGATTCGTGATGATGCACAACTGTGCGAAGGCGAGCGGTAGTTCGCGCGCGCAACGCAGGAAACGGGAGGGGACCCGTGTGAGTGGCGAGCTGCCGCCCCATCTGAAGGTCATGGCGGAAGGCATGATCCGAGCCTCGATGGGCCTGGCCACCAACGTGATGACTGGTGCCCGCGACACCGCGATCGGGCTGTATCACGAGCTGGATCGGCAGAAAGGCATGGCCGGAGACGACGACGCCGGCCGCGACTTCGCAAAGGTCTACAAGTCCGCTGCCTCCGCCACACTCAACCAGATGGGTTTCAGTTCCTATCTGTTGGGCGAGTCCGGCAGAGGTTTGATGCGCACCGCGCGCGAGTTCATGGCCAGAGAGAGCAGCATCGCATCAGCCATCCTGGGCAAACAGATCGACGTGACGGCAGGCATGGGGGATCCGGGGGCGGACTGTCCTGAGAACTACCTGGGGCTCGGACGTGAGTTGTCCGAGGTGGTGGGTGAGACATCAGGTCTCGAACAGTACGGAACGAACGACCGCTTCCGCGGGTCGCCGGAGAAGCTGCGGGATGTGGCCGGATCCTGGCGCCATGCTGGAAAACTGTTGCTGCGTGTCCTCGAGGACGCCCAGGCTTTCGCGTCGACGGCTGACAAAGCGCACTCGGGTGAGGCCGCGGACGCCTTCCGTGACTACTTCAGCATGTGCGTCGGCAGGGCATGCCCTCTGGATCGTGCCCAGCCGGACGAGCCCCTCGTGACAAATCCGGTCGCGGCATGCAATCAACTTGCCAAGGCATGCGACCGGTATGCCGACCACGTCGAAGCCGCCAAGAGGCAGATCCAGGAGAACAAGCTGGACCTGTTCCACTTGGAAATGCCGTGGGATGCCCCGAGATTCGGCGGGAACGGAGACGACGGCGGTCTCCATGCCGCCGTGCTGGAGGATCCATGGATTCACCAACTCGGCGACATCGCCCACGCCCTCGACGCATCGGAGAAGCGGGTCAAGTTGCCCGACGGCTCGGGCGACCCTCGCGGGCCCGGCGTACCCTTCCTGCCTCCGCTGATTCGCGTGCCGATCCCCGTGCCGCTGACACTTGCCGCCTACGCCGGACAGCCACCCGGCATCGTCCCGATGGGCAGTGTCTACGACCCGACGCTCAACCGCGATCCCTTGCCGCCCGCCCCTGGCACCACCCGCATTCTCACGCCCGGCGAACAGATCACGGTCCGCACCTGGGTCAACTCCCTGCCGCCCGGGGGCTTGGCGGGCGGCGGCGGCCCGAGCAACCCGGACAACGCCTATCAGATGCGTGTGGCCGGCTACCCGGAACGTGAGGTGCCACTCCCCGCTGCGGCAACCGGTGCGAGCGGCAGGGGCCTCATGGTCGACGGTATGCGTCCCATGGACGGCTATGCGATCGAGGCGAAGCACGTGCGGGAACCCGACTGCAAGAAGACCTTCCGGGACCTGGACCGGGTCGACAAAACCCTCGGCACCCCACCCAAGATCGACAAGAATGGAAAAGTAAAGTTCGACCCACACCGTGACAGCATGTACGTGACGGACGGCAACGAAATGGCACGCTACCGCGCAGCGCTCGCCGACCCACGCAACGACGAGATACGGGGCGTCGAGATCATCACGAACGACAAGCGGTCCGCTCCCTACTGGCAGAGCATGATGGCCATGAGCGGCGTCACAGGCACTGCACGCTACGTGCCGTAGAAGTACGGAGACACGATGACGGATTCCGACGCGCTGAGGACGACGTTCAGTTTCGCTCCGCCGGTCGATGACGCTGCGGCATGGCACCTGCGGCTCGACGACCTCGCAGCAAAGATCACGGAAGCGTTCCCCGGTTCATCCACCTCTATGCGGGGGGATCTCGGCCCACGGTCGGCCGATGCCTTGTCCTTCGAAGTACCCCTGGGCGACGGACTGTGGCTGGAAGGGTTGGCCACCACCCCCTACCCGGAAATCGGCTCAGTCGTGGTGATGCAGGCATCGGCAGTCGAGGCCGCACGATTTGCCGTCTGGTTGCGTGACTCGTTCGTCCCCGCTCCCGACCTGATCCATTTCACCAGCGAATTGGCGCTGAACAACGGCGACGACGCGTACTGGGTTCTCCCGACGCACGGAAGCATCGATGAGATTGCCCAGACGCTTCAGCAGCACATCGACGCTAACGACCGTTTGTGACGAGGGACTGGAAGTTTGATCATCGAGCCGACCTTGACGTCACCACCGGCGACCGCTGAGACGTAATTGAGCGGTGCTGCTTTTCCAGCTTCCGCCCGATGTAGGCGATCCGTAGCACTCCCTCTTCGGGCACCAGCCGGAAATGCAGCCGGCCGGCACCTGGCGTGAAGCGGCCGTGCAGGTCGAAGCAGCGGTCCACATCGTCGATGTCCCGGAATTCGCAGAGCCGCTTGCGCTGCTCGTGCTCCGGGGTGATCTTCGCGCCCTGCCACTCCGGCAGGGCAGCGGTGGTCGGATCCCATGCGGCGGCCGACGACTGCAGACGTGCGAGGAGCCCGCGCACCTGAATGAACCACCACAACTCCAGGCGCTCCAGATCCTCTCGGACGCGAGGCAGGAACTGGAGTCGCGGGAAGAAGTCCGTTCTCTGTTCCCACAGTTGCGCTGCCGAATCGACAGCGTCCAGGCCCACGGAGCACCCCCACTTCTCGTGCGGGTCGAGGTCGGCGCGGCGGGCCGCGTGCCGCACCGACTCTACGCCTTGCTTCAAGGACAGCTCACCGCTGTCCGCTTCCGTCAGCCGCGCAGCGACATGGTGTCCTCGTGCCCCGCTTCCTCGTCGGCCGGCTGCGTCCCGACTTGATTCTGCCCGATTGCCGCCTCGCACACGGGTTCTGCTGCTCCGCGTCCTGGGCGTCATCGCGATCGCCCGCCGGTCCTGGAGCGTACGTGGCTCACGAGGGAGGCGGGACAGGCTCGACCACCGCCCACACCTTGCCGGGCGAGGCCGTACGCGGAGTGATGCCCCAGTCGGTTGCGAGCATGGAGACGAGGAGCAGGCCGCGGCCGACTCCTCCTCGGGGGAGGGGACTCGGGGTTGCGGTGGGGTCGCTTTTCGGTGCGGGTGTCGGTCACGTCGATACGCAGGGTGGCCGGGGTCGCGGCCAGGCGGAGGTGGAAGTCCCGCCCGGGCACGTGACCGTGGCGCACCGCGTTCGCCACGAGCTCCGCCGCGATCAGCGTGACCGTCTCGTTGGCTGTGGAGTCGTACGGGTGACCCCACTCGTGCAGCCGGTGCGACACGAGCCGCCGGGCGAGCCGTGCGCTGCGGGGCGTCGAGGTGAACTGCATCGTGAACTCGTGCGTGGTGGTGGGATCGTGAACAAGCCTTGCGGGCGGGGTGGTTGCCGGTTTCATGCCTCCAACGCTTCCGCGTCGCTCACAGCGCTGACCAGCAGTGACGCGCTGACTGTCAGGCGGTGTACGTGGGCCGGCGATCTGTGTACGCGGGCGTGACCGGTCGCCGCCCGAACGGGACGTGCAGCAGCACGGGCTCGTCGGGCTCGGGGGAGGGGACGCCCGACACCGCATCTGCGGGCCACACGCACAGGCGGGCCTGCCCCGAGCACCCGGCTCGCACGGAGGCGCTACCACCTCCTGACCTCGGCGGGGAACAAACCACGTCGGTCCGCGGTTCCGCCGATCATGACTACGAAGCCAGCCGTCCTGCGCTACGCCGCCTTCTCCAGCGACCCTGAGGGGGGCAACCCCGCCGGGGTCGTCCTCGACGCTTCCGGGCTCGACGACGCCGACATGCTCTCCATCGCCGCCGACCTCGGGTACAGCGAGTCCGCGTTCCTGTCCGATCCGCCGGAAGGGCTCGGCGGGGAGCCCGGACGGGCGTTCACCATCCGGTACTTCAGCCCCAAGGCGGAGGTGCCGTTCTGCGGGCACGCCACGGTCGCCACGGCCATCGCCCTCGGCGAGCGCATCGGAGCCGGCGACCTGGTGTTCGCGACGCGCGCGGGGACGGTGCCGGTGACGGTGAGCGAGGAGAGCGGGGCGCTGCGGGCCACCCTCACCACGGTCGAGCCGCACAGAGAGGACATCGCGGACGCCGATCTCGCCGAGGCGCTGGCCGCGCTCGACTGGCCGGCCGCCGATCTGGATCCCGCGCTGCCGCCACGCATCGCCTTCGCGGGCGCCCGGCATCTGGTGCTTGCCGCCGCGACGCGTGCGCGGCTGGCGGATCTGGCGTACGACTTCGCACGCCTCGAGGCCCTGATGCGCCGGCTCGATCTGACCACGGTGCAGTTGGTGTGGCGGGAGTCGGAGAGCGTCTTCCATGTGCGTGACCCGTTCCCGGTGGGTGGCGTCGTCGAGGACCCGGCGACGGGCGCGGCGGCAGGTGCGTTCGGCGCGTACGCCCGCGAACTCGGCCTGGTACCCGAGGCGGCGGTGCTCACCCTCCACCAGGGCGAGGACATGGGCCGCCCGGGCGTGCTGACCGTGGAACTGCGCGAGGGCGACAAACGGGTGCGGGTCACCGGGACGGGCACACGGATCGCCTGACGAGGGCGCGCCGCTCCGTTCGGGCCTCGCGCACGGCTCGACGCCGGTCCCCGGAAAACCGGATGATCAGTCTGACTCCCGGCTGTTATCGTCGCCGGGCGCGGGGCGGCTCCCGAGTGTGCTTCCTTCTCCATTCTTTCCGATGAATCAGCGTGCTCACTTCCCGCCCCGCGCAACACCCGGTCATCCGGGAGGGGGAGAAAGAGACGTGTCCACCACCGAGGTCATCGGTCGCACCACCACCGCCCGTCCACGGGCCCTCGCCACCGTGCTCCTTTCGCGCCGTGGAGCCGTGTATCTGCCGACACCGGCAGTGGTCTCGGATCCGGCCGGCGACAGGGGAGCAGCACTGCTCGAGGCCGATCTCGTCGACCGGGGCTACCTGTTGGCCCCGCCGCTGCGCGCCGCGCTTGCCGCGCTCGACGCACGGGCCATGGGCGCGGTGGGCCGGGCACTGCTGCACGACATCGACAGCGCCCTCGGCGCCGACCGCCCGCACGTACCCCTGCTGCGCGACTTCCCGGACAGCACCCCGCACGACACGTACGCGCACTATGTCGACCGCGTGCTCACCGTGCTGTTCCAGCGCCCCGAGCAGCCGTGCGTGCTGTGCGGCACGGTGGACTCCGTCGTGCCCGTATCGCCGTGCGCCCACCTTGTGTGCGGCTCGTGCTTCGACGGCGCCGACTTCTCGGCGTGCCCCGTGTGCGAGCGCCGTATCGACCCCTCCGACCCGTTCCTGCGCCCCAGGCGCCCGCGCCGGCAGCTGTTCCGCCGCGCCGCGCCGCCCGAGCGGCTGCGTCTCCTGTCCTACGGCGGTGACTTCACCGCCCGCGATGCCGACGCAACCCGTGAACTGGACACGCTGCTCGCCCGCACCGGCGCCCTCAGCCCCCAGGACACCGACGACCTGGAAGCTCTGCTGGCAGCCAGGACGCGCGACGACCTCGACCGGCTGCCGACCACCGTGCCTGGCCGGGAGACGAAGGCCCGCCTGGTCGCGTGGCTGCTTGCCGACCCGACTGCTGTGCCACAGGCCCTTCCCGTTGCGGCCGGCCTGATCGATACCGCCACCGATGTGCTGCGCGTGCTCGCGGTCCGCTCCGGCGGAGACGCCGGACTCGTCGAGATCCCGCGCTTCGCCGCCGTACCCCGGCCCCTGCGCCGCGCCCTGCTGTCCGTCCTCGACACCCTGGACCCGGCACAGGCGGCCCAGGACATGCGGCGGTACCGGCAGGCCTGGATCCACGCGGCCGAACGCCTGCACCCCTTCGAGCACGCGAATCGCTTCCCGCGCGCTGCTCTCGCCTTCGCCGCGCTGCGCGGCACCCGGCTCGGCGACGACGCCTTGTCCGCCACGTTGCGCACGGCTGCGGAGACCGCTGCCCACATCGACGTCACCGGCTCCACCGTCGTGGCGCACAGCTGGAGCGGCCAGGTCGAGGCCGCGCTCGCGGCCCGCGACCTCGCCGGGGCGCTCACGCTGCTCGAGCAGCGCCCGGGTGAACTCGTCCGCCGCCTCGACCACCTGCTGCGCCTCATCGGCGAGAAGGACGAGAACGGCTCCCGTTCCGTCGTCCGCGCGCTGGAGCGTGTGGTCCCGCGGGTGGCGCCGGCCGTCCTGCTGTCTGTGCTCGGTGCCGTCCGCACCCGCGACCGGGAGCAGGTGGCACGGGTGTTCTTCCCGAAGGGAGCGGCGGCGAAGACCCATGTGACCGACGACAACAGGCCGGCACTGCCCGTCCCCCTCGTGCGGACCGTGGTCGACGTGCTGACGGCGGAGCTGCTGCGCAGAGCGGGGCAGGCGGTTCCCGTGGACGTCGCGGTGGTCGATGCCGCGCTGGACGGTCTCGTCGCGCCGTTCACCGAACGGACCGCGTCCCGAGCCCTGGTGACCCTGCCGCGCGGCAGCGAACTCGCCGTACCGGACGGCCGGACACTGCGCCTGTTCCTGCACTGGATGGAGAGCCCCACCTCGGGTACGACCGACCTGGACCTGTCGGCCGCGATGTTCGACGCGGACTGGCGGCACGTCGGAGAGTGCGCCTACACCAGCCTGCGGTACGCGGGCGAGGCCGCGGTCCACTCCGGTGACCTTCAGGACGCGCCTCCTCCGCTCGGCGCCAGCGAGTTCGTGGACCTCGACCTGGAGCTGCTCGACGCAGCCGGGGTGCGGTACGTCGTTGCGGTCGTCTACTCGTACAACAACGTCCCCTTCGGTGACCTGGCGGAAGCCTTCGCCGGACTCATGGTGCGGGATCAACCCGGAAACCAGGGACCGGTGTTCGCCCCGCGCTCCGTCGAGCAGCGCTTCGACCTCACCGGCAGCAGCCGCGCCTGCGTGCCGCTGCTCATCGACGTGCAGACGCGCACCATGCGCTGGCTCGACGTCGTCAAGGGAGTCACCGGCACGCACCACGCCGTGTGGCGGCACGCGGACGCGCTGGCCACCCTCGCGCACCGGCTGACGGACCTGTTCGCCTCGGGCTCGCGCGTCGGCCTGGGCGAGCTCGCGGTGTGGCAGGCCGCGGCGCGGGCGGCCACGGTCGTCCTGCGCCATACGGACGGCTCGCGGAGCGTGTACCGGCGCAGGGACGGAGAGGACGTGACCGGCTTCGCCGCCCGCATCGGCTCGCCGGACACCGACGCTCCCATTGGCGCGGGCGTCGAGGGCGATGGACCGTCGGCGGGGCCGTCGCTGGCCTACCTGCTCCGGGGCGACCTGGAACTGCCTGACGGGAGCGAGGTGTTCGCTCTCCACCCGCTCAGTCAGGACGCGGCCAGGGTGCGCCTGCTCGCCGCCGCCGACCTGGTCACGGCTCTCGCTCCTCGGTGACCTGCGGACGCTTGCGCCGCGCCCCCTCATCGCCGCACCGGAACACCGCTGACAAGTGGCTGGATTCCTGCGCCCACGGCGCAGGCGCGGCGGGCACGGGCGTCCCGGAGACCCGGACGAGGATGGGACACGTCCAGTACCTCACACGGATCGCCCTGAGCCTCACGGAGAAGGGGCCGATGATCCACCTTTCTGACCATTCGCCCGCGGTCCGGCGCTCCGCCTCGCCATCATGGGGCCATGCAAAAGCTCGAGGCCCACGAGATGCCCTTGCACAAGGTGTTCAGCAGCGACTTTGTCTTCCACATCCCGGACTACCAGCGCCCCTACGCCTGGGAGGAGGAGCAGGCGGTCCAACTGCTGACAGATCTCGTGGAAGCTCTGGACCGTGGAAAGGAGGAGCCGTACTTCCTCGGCTCCATCGTGCTCGTCAAGGAGAGCGGGACGTCGCGCGCCGACGTCATCGACGGTCAGCAGCGGCTCACCACCTTGACCATCCTGCTGTCCGTGATCCGTGACCTTGCCGAGGACCCGGAGGTCCGGGACGACTTGGACAAACTCGTGAGTGAGCCGGGCGCCAAGATCCGAGGGCTCGCCAGGCGGCCACGCCTCAAACTGCGCCCGCGTGACGCGGAGTTCTTCGAGCAGTACGTGCAGAGGAAAGGAGCCGTCCCGCAGCTGCTCACCCTGGTCCCGGAAAAACTGGGCACGGACGCCCAGAAGGCGGTCCTTCGTAACGCGCGAGCACTCCATACGGCACTGGCCGGCTGGTCAGAGGCACGCTGGCTCGACTTGCTGCAGATGCTCGTTGAGCGGACCTACCTGGTCGTCGTGAGCACCCCCGACCTGGACAGTGCGCACCGCATCTTCAGCGTCATGAACTCCCGCGGACTGGACCTGTCGCCGACGGACATCTTCAAGGCACGGATCATCGGCGACCTCCCGGAGCCGGCGGCAGGGCAGTGCGCAATCAAGTGGGAGGACGCCGAAGAGGACCTCGGCCGGGACGACTTCGCGGACCTGTTCCTTCACCTGCGCATGATCTATGCCAAGAAGCGGGCGGAACAAGAACTGCTCAAGGAGTTCCCGGAGCAGGTACTCAGCCGGTACCTCCCCGGCGATGGCGAGGTCTTCGTCAACGAAGTCCTCCGCCCCTACGCCGACGCGTACGTCCAGGTCCGCGACGCCGTCTACGAGGCCTCGTCCGGCGCCGAGAAGGTCAACACCTGGTTCCGGCGACTCCAGCAGGTCGACAACAACGACTGGCGACCGGCCGCCCTCTGGGCGTTGCGACACCACGGGAACGACCCCGTGTGGCTCGACCGGTTCCTGGGCGCGTTGGAGCGGCTCTCCGCCAGCATGTTCGTCCGACGCGTCTACACCACACCTCGCGTCACCCGTTACGCGGAACTGCTGCGCCAGCTCGATCAGGGAGCCGGGCTGAATGCCGAGGCTCTGGAACTGTCGGAGGCGGAGCGTGCCGAGACACGGGCCAAGCTGGACGGCGACCTCTACCTCGTGGGCAAGATCCGCAAGTACGTGCTCCTGAGGGTCGACGAGGTGCTCGCACGCGGTCAGGGGGCCACCTATGACCATCCGATCATCACCGTCGAGCATGTGCTGCCGCAGAACCCGAGACAGGAGTCGCAGTGGACTCGTCTCTTCGACGAGGAGCAGCGCCTTGCCTGGACACACCGGCTGGGGAACCTGGTTCTCCTCAACCGGGCCAAGAACTCGGCAGCGCAGAACCACGATTTCGCCGTGAAGAAAGCCACCTACTTCGCCGGCCGGAACGGGGTGGTGCCCTTCGCGCTGACGACCCAGGTGCTCCAGCACACGGAGTGGACCCCTGAGCTCGTCCGGACACGGCAGAAGCAGCTGGTCGGGCTACTCGCCGACGAATGGCTGCTCTAGCTCCGTACTTCGCGGGTAGTTCGTTCAGGTGCCTGGCCAGCGGGGGTGTGGGTTCCAGGCCGAGGAGGTCGAGCAGGTGGAGCTCGATGCCCCGGGGGCTGCCCGGACAGAGCCCCTGCATATTTGCTCGGGTCCCAGGGCCGGCGGACCTGGCGTTCGATCAGACTGAACAGCAGGGCCAGGCAGATCACCGTGATGAGTGCGGCGACGCGCTTGTTGTCCTGGTTGTCAGTTCGCAGCCGGGGAAGCTGTGTCGTCGGCCTTGATGTCGAAGTTGATCTGGTTTCCAACGACAGAGGAAACGGTGACCGACACGCCCACAGTGCTGCCGTCGTCCGCTGTGAGCGTGCAACGGGTGGTGGTGCCGACCTTCCCGACGAGGTCCTCGGGACAGGCGACGTCTGGCGTCGGCTGGCCCGTTGTGGCGGCGAGCTTTTCGGCGACTGTGGTGGCCAGCTTGCCCTTGGACAGTTTCGGCTCGGAGTTTCCAACGGTGACGGAACCCGAGCAGCCGACGAGCAGCACGCCGGCGGCTACGGCCGAGAGGCTCCAAGTCGCTGCGGACAAGCGGGCTATGGTCATGGTGGGGCTCCATTCCGGATGATCAAAATGAGAAGTGGCCGGAAGCATACTGGCCGTGCCTCAGGCGCGCACTCGCACCGCCCGGACACACCTCATCGACGATCCCGACCACATCCAGCCGGCGCAGAAATCCGGCAGCGCAGGCAGAGCGCCCGGATGCTCCTCCACCACGGACGTCACCACCACTTCGAGGCGCTGACGCTCAGACCGTGGCCGCAGGGCCGGGAAGTGATCGACACACCCTGACCAACGCCACACCACCCGCCCGGGACGCCTCCGGACCGGTCACACCATACGAATCAACGACCCGCGAAGTCCGGGTCCAGTAGACCGGGTGCGAGTCCCCTCACCGTGCTGCCTCCCCTTGCCGACGCAAGCGATCAACTCAGTACGGACTTGCTCAAGGCTTCTGTCGAATATCGGTCGCATGTGCGATCGGTGCGATCGGTGCCCCCAAAGCCGGACGACCTCACCCCGCTCGACACGGAACAAAGGCCATGCGCCGGATCGGGCCGGCTGGGGGCGGCGACCACTACTCGGAGTCAGGGTGCATTTGTACCCACCGGCCGTCGAGGGACTTCATCTCCACGCCGTAGTACGGCTGGGGCGGGGCAACCGGCCGCTGGTTGCGGCGCGGCGCTGTCGGCGGAGGCTTGGGGCGGCCGCCGGGCTGTGCCTTCTTGGCGCGCAGGTTCATCTTCGGATCGCGCTTGCGCAGCGCTTCGATTCGCTTCAGGAGTTCGGCACGGCTGATGTCTTTCGGCGCCCGAGCCGGACCAGGCGTGGCCGCCGCACGGGTCGGCGGGCGGTCCGGGGCCGACTGACAGGCCCGGTGCGCCGGCTGCCCGCCCGGGGTGAAGGTGAGCTTCTTCCTCGCCACGGGCTGACGACAGACGACACAACGCTTGAGCAGAGGCTTCGACTTGAACGCGTCAGACACGATCCCCCCGGATGGCGAGTCCTTGATGGGGCAGAACGATAGGCGTCCGGGCGGTAGTTCGGGAGAGTTCGGACGAAATCAACTGTCTCTCCGCGAACGCGTCGTGCTCAGTGAGCGGCGGCGGCAAGGTGAAGCGCCCTTACGGTCGGCCCAAGTCCGTCGGCGCCGACGTCGCCGCGGCACGGCGAAGCGCAAAGTCGCCTGTGGCGGACGGGCACGCCCGTTGCTCGTGTCACCTGAGCGAGTGAGCCGCCGCTACGGTGTCACTGATACCTGTAGCGGCGCGTGACGAGGAGATGGCGTGGCGAAACTGGTCCGGCAGGTGCGGTTCGGAGCCGATGTCGGCCACCACAGCCGAGTGCAGGCCGGCGCGGTCGGCATGGTCCGGCAATATGCCGCCGACGAAGCGCGTTTGGCTCTCGATGGAGATCTCGGCAGGGACGGGGCATCCGGTCCGCAGTGTCAAGGGGAAACATAGTGGAGCTCTGGACGGGAATAATCGCTGTCACCGGCACACTGCTGGGTGCGGTTGTCTCGCACTTCCTGCAGTCCCACACCGCCAACCGGCTCCACACAGGCGCCCTTGATGCCGAGACCCGACGGGAACTCCGTCAGGCGACCGCACGTCTGCTCGCCTCCGAGACCGTGTTCCGCCGCCTTCAGTACAACCGGTGGGAGCAGCGTGACGCGCCGGCCCGAGACAAGGACGCGGCAACGGCCGCCGCGCTGGAGGCTCGCTCCGGAGTGATCGCGGCCCTGGCTGAGGTCCAACTGCTCACCGACGACGCTGAGATACGCCGCAGGCTCGCTGAGCTGGCGGATGCGACGTTCACCCTGCACCACGCCACCGACCAGGAGGACTTGGCGGCCCGCTCCACCCGGACCCGTGCTGCTGCCGATGATGTGGTCAACGCGGTCGGGCGCGTGGTGCGCTCCTGACGGACACATCTGTCTGGCTGGAAGATCCCGTGCTGCGCCGGACCCTGTGGGGTTCAGCGGGGTGCTGTCCGACAACACCTCGCCACTACGCCCGCGCTACGAGGAATCCGACGTGCGCGTGATCATCAGGGCCTATGGACCCCGAACTGCTCAGACGACGCTTCCAGGGGGCGTGCTCTGCAAAGCAGGGTCGACACCCGGCTGCGTGCCGGCCGCAAGTGCGCTTCGGTGGAGCAACGCGCTCTGTCGGGCGGCCCCCGCATCGACCTTTCTCGGCACGAACAGCGCGGCCAGGGACAACACGCTCGGTCCGGAGAGCATGGCAGCCAGCCATGCCTGGCCGTTCACCCCGACGACCACAACGCCGGTGAGCATGCCTGTCGACAGCAGGAACCCGGCGATCAGTCCGCCGAGGTAGAGCCTGTGGGTGCGCGCGTCCTTCGCGTCGGCGGCTTCCAGACGAGCCTGTTCCAGCTCCCTTTGATGCTGACGGGCGAGCTCCGGTTCGAGTGCGTTCATGGCGACATTCAGGTGCTCGGGCGGGAGTTGCGCCCACTGCAGGACGATCTCCAGCGTCGTCAGTCGGGGCTTGCGGTTCGAGACCGAGGCCGTCGAGCTTCATGTCTATGCAAACCAGGCTGTGCCCGGCCTGCTGCAGACGGAGGAGTACGCACGGGCCGTGTTTACCATGCGGCGGCCATTGCTGAGCGACGAGACGATCGACGAGCGGGTGAACGCTCGACTGGCTCGGCACGAGATCTTCGCGCGGAAGCCGCTTCCCACTATTAGCTTCGTCATCGAGGAGTCGGTAGTCACCCGCCCCTTGGGTGGCGATGGTGTGATGCGCGGGCAGCTTGAGCAACTGCTGCTGAGTGGTGAGCGCCGCAACGTGGAGATCCAGCTCATGCCCAACCGGCGGGAAGAGCATGCTGGGCTGGCTGGACCGTTCACCTTGATCGAGACCCGTGATGCGCGGAGGATCGCCTACGTGGAGGCGTACAAGCACAGCCGTCTCTACACGGACCGGGGGACTGTCCGGGAGCTCGAAGAGCAGTACGGTCTCCTCCGGGCCCAGGCGCTCACACCGCGCGAATCGCTGGCCTTCATCGAGAAGTTGCTTGGAGTGACATGAACGTCGAAGAGTCTGTGCCGACTGCGTCTGTACTGGCGTGGTTCAAGAGCAGCTACAGCAGCGGCGAGGGCGGCGAGTGCGTGGAGGTCGCGGCCTGCTCTGGTGTTGTGCTTATCCGCGACTCGAAGGACGCCACCGTTCCGATGCTCACCCTCCAGCCCCAGGCGTGGGATGCCTTCGTCGGGTTCGTGGCGGGAAGCGGTGACGTGTAGGTACGTGGTCGGCTGGGCGTAGGGCGATTCCCGAGGTGCTGGGAGACGCCCCACGTGCGTCATGCCTCGACGGTGGCGGGCTCGATCGATTCGCCGGACACGGATGCCCCCGTGGAGTGGAACGCCGACGGTGACGGGCCGTCGGCGGCGCAGCGGCTGGCTTATCTGCTCCGAGGCCTTGAACTGCCGGAGCAGCCGATCGTGTGCGCGCGGTTGCAGGAGCGGTACTCGGGGCGGGCGGGGTCGTTCGCGACAATGTGAGTGGCCGCGGTGTTCCGTACCGGACGCCTGCACCGACCGAGAGGTGGCGCCACCCCGTGAACTCGCCCACTCCGTCCCCGGGCTCCGGACACCGTGTGCAGATCGAGTACTGCACACAGTGCCGCTGGCTGCCGAGGGCCGCATGGCTCGCCCAGGAACTCCTCATCACCTTCGAGGCAGAGCTCGAAGAGCTCGCGCTCAAGCCCGGGACCGGCGGTGTCCTCGTCGTGCGCGTCGACGGCGATGTCGTGTGGGACCGCCGCAAGCAGGGCTTTCCGGAGCCGACGGCCGTCAAGCGTCTGGTGCGCGACCGTGTGGCGCCGGGCCGGACCCTCGGACACTCCGAGAGAGGGGGAACGGCGTACCCGGCGGAGAAGGACGGCTAGGCGGCGGCCGGCGCGTCAGGCCCCCTGCAGGCCGTATGCCGTTCCGTAGCGGGAACACAGCCGCGGGCGCACAGCGAGTGCGATGCAGAGGATCCGGCCCGCGCGTTGTGCGAGGGCCGGATCCCCTGACCGGGTCTGTTCTTGAGCGCGACAGCCCAGTCCCGCACAGCTGTCGCGACGCGGGGGCTACCGGAGAATGATCACAACAGGGTAGTCACAGCTGTCGCGATAGAAGCCGCGCCGGTCGTCATAGAAGCCGCGGCGGTCGTCGAAGCGGTCCGAGTACCTGTCGTACCGCCAGTCGTCGTAGTACCCGGACCGGCAGCCGTCGTAGGAGTGGTTGGACGGAGCCGCGTTGCTCGCGCCGGCGGCACTGGCTATGCCGGCTCCGCCCAAAGTCAGAGCGAGAGCGGCGAGCAGGCCGGCGAACAGCCGGGAAATCCTCGATGTCTTTACCCGCATGGTGCTTCCCTTCCCGGGGCGTGGACGGGTCGGAGCCCTGCACGGCCGAGGTAACGTCAGCACCAGTGAGGCGATGACGCGTTTGCGAGGGGTTCGGTGCATCGGCCGTGAAGTTGGTGCGAGTTGCCATCACCGACTCACAGGCCTCGCGCGGCATCGGGCCCACCAGGGCTGCTGAGTGCAGCAAACCCGGCGACTGGACTTCCGTCCGTCGGACAACCACCACCAGGTGGTCGTCGAACGGGATCTTGAGATTGTCCGCCTGCCCGCCAGACGGGAAGGCGGATACTTCTTTCAACCTAGATCCAAACTAGGCGTATGCGCATAAGGAGTCAAACGTGACAAATCGACTCCAGGTTCCCGGGGAGTCGGCTGTGGCGCCAGGCGCAACTCTCCTTCGCCGTTGAGTAATTGGCTCCCGCATGGCCGACGTGTGTCGCCATGGAGCCGGCCGCGAGCAGTGAGTGACGGTCGGACTCCGCCGCCACCCGCTGCGAGCGGACAGCCACCGCCTGCATTGCCGGACCGCACCCCCGAGGCCTCCTTCCTGCCGGCTGGTCGGCCACGCGCCGGTCCGCGGACGAAGCCCCTGGCGGCGAAAACGCACCCGCCCCCGGGCGGTACCGGGGGCGGGAGCGAAGGAACCAGGCTGTCAGCCGACCAGCTGCTCGTAGGCCGGAAGCGTGAGGAAGTCCTCGTAGTTCTCGTCCAGCGCGACCTTCAGCAGCAGATCGTGCGCCTTCTGCCAGTTGCCGGCGGCGAACGCATCCTCGCCGATCTCCTCGCGGATCGCGGCCAGCTCCTGTGCCGCCACACTGCGGGCCAGCTCCGGGGTGGCCCGCTCGCCGTTCTCGAAGACCACGCCCGCGTTGATCCACTGCCAGATCTGGGAGCGCGAGATCTCTGCGGTCGCCGCGTCCTCCATGAGGTTGAAGATCGCGACGGCGCCCAGCCCGCGCAGCCAGGCCTCGATGTAGCGGATGCCGACCTGGACCGCGTTGCGCAGGCCTTCGTAGGTGGGCTTCGCGTCCAGCGAGTCGATGGCGATCAGGTCGCCCGCCGCCACCGAGACGTCCTCGCGCAGGCGGTCCTTCTGGTTGGGCCTGTCGCCGAGCACCCCGTCGAACGACGCCATCGCGATCGGGACGAGATCCGGGTGCGCGACCCACGAGCCGTCGAAGCCGTCGGCCGCCTCGCGGTCCTTGTCCGCCTTGACCTTCTCGAAGGCCACCTTGTTGACCTCGGCGTCCCGGCGCGAGGGGATGAAGGCCGCCATCCCGCCGATGGCGTGCGCGCCGCGCTTGTGGCAGGTGCGGACGAGGAGTTCGGTGTACGCCCGCATGAACGGGGCCGTCATCGTCACCGCGTTGCGGTCCGGGAGCACGAACTTCTCGCCGCCGTCGCGGAAGTTCTTGACGATCGAGAAGAGGTAGTCCCAGCGGCCGGCGTTCAGGCCGGAGGCGTGGTCGCGCAGCTCGTAGAGGATCTCCTCCATCTCGTACGCCGCCGTGATCGTCTCGATCAGGACCGTCGCGCGGACGGTGCCCTGCGGGACGCCCACGTACTCCTGCGCGAAGACGAAGATGTCGTTCCACAGCCGGGCCTCGAGGTGGGACTCGGTCTTCGGGAGGTAGAAGTACGGGCCCTTGCCGAGGTCCAGCAGCCGCTGCGCGTTGTGGAAGAAGTAGAGACCGAAGTCGACCAGGGCGCCCGGCACCGGGACGCCGTCCGCCTGCAGGTGGCGCTCCGAGAGGTGCCAGCCGCGCGGGCGCATCACTACGGTCGCGAGCTCCTCGGCGGGGCGCAGGGCGTACGACTTCCCTGACTTCGGGTCGGTGAAGTCGATGCGGCGCTCGTAGGCGTCGATCAGATTGAGCTGGCCGAGGACGACGTTCTCCCAGGTGGGAGCGGAGGCGTCCTCGAAGTCGGCGAGCCAGACCTTCGCACCTGAGTTGAGCGCGTTGATGGTCATCTTGCGGTCCGTGGGTCCGGTGATCTCCACGCGGCGGTCGTTCAGGGCCGGGGGCGCAGGGGCGACCTTCCAGGAGTCGTCCGCGCGGATCGCCGCGGTCTCCGGGAGGAAGTCCAGCGTGGAGGTGCGGGCGATCTCGGCGCGGCGCTCGGCCCGGCGCGCGAGCAGCTCGTCACGCCGGGGTGTGAACCGTCGGTGCAGCTCGGCCACGAAGGTGAGGGCCGCGTCGGTGAGGACCTCTTCCTGCCGGGGCAGGGGCTCGGCTTCGACGATGGCCAGCGGGGACGGCGCTGGTGCGGACATGAGCTGTCACTTCCTTCAGCGGGCTTCACGGGCGGTGCGGTGCGGTGCGTGGCGGGGCGAGATGTCGGTGGTGCGAGGCGGTGACCGGCTGCCGGTCGCCGCGGAGTGGCACTCGGTGCCATAGCGCCGGAGCACGACCGCAGGCGCCGTCTTGTCGGTCAGGCGCTTCTGATCAGTGGATAGTAGTTATCGCATGGTGGAAGTTCAATGGTTTGTTGATATCGAGATTCTCTGGGTCGACATATCGTGGCGCTCAGTGCCACGCCGCTCACTCGAGGTGCTTCAGGTCCTCGGGTGTGTCGATGTCGTACGCCTGGGCCACATCGCCGCACTCGACGAGCGTGAGTTCGCCCTCGTGCGCCCCCAGATACGCACGCGCCCCGCGATCGCCGACCGCACTCCGCGCGATGTCGCGCCAGCGTTCCGCGCCGAAGAGGACGGGGTGCCCGCGCCGCCCGTCGTACGCGGCCGCCACCAGCGAACCGCGGGCGCGGTACGCCGCCCGGATCCGCGCCACCGCCGCGGCGCCGATGCCCGGCTGGTCCACCAGCAGGACCAGCGCCGCGTCGACGCCGGGCGGCAGGGACCCCAGGCCCACCCGCAGCGACGAACCCATCCCTTCCTCCCACTCCGGGTTGTCCGTCACCACGCAGCCGGACAGATCGGCCTCCTCCCGCACGCGCTGGGCGGACGCGCCGAGCACCACGTGCAGCGGGGCGCAGCCGGCCTCGCGCAGCACGCGCACCGCATGCTCGACGAGCGGCCGGCCGCCGTACGTCAGCATCGCCTTCGGGCGGCCGCCGAGCCGTCGCCCGCCACCCGCTGCAAGCAACAGACCGGCCACGACCGGTTTCTGACGAGGCGATGAATTCTCAGGGGTTGCCATAAGGACTCCCTACCTCATATACGGGCGAAGTGTTGCGCCGAACGGGCGATGTGCGCCCGCGCTGCAACCGCCCGGGCTGAACCGGTCGTCCGACGTGGAGAGCGGGAGCCGACCTTGGATAGGGTGCTTCCTCAACAACGAGGTTCGCCATGGGGGATCAAGAGTCGATGAGTGGGCGCGCGCACCAGGGAACGGTCTTCAAGCCGCTGGGGGACGAGGATCCGCGGAACGTCGCCGGATACCGCCTCGCCGCCCGCCTCGGCGCCGGCGGCATGGGCAAGGTCTATCTGTCGTACACACCTGGCGGCCGCCCGGTGGCCATCAAGGTGATCCGGCCCGACTTCGGCCAGGACCCCGAGTTCCGTCGCCGCTTCGCCCAGGAAGTGCAGGCGGCGCAGCGGGTGCAGGGGCTGTTCACCGCACCCGTCATCGACGCCGACCCGGAGGCCGAGCAGCCCTGGCTGGCCACCGCGTACGTCCCCGGGCCCTCGCTCGCCGAAGCCGTTGCCCAGCACGGCAGGCTGCCGGTCGAGACCGTGCTGCTGCTCGTCGCCGGAATCGCCGAGGCGCTGCAGGTGATCCACGGGGCCGGCATCGTGCACCGCGACCTCAAGCCCGCGAACGTCCTGCTCGCCGCCGACGGTCCCCGCGTCATCGACTTCGGCATCGCCCGCGCCGCTGACGCCACGTCGCTCACCAGCAGCGGCGTCACCATCGGTACACCGTCCTTCATGGCTCCGGAGCAGGCGGCAGGCAGCCATGTCACGCCGGCCACCGACATCTTCGCGCTCGGTCAGATCGCGGCGTACGCGGCGACCGGCAGGGCGGCGTTCGGCGAGGGTACCTCGCACGGGGTGCTCTACCGGATCGTGCACGAGGAGCCGGATCTCACCGAACTGCCCGCGCAGCTGCACGAGTTGGTCACCCGCTGCATGGTCAAGGAGCCGGATGGCAGGCCCTCGGTCGCGGAGATCCTGAGCATCTGCCAGACCGCCAACGGTGAAACGGTGCTGCGCCGGCCCGAGGAGTGGCTGCCGAGCGTCGTGGCCGCCGAGATCACCACCCGTGCGGCCGCTCCGGCGCCGCCGGTCACCCCGCCCGGCGGGCAGCCGGCCGTCGCCGCACAGCCCTCGCCTGCGCAGCCGCCCACCGCGCCCGCGACCCCGTCTCCGATACAGGCGCCCGGGTACGTGCCCACCGCGCACGCCGCCCCGGCGACGCCTCCCCCCGGGTTCGGCCCGGCGCCGCAGGATCCCGCGCAGCCGCAGCCGCAGCCGCAGGCGCACCCGCACCCGCAGCCCCATGCGTACGCCTATCCGCAGGCGACGGCCCCGCAGCAGACTCCGGCGTACGGATACCCGCAGGCGACGCAACCGGGGCACCCTGGTCAGCCCGGCCACCCGTACGGCACGGTCCCCACCCCGGTGGCCACCCCCGGACCTGCCGCGCCCAAGAAGAAGAAGACACGCACCCTCGTCATTGCCGTGCTCGTCACGCTGCTTCTCGGCGGTGCCGCCGGCGGCGGGGCGTACCTCGCCCTGTCCGACAAGGACAAGGACAAGGACGAGAGCAGCCAGGGCCAGGACAAGGGCGACTCGAGCCCGGACACCACCCCGAAGGACGAGACCCCCGCGGACGACGCATCGACGCCGGCCGACGAGGGCGACGGGCTGGACACGCCGCCCGACGACCCGGCGGCGGACCCGGCGCCCAAGACGTACACCGGGCTCGACATCGTGACCGACTACCACATCAGGCTCGACGACGACCCGGTCAAGCCCCTCAACGACGACTCCAACGCGGACTTCGAGTTCGAGTGGGACCTGCGGCAGGTGGAGGCGACGAACGGCCGGCTGATCCTGCTGCGCACCGGGCAGACCGGGGACCTGGACACCTGCAGGAACGACACCCGCTTCACCGACAGCATCGACCTGAACCTGCTGTCGAAGGGCTCGAAGATCTGTGTGCTGACGGATTCCGGCCATGTCGGCGTGGTCACCTACCAGGGGAAGTCGTCCGACACCGACCCCAGTCAGTTCATCACCGTTGATGTGACGGTGTGGCGCAACGCCATGGATCCAGCCCCCTCGTACTGAATTCTGTCTGTACGGTGGCGCGTCGCGGGCCGGATGGCGTTAACTGGCCCGCAACCCAGGGCGCTCGGCCGATGACCCAGGGTCGTCGGGCCGGGCGCAAGGACGTGCGAGGGGCAGGGCTTTGTTGCGGAGCGTGGGGCAGACGCGGGTGACAGGCAGCGGCGAGGACCCGAGAGCCACGGAGCTGCGCGCTGCCGTCTCCCGGCTCCGGCGCGAACTGGCCGGGTACCCTGCCGAGTTCGGGGACCGGGCGATTGCCGAGGACGAACTTGCGGTCCTGGCCGCGATGGTGGCCTCCGGGGATCCCGAGATCCCGCGGATGCGGAGCTCGTTACTTCTGATCGCGGTCCTCGAAGACGACGGCGGCGTCGGCGAGCCCGAGCCCGACCCCACCGTCGGCCTCCGGCAGCCGCAACGAGAACACGCCGGCCTCCCCGAGCAC